>NZ_JAUYTS010000040.1 GCF_030695085.1 Falsiroseomonas sp. | reverse complement strand
GCCGGCGGCTTCGACCTCGTGGTGGCCAACATCCTGGCGCGGCCGCTCGAGCGGCTGGCGCCGTCGATCGGGCGGTCGCTGGCGCCGCGCGCCACCGTCGCGACCCCCGCCGAGGCCGAGGCGTCGCACCCGGAACCCGGCCCGCTCGCCCCCGCGTTGCGGCGCGTGGCGCTGGCCGTGGCCGCGGCGCTGGAGGCGGAGGAGGCGGCGCTGACGGCGCTCGACAGCCATGCGGGGGATGGCGATCTCGGCCTGTCCATGGCGCGCGGCGCGGCGGCGATCCGGGCGTTGCCGGAGGCGGCCTTTGCCACGCCGGCCTCTGCGCTCGCTGCCATGGCGCAGGCGCTGCGGCGGGCGATCGCCGGCAGTTCCGGGCCATTCTACGCCACCGCGCTGCTGCGCGCGGCGCAGGTGCTGGGGGATGCCCCGGCGGATCGCGCCGCCTGGGCGGAGGCCTTCCGGCAGGCCGTCGCGGCGATTGGGGAACTGGGCGGCGCCCGGCCGGGCGACCGCACCATGCTGGATGCGCTGCACCCGGCGGCGGAGGCCTTTGCCGCCGCGCCGGGCACACCCGCCGAAGCCTGGGCCGCGGCGGTGGCGGCGGCGGAAGCCGGGACGGCGGCCACCGCCACCATGCGCCCACGCCTCGGCCGCGCCGCCTATCTCGGCGACCGGGCGCTGGGGCAGCCGGATGCCGGGGCCAGCGCGGTGCTGGTCTGGATGCGGGCGATCGGCCGCAAGCTGGGGTAGGCCCGGCCGAGTCGCCGCAGGACCCGCGTGGAATCAAGGCGCTGGCAGATGCGCCTTCCGGGCAGGCCGGGTTGCGGCTACTCCTCCGCCCCGCCCCTGGAGTCCTGGATGACCATCGCCATCGATATCGGCATGAGCGCCACCGGCACGCCGGCCTGCTTCGACCTGGAGGAATTGCTGTCCACCCGCCTGCTGGTGCAGGGCAATTCCGGCTCCGGCAAGTCGCATCTGCTGCGCCGGCTGCTGGAGCAATCCGCCCCCTGGGTGCAGCAGGTGGTGGTGGACCCGGAGGGGGATTTCACCTCCCTGTCGGATCGCTTCGGGCATCTGGTGGTGGATGCGGCCGACTACACCGACACGGCCTTGCAGCAGGTGGCGGAGCGGGTGCGGCGGCACCGCGTCTCGGTCGTGCTGAACCTGGAGCATGTCGAGGTCGAACAGCAGCTTCGCCTCGCCGCCGCCTTCCTGGGCGGACTGTTCGACGTGGACCGCGATGCCTGGAACCCGGTGATGGTGGTGGTGGATGAGGCGCAGCTTTTTGCGCCTGCCGCCGCCAGCGAAACCTCGGACGAGGCCCGCCGTGCGGCGCTCGGCGCCATGACCAACCTGATGTGCCGCGGCCGCAAGCGCGGGCTGGCCGGGGTGATCGCGACTCAGCGCCTGGCGAAGCTGGCGAAGAACGTCGCGGCGGAGGCGTCGAACTTCATGATGGGGCGAACCTTCCTCGATATCGACATGGCCCGCGCGGCCGATCTGCTGGGGATGGAGCGGCGCCAAGCGGAGATGTTCCGGGACCTGGAGCGCGGCCATTTCATGGCGCTCGGCCCGGCCGTGTCCCGCCGCCCGCTGCGGGTGCGGGTCGGCGTGGTGGAGACCGGGTCGCGCAGCGCCGGCCCGAAGCTGGTGCCGCCGCCGAGCCAGGCCAGCGCCGCGGAGGCACGCGAGCTGATCCTGGTGGCGCCGGAGCCCGAGACGCCGCGCCCACCGCGCCGCATGCCGCGCGCCGCCGCGCCCGACCTGCTGGCCCAGCTCGCCCAGGCCCGCCCCGCCTTGCCCGCGGCCGAACCCGTGGCGCCCCCCACCGCCGAGCAAAAGGCGGCGCACCGCCGCCAGATCGCGGGTGTATTGAAAAAAATTCTGGCGGAGCCGGATGCGCCGTTCCGGCCGGCCAGCGTGCTGTACCAGGACTTTCTCGTCCGCTGCCGGATCGAGGAGGTGGCCGGCCCGGCCATCGACATTCCTGCCTTCCGCCGCCTGCTGACCACCGCGCGGGCCGGCATCGGCGCGGAGGCGGCGGAGGGCAGCGAATGGGCGCAGGCGGTGGCGCGGGCGGAGGCGCTGCCGGATGATGTGCAGGGCGTCTTCCTGCTGCTGGCCCGCGCCGCGCTGGAGCGGCTTCCCTGCCCCTCCGACGCCACGCTGGCGCGCGCCTATGGCAGCCGCTCCATCGGCCGGGCGCGGCGGCTGCTGACCTATATGGAGGAGCAGGGCGCGCTGGTGGTGCGTGCCGAGCGCGGCGGGCGGCGCAGCGTGGTGCTGGTCGGCCTCGCCTGGGAAACCGCGCCGGGCGACCCGAACGGGCCGGAGGAGCGGCCGGAGGAAAGCGTGACCGCGGCGGCCTGAGACCCTATCTGTGGGGACATGATCACGAACCCGCTGCTCGCCCCCTGGACCACGCCCTTTGGCGTGCCCCCCTTCGACCTGATCCTGCCCGAGCACTTCGGCCCAGCCTTCGACCAGGGGATGGCCGAGCAGGTGGCGGAAATCGCGGCCATCGGCGCCGATCCGACTCGGGAAAACTTCGTCAATACGGTGGAGGCGCTGGAGCGCAGCGGTCGCACGCTGGACCGGGTGCGGAGCGTGTTCTTCAACCTGGTCTCCAGCCAGGCGACGGACGCCTACCAGGCCATTGAGCGCGACTATGCGCCGCGGCTTGCCCGGCACCGCGCCGATATCGCGCTGAACCCGGCGCTGTTCGCCCGCATCTCCATGTTGCTGGACCGGCGCGCGAGCCTCGGCCTGGATGCGGCGCGGGACCGGCTGCTGGTGCGGCTGCATGCCGGGCTGGTGCGCAGCGGCGCGGCGCTGGATGCGGCGGGGCGGGACCGCATGGCGGCGATCTCCACGCGGCTGGCCGTGCTGCACACGCAATTCGGTCAGAATGTGCTGGCGGATGAGACGGAGTGGCAGCTGGTGCTGGCCGAGGCCGACCTCGCCGGCCTGCCGGATTTCGCCCGCGATGCGGCGCGGGAGTCGGCGCGGGAGCGTGGGGTGGAGGGCTGGGTCATCACCCTGTCCCGGTCTTCGATCGAGCCCTTCCTGGTGTTCTCCACGCGGCGCGATCTGCGGGAGGTGGCGTGGCGCGCCTGGGTGGCGCGCGGCCTCGGCGCGCGGGACAACACGGCGCTGATCAAGGACATTCTCGCATTGCGGGCGGAACGCGCGCAGCTGCTCGGCCATGAAGATTTCGCCGCCTGGCGGCTGGCCGACAACATGGCGCGCAACGCCGCGGCGGCGTCTGACCTGCTGCACCAGGTCTGGGCACCCGCGAAACGCCGTGCCGCGGTGGAGCGCGCCGAGCTGGAGGCGCTGGCCGGCCACCCGATCGCGGCCTGGGACTGGCGCCACTACGCCGAGATCGCCCGCCGCGCGCGGCACGACATCGATGAAAGCCTGACCAAGCCGTATTTCCCGCTGGAGGGCATGCTGGCCGCGGTGTTCGACACGGCGCGGCGCCTGTTCGGCGTGCGCTTCGTGGAGCGCCCGGATATTCCCGTCTATCACCCGGATGTCCGCGCCTTCGACATGCAGGACGAGGCCGGCGCGCATCGCGGCGTGTTCCTGCTGGACAGTTTCGCCCGTGCCGGCAAGCGCTCCGGCGCCTGGATGAGCAGCTATCGCGTGGGACACGGGCTGGCCGATGACTCTGCGCCGGGCCCGGTGACGCCGATTGTCGTGAACAACAACAACATCGCCAAATCCTCGCCCGCCTTGCTGTCCTTCGACGAGGCGCGGACGCTGTTCCATGAATTCGGCCATGCGCTGCACGGCCTGCTTTCCACCGCGCACCACCCCTCGCAATCCGGCACCGCGGTGCTGGCGGATTTCGTCGAGTTCCCGAGCCAGGTGCTGGAGCATTGGCTGGAGGTGCCCGAAATTCTCCGCACCCATGCGCGCCACCACGAAAGCGGCGAGCCGCTGCCGGAAGACCTGCTGCGCCGGCTGCTCGCGGCACGCCAGGATGGCCAGGGCTTTGCCAGCGTGGAATTCGTCTCCTCCGCGCTGATCGACCTGGCGCTGCACACGCATCCCGATCCGCAGGGCCTTGATGTGGTACGGTTCGAGGAAGAGTTCCTGGGCGAGATCGGCATGCCGGAGGCGATCGGCCTGCGCCACCGCCCGGCGCATTTCCAGCACCTGTTCGCCGGCGGCGGCTACGCGGCGGGCTACTACGCCTATATGTGGGCCGAGGTGCTGGATGCCGATGCCTTCGAAGCCTTCGAGGAAGCCGGCGACCCCTTCGACCCGGCGCTGGCGGCCAAGCTGAAGGTGATCTACCAGGCCGGCGACACGCGCGATCCGATGGATCTGTATGTCGATTTCCGCGGCCGGCCGCCTTCCGTGCAGGCGTTGCTGCGCAACCGCGGGCTGGCCGAGACGTAAGGGGGACTTGCCGCGGGCGGCGCCAGGGGGCGAAGTGTCGGCAAAAGCCGGGAGACCACGCATGACCCTTCGCCACATCGCCACCACGCCCTTCAGCGACCAGAAGCCCGGCACCTCCGGCCTGCGGAAGAAGGTGACGGTCTTCCAGCAGCCGCATTACGTGGAGAATTTCGTCCAGGCGATCTTCGACATGCTGGGCGCGGCGCGGCAGGGTGCCACGCTGGTGGTCGGCGGCGATGGCCGCTTCCTGAACCGGGAGGTGGTGCAGGCCACGCTGAAGATCGCCGCTGCCAATGGCTTTGCTCGCGTTCTGGTGGGGCAGGGCGGGTTGCTGTCCACGCCCGCCGCCTCCAACCTCATCCGCATCTCCGGCGCGATCGGTGGCGTGGTGCTTTCGGCCAGCCACAATCCGGGCGGGCCGGATGGCGATTTCGGCATCAAGTTCAACGCGGCGAATGGCGGCCCGGCGCCGGAGGACATCACCAGCGCCATCTTCCGCCGCGCCAGCGCCATCACCGAATACGCCATGCTGGACGTGCCCGATCTCGACCTCGACCGGGTCGGCGAGCAGCGGGTCGGTGATTGCGTGGTGGCGGTGGTGGACCCGGTGGCGGACTACGCCACGATGATGCGCAAGCTGGTCGATTTCGATGCCATCGCGAAGCTGTTCGCCGGCGGCTTCCGCATGCAGTTCGACGCGATGAGCGCCATCACCGGCCCCTATGCCCACGCGATCCTGGAAGGTGCGCTCGGCGCCGCGCCCGGCACGGTGCGCAACGGCACGCCACTGCCCGATTTCGGCGGCCACCACCCGGACCCCAACCCGGTGCATGCGGCGGAGCTGATGGCGGCCATGATGGGCGCGGATGCGCCGGATTTCGGCGCAGCCTCCGACGGCGACGGCGACCGCAACATGATCGTGGCACCCGGCCTGTTCGTGACACCGAGCGACAGCCTCGCCGTGCTCGTCGCCCACGCCCGCTGCGCGCCAGGCTATGCGCGGGGCCTGGCGGGCGTGGCGCGCTCCATGCCCACGAGCCGGGCGGTGGACCGCGTGGCGAAGGCGCTCGGCATTCCCTGCTACGAGACGCCGACAGGCTGGAAGTTCTTCGGCAACCTGCTCGATTCCGGTCGCATCACCCTGTGTGGCGAGGAAAGCGCCGGCACCGGATCGGACCATGTGCGGGAGAAGGACGGGCTATGGGCGGTGCTGCTCTGGCTCAACATCCTGGCCGCCACAGGGCAGCGCGCCGATGCCATCCTGCGTGAGCATTGGGCGCGCTTCGGGCGTGACTACTACACGCGTCATGACTACGAGGAGGTGGACGCCACCGCCGCGCAGGGGCTGATGACGGCGCTGCGCGCGCGGCTCGGGACGCTGCCCGGCAAATCCTTCGCCGGCCTCACCGTCTCCGCCTGCGACGACTTCGCCTATACCGATCCGGTCGATGGCTCCGTCACCGCGCAGCAGGGTGTCCGCATCCTGTTCGTGGAGGATGCGCGCGCGGTGTTCCGGCTGTCCGGCACCGGGACGGTTGGCGCCACGCTGCGCGTCTATCTCGAACGCTTCGAGCCGGATGCCGCGCGCCACGCGCTGGAGACGCAGGATGTGCTGGCCCCGGTGATCGCCGCGGCGCGGGAGATTGCGGAAATCGCGCAGCATACCGGCCGCGATGCGCCATCCGTCGTGACCTGAGCCGGAGGTAACGCCCGCTTAACATAGTCCTTGAAACCATTTCTCGATCCCCCTAGCGTCGCTCTCGAAGTGGTGTCTGGCCAAGACCAGGAAACGCATGCGTCCCGATGAGGATGTGGCACACCATTTGCAGGGGCTTCAGCGAAATAAATCTGGGAGTTTGATGGGATGAGGATTGGTGTATCGCTGCTCGTCGCAGCGGCGACGATTCTTGGCGTTGCGGGCACGGCTTCCGCGCAGCAGACGCTTCAGCAGGTTCGTGACCGCGGCAGCCTGAATTGCCAGGTCGGGCTGCCCACGCCGGGCTTCTACGCGCTGGCGGCCAATGGCACCTGGTCCGGCATGGATGTGGACATGTGCCGCGGCGTCGCGGCCGCCATCTTCAACGACCCGAGCAAGGTGCAGTACCAGTCGGTGACGTCGGCGGTGCGCTTCACCTCGCTGGCCAATGGCGAAAGCGACATGCTGTCCCGCACTACCACCTGGACGGCGGTGCGCGACGGGCAGCTCGGCCTGGAATTCGCCGGCGTGAATTTCTACGACGGCCAGGGCTTCGTGGTGCCGCGCGCCTCCAATATCACCTCGGCCCGGGAACTGGATGGCGCGACCATCTGCGTGCTGACCGGCACGACGACCGAACTCAACCTCGCCGACTATTTCCGCGCCAACAACATGCGCTTCACCGCCGTGACGAATGAGAACGTCAATGTGCTGGTGGAGACCTATCTCGGCGGCGGCTGCGATGCCTACACCAACGACAAGTCGGGCCTCGCCGCGCGGCGTTCCGCCTTCCCGACCCCGAACGACCACATGATCCTGCCCGAGACCATCTCGAAGGAGCCGCTGGGCCCGGTGGTGCGGCATGGCGACAACAACTGGGGCGACATCGTCCGCTGGGTGCTGTTCGGCATGATCGAAGCCGAGGAGATGGGCGTCACCTCCGCCAATGTCACGGAAATGCTGCGCTCGCCGAACCCCGGCATCAAGCGCCTGCTGGGCGTCGAGGGCAATGTCGGCCAGGGCATGGGCCTGCCGAACGACTTCATGGTGCGCGTGCTGCGCCATGTCGGCAATTACGGCGAGATCTATGAGCGCAATGTCGGCGCCAACACGCCGATCGGCATTCCGCGGGAGCGTTCGCTGAACGCGCTGTGGACCAATGGCGGCATTCTCTACGCCATGCCGTTCCGCTGAGCCTTATTCGCCTTACGCCGACAGGCCGATTTCCGAAAGGCCGGGCCGCGATGGGCTGAGGCCGGGGGCCGCGCAGTTTGCGCGGCCCGCCCTTGGCCTGCACGCGGACCTGCGCGCAAGCAGGGCTGCCCATGTCCCAAATCACCGCGCCCCCCACCACCGTGTTGCGCCGCCCGGTCACAGCGCCGATGCGCCTCGGCGCCTTCGTCAATGATGCGACGGTGCGGTCGGTGTTCTACCAGGCCGTCACCTTCGTCTGCGTCGTCGGCCTGATCTGGTACCTGGTCTCGAACACCATCACCAACATGGCGCAGCGCGGCATGTCGGCGGGGTTCGACTTCCTCGATGTCTCCGCCGGCTTCAACATCGCCTTCACGCTGATCCCGTATCGTGAGGGCGACAGCTACCTCCGGGTCTTCCAGGTCGGCATCGCCAATACGCTGCTGGTCGCCGTGATCGGCGTGATCTTCGCCAGCATCCTCGGCCTGGTTGTGGGCCTGGCGCGGCTTTCGACCAATTGGCTGATCCGCACCCTGGCGCGCTGGTACATCGAGATCCTGCGCAACACGCCGCTGCTGCTGCAGATCATCGCCTGGTATTTCGGGGTGTTCAACCTGCTGCCCCTGCCGCGCGCGAGCATCGATCTCGGCGGCATCATGTACCTCAACAATCGCGGCGCCTATTTCCCGTCACCGGTACCGGAGGATGGGTTCGGCCTGGTGCTGCTGGCGCTTCTGGCGGCAGTGGTGGGCGCGGTGCTGCTGCATATCTGGGCAAGGCGGCGGCTGCGCGACACGGGGCGGGCCTTCCCCTCCGGCCTGGCCGGCGCGGCACTCATCATCCTGCTGCCCCTGCTGGTGTTCCAGGCCAGCGGTGCGCCCCTGGCCTGGGACTGGCCGGTGCTGCGCGGATTCAATTTCCGCGGTGGCTTCTCCGTGCCGCCCGCCTTCTGCGCGCTGATCGTGGCACTGTCGATCTACACCTCCTGCTTCATCGCGGAGATCGTGCGCGCCGGCATCCAATCCGTGGGTCACGGCCAGACGGAAGCGGCTCGCGCGCTGGGGGTGAAGCCTTCCCGCACCATGCGCTTCATCATCCTGCCGCAGGCGATGCGCGTGATCATCCCGCCGCTGATCAGCCAATACCTGAACCTGACGAAGAACTCGTCGCTGGCGATTGCCATCGGCTTCCCGGATCTGGTGAGCGTGTGGATGAACACCTCGCTGAACCAATCCGGCCGCGCGATTCCGATCGTGGCGATGACCATGGGCTTCTACTGCGCGGTCAGCCTCGGGGTCTCCTTCGTGCTGAACCTCTACAATCGACGCATCCTGCTGAGGGAACGCTGAGATGTCGGATGCGCCACTCGTCTTCACGCCGAGGCCCGCCGATCCGCCGCCGCCATCGACCATCGGCGTGGTCGGCTGGATGCGGGCCAACCTGTTCTCCTCCGTCCCTAACGCCATCCTGACGTTCCTCGGCGCCTACATCTTCTATGTGGTGGTCTACGCCATCATCGACTGGGCGCTGATCAAGGCGGTGTGGGAGGCGGAGAATCGCCGGCAGTGCCTCGACATGGTCGGCCGCTCCGGCGCCTGCTGGCCGGGTGTCGCGGCCTGGATTCCGAATTTGATCTATGGCCTGTATCCGAAGGACCAGGTCTGGCGGATCAACACCGGCTTCCTGATCCTGATCGCCTGGGCGGTGCCGCTGTGGCTACCGCGGGTGAAGTCCAAGGTCGCGATCGGGCTGAGCCTGGTGCTGCTGTACCCGCTGCTGGTCTCCTACTTCTTCCATGGCGGCGCACAGACCCTGGTCTGGACCGCGCTGATCGCGCTCGGCGGCGCGGCCTTCCTGTGGGTGTGGCTGACCACGCTGGCGGAGATGCGCTTCGGCCTCGGCTTCGGCGCGCTGGTCGCGCGGCTGGCGGGTGCCGCGGATGACGAAAGGGCGCGACGCATCGGCTGGGGCGCGCTGGCGGCGTTGTATGTGCTGGCGCTGCTGATCGTCTCCCAGCTCAGCTTCGTGGAGGTGCAGACGCGGCTTTGGGGCGGCTTGTTCCTGACGCTGGTGATCTCCGGCATCGGCATCGCCTTCTCGCTGCCCGCCGGCGTGTTGCTGGCGCTCGGTCGGCGGTCCCAGATGCCGTTGATCCGGGTGTTCTGCGTGACCTTCATTGAGCTGTTCCGCTCCGTCCCCCTCATCACCATCCTGTTCATGTTCAACACCATGCTGCCGCTGTTCCTGCCGCAGGGCGTGGAGGTGAACCGCCTGCTGCGCGCCATCGTCGCCGTCTGCCTGTTCGCCTCGGCCTATATGGCGGAGATCGTGCGCGGCGGGCTGCAGGCGATCCCGAAGGGGCAGTATGAGGCGGCGGCCGCGATGGGCCTGGGCTTCTGGCAGTCCACCTCCCTCATCATCCTGCCGCAGGCGCTCCGCATCATGATCCCGTCCATCGTCGGCAACTTCATCGGCCTGTTCAAGGACACCACGCTGGTCTCCATCATTGGCCTGTTCGACCTGCTCAGCATGTCGCGCGCGGTGGGGGAGGATACGCGCTGGCTCGGCCTGTTCATCGAGCCGTTCTTCTTCATCACGCTGATCTACTTCGTCTTCTGCTTCCTGATGTCGCAATACAGCCTGAATCTGGAACGCCGGCTGGGTGAGGGGCAGCGGCGATGAAGCCGGCGATCGAACTCATCGGCGTCAGCAAATGGTATGGCAGCTTCCAGGCGCTGAAGGGCCTGGACCTGACCGTGGCGGAAGGGGAGCGCGTGGTGGTCTGCGGCCCCTCCGGCTCCGGCAAATCCACCATGATCCGCTGCATCAACCAGCTGGAGAGGCACCAGAAGGGCGACATCCGCATCCATGGCCGGGCCCTGTCCGGCGAGGCGAAGACGGATGCGCCGATCCTGCGGGAGACCGGCATGGTCTTCCAGTCCTTCAACCTGTTCCCGCACATGACGGTGCTGGAAAACTGCACCTTCGCGCTGACCTGGGTGAAGCAGATGCCGCAGCGGGAGGCAGAGGCCACCGCCATGGCGCATCTGGAACGCGTGCGGATTCCGGAACAGGCGCGCAAATACCCGTTGCAACTCTCGGGCGGCCAGCAGCAGCGCGTCGCCATTGCCCGTGCGCTCTGCATGGCGCCCCGCATCATGCTGTTCGACGAGCCGACCAGCGCGCTGGACCCTGAAATGATCAAGGAGGTGCTGGACACCATGGTCGAACTGGCCGGCACCGGCATGACCATGGTGGTGGTGACGCATGAGATGGGCTTCGCCCGCACCGTGGCGAACCGGGTGGTGTTCATGGACCAGGGCGAGATCGTCGAGCAGGCGGAGCCGGAGCTGTTCTTCTCCGCCCCCCGCTACGACCGCACCCGGATGTTCCTGAGCCAGATCCTGTAGGGGCGGCCCGGCTTCCCCTGGCCAGGGGGCTTCTGCTACGCCTTCGCGTCACAGTTCCAGGCGAGAAGGCGGCAGGCGGACATGCCCGAAGACACCACGGCCGAGCAGGCCGCACCGGAGGACCTCTGGCGACTGCGCCGCAGCATCGACAATATTGATACCGCCCTGGTTGCCATGCTGGCCGAGCGATTCCGGGTGACACGGGAAGTGGGCCAGCTCAAGGCCCGGCACCGGCTGGATGCGGTGGACGTGGCGCGGGAGGAGGCGAAGGTCGCCCGCCTGCGGGAGAACGCCGCCCGCGCCGGCCTCGATGAGGATTTCGCCGAGGAATTCATCCGCCGGGTGATGGCGGAGGTGGTCCGCCAGCACCGCGAGATTGCGAAGAAGGGCTAAATCCTCCCCTCAGACGCCGGGCGCCGCGCATCCGCGCGGCTTGGCTTCGCCGCATAAGCGGCGGCGGCCGTTCGGCCGCTCGGCCGGCGAGATGCCGGCCGCAGTTTGCGTCGTGACAGTCCAGGTCAGCCCTTGGTCGGCGTCTCGACACGCAGATAGCGGTCCTCCAGCGCCCGCCAGGTGGCATTGTCGAACAGCTCCCACAGCTTGCCATGGCTGTACATGCTGCCCGCCACGGCGTTGGTGGAGCCGGTGTCCTTCAGCGAGGCCAGCATCTCCATCCCCGCCTTGGCGATCAGCCGCGTCATCGCATTCGGGTAGATCGCCAGCCGAAAACCCAGCGCCTGCAGGCGCTCCGCCGGCAGGATCGGCGTCTTGCCGCCCTCCACCATATTGGCCAGCAGCGGCACCTCGGGGAAGGCGCGGCCGACATCCTCCAGCTCCTCCTCGGATTGCGGGCTTTCCACGAAGATCACATCGGCCCCGGCCGCCCGATAGGCCCGGGCGCGGCCGATGGCGGCCGCCAGGCCCTCTCCGGCGCGGGCATCGGTGCGGGCGATCACCACGAAATCCGGGTCCCGCCGCGCTTCCACCGCGGCGCGGATGCGCATCTGCATGTCGGTGGTGGAGACCAGCTTGCGCCCCGGCTCATGGCCGCACTTCTTCGGCCATTCCTGATCCTCAATCTGGATGGCGGAGACGCCGGCGCGCTCATATTCCCGCACCGTGCGGATCACGTTCAGCGGGCCGCCATAGCCGGTATCGCCATCGGCGATGACGGGGATGGAGACCACGTCGCAGATGCGGCGGATGCGGTCGATGATCTCGCCGAAGGACAGGGCCGCCACATCCGGCGCGCCCAGCGCGCTCATCGAGATGCCGGCGCCGGTGATGTAAAGCGCCGGGAAGCCGGAGGCATCGACCAGCCGGGCGGTGACGCAATCGAAGGCGCCGGGGGCGATGAACAGCTCCTTGCCGGCCAGAAGCTCCCGCAGCCGGCGGTTGCGGCCGGGCGAATCGGCGAAGCCGATGGGCAGGACGGGACCGGTATCGGCGGTATTGGCGTCGGGCATCGGGCGGACCTCCTTCTTGGTCCCCCTTGTTAGGCGAGGTGGGCGGGATCGGGTAGCGCCCCGGCCGGCCTGCGTGCACAAGGGCCGCAGACCAAAACGATGGGGGCAGGGATGGATTGGAAGACCGCCTGGCGTTCCTTCTACTACCAGGGCGCGCCGGAGGCGCCGGACCCGGTGCTGGTCCGCGGCCGCGTCGCGCTGCTGGTGATCGATGTGCAGGAAACCTATCTGGAGCGCCCGGACCCGGCGGGGCTGGCCGGCGAGGAACTGGCCCGCTTCCACGCCTGGACGCCCTTCCACACCCGCATGCACGGCACGGTGATCCCGGCCATCCAGCGCCTGCTGGCGCGCTTCCGCGCCGATGGCAACCCGGTGTTCTTCGCCCGCATCGCCTGCCTGCTTCCGGATGGCGCGGACCGGTCGCTGAGCCAGAAGAAGCCCGGCTGGAACAACCTGCTGCTGCCGCATGACCGGCCGGATTCGCAGATCGTCGCCAGCATCGCGCCGCAGCCCGGGGAGATCGTGGTCACCAAGACCACGGATTCCGCACTGACCGGGACGAATCTCCGCCTGATCCTGGCCAATATGGGCATCACCCATGTCGTCTGCGCCGGCATCTTCACCGACCAATGCGTAAGCTCCACCGTCCGCAGCCTGGCCGATGAAAGCTTCGACGTGATCGTGCTGGAGGATGCCTGCGCCGCCGGCAGCGACGCGCTGCATGAGCGGGAGTTGGAAATCCTCAACCGCATCTATTGCGAGGTGATGCGGGTGGACGATTTTTTTGGCTATTTGCCCGCCTGAGCGACCCCGGCCGGTGCGGCGCGCAGCAGCAGCAGCGCCAAGCAGCCGGTCAGCGCAAGCACGCTGGTCACGCTCAGCGCGAGTTGCACGCCGCCGCGTTCCAGCATCAGCCCGAACAGGAAGGGGGACGCCGCCTGCAACAGCCGCGCCGGGGCGCCGAGCAACCCCTGCCGCGCGCCATAGCCACCCGGCCCGAACACCGCGAGCGGCAGCGTGCCCTTGGCGATGGTCATCACCCCATTGCCCATGCCGTGCAGCACCGCGAAGGCCGCCGCCGCCGCCGCCGCCGCCGGCCCGCCCACCAGCAGCAGCGCCAGCGCACCGAGCGGATGACCGAGCATGGCAAGCCTGGCCGAGACCAGCGGATGGAAGCGCCGCAGCAGCCCGAATTCGGCAACGCGCGCCGCCACCTGCGCCGGCCCGATCAGCGCGCCCGCCGCCACGGCCGCCGCCGCGGTCGCGCCCGCCGCCTGCAACATCGCCGGCAGATGCGCCGCCATGGCGCCGGCGATGAACCAGCTTGCGGCGAAGACATAGGCCAGCAGCGGCATGGTCATGCGGCCGGTGGAGGGGATTTCGGCTGGCGCCGTCACGGCAGATTGCCGCTCCGGCGGCGGCGCCTTCGGTACCAGCAGGCGGTTCAGCGGCAGCGCCACCAGCAGGTGCAGCGCCGCCCAGGCAAAGCAGGCGCCGCGCCAACCCACCGTTTCCTCCAGCAAGGCGGAAAGCGGCCAGCCCACCGTGCTGGCAAACCCCGCGATCAGCGTGATGCCGGTGATCGGCCCGCGCGCCGCCCGGCCATACAGCCCGGCCAGCGTGGCGAAGGCGGCGTCATACAGCCCCATCGCCATGCCAAGGCCCAGCACCAGCCAGGCCGCCGCCATGGTCCAGGCATCCCCCGCCAGGCCCATCCCCAGCAGCCCCGCGCCGAGCACCAGGTTGGAGGCGGTGAGCATGCCGCGCCCGCCCTTCGCATCGATCACCCGCCCCACCGCCGGCCCGGCCAGCGCCGACAGCACCAGTGCTGCGGAAAACGCGCCGAAGACCCAGGCGGTGGACAGTCCGAATTCCCGCGCCATAGGCGCCGCCAGGATCGCCGGCAGGTAGTAGGTGGAGGCCCAGGCCAGCGTCTGCGTGGTGCCGAGCGCGAAGACGACCCGGCGCGCGCCGGGGGGCGAAGCCTCGGTCACGCCACGCTGCAACAGGCGGTGGTGGCGGGGCTCGGCGCGCGGCAGGATGGGGCGGCGGGTGCGCGATCCGTGCTGCACACGCCGGTTTCCGGCAGTTCCAGCTCCACGCGCCGGGCTGCCACCGTATCGCCCGCCAGATGGGCCGCGATGCTGCGGACCTGCTCATGCCCGGTGGCGAGCAGGAAGGTGGGCGCGCGGCCGTAGCTCTTCATGCCGGCGATGTAGAAGCCGGTTTCGGGGTGGTGCAGCTCGGCCTCCCCATGCGGGCGGACGGTGCCGCAGCTATGCAGATTGGGGTCGATCAGCGGGGCGAGGGCGGGGGTCGCCTCCACCGCCGGGTCCAGCGCCAGCCGCACCTCCCGCAGCAGGCCGAGATCGGGGCGGAAGCCGGTGGCGACGATCATGCGGTCCGCCTGGATGGTCACGGTCTGCTCAGCCTGCCGGCCGGTGATGGCCAGCCCGCCATCCTGCGCGGCCACCCGGTCGATCAGGAAGGGGGCCAGCGCCGTGACGGCGCCGGATTCCACCAGCCCCTGCGCCCGCGCGCCGAGATCGCCGCGCGCCGCCAGCCCATCCTTCGCGCCACCGCCGAAATTCACCGCGCCGAGTGGCCGGCGGAAGGCCCAGAGAATGCGTGTGCCCGGCACCTGGCGGGCCAGTTCCACCAGATCCAGCACCGCATTCATCGCCGAATGCCCGGCGCCAACCACCAGCGTGGTCCGCCCGGCATAGGCGGCCCGCGCTGCGCCGAGCACATCCGGGATGCCGTAGGCGATGAGTGTTGCCTGCGCCGTCTCACCCAAGGCGGGCAGGCCATGCGCGCCGGCCGGGTTGGGGCTGGACCAGGTGCCGGTGCAGTCCAGCACGGCGGCGGCCTCGATCGAATCCTCCCCCGCCGGGCCTTCGACCTGCAGGATGAAGGGCGCAGCATCCCGCTCCGCGCCATCGCGCAGCCTGCCCATGTCGCGGCGTGCCAGGCCGGTCACGCGCGTGCTGGTGCGGATATCGGCGGCCATCGCCTCAGCCAGCGGGTCCAGGTAGTGCGCGATCAGTTCTGCGCCGGTCGGAAAGACCTCCGGCGCCGGCGGCGTCCAGCCGCGCGTTTCCAGCAGTGCCCGCGCGGCGGAATCGACGTTGAAGCGCCAGGGCGAGAACATCCGCACATGGCCCCATTGCCGCACCGCCTCGGCGATGCGCGGCCCGGCTTCCAGCACAAGCGGGCGCAGGCCACGGGCGCGCAGATGGGCGGCGGCGGCCAGGCCGATGGGGCCGGCGCCGATCACGGCGATGGGCAGGGTCATGGGTTCTCTCCGTCACAGCAATCCGGGTTCGGGGGGAAGGCGCGGGCCGTGTCGGCCAGCACGGCGGTGGCTTCCATCCAGGCATCGAGCGCCACGCGGAAGGCGGCGCGGCCGCTCTCGGTCAGCGCATAGATCCGCCGCTGGCGGCCCTGCACCACCTGCTCGGCCACGGTGACGAAGCCGCCGGCCTCGAATTCTCGGAGCACCGGGTAGATGGTGCCCTCCGTCGGGGAACAGCAGCCGCCGGTCACCCGCTCAACCCGCCTGGCGATGTCGTAGCCATGCATCGGCCCGTCATGCAGCACGCGCAGGATGAAAAATTTCGACAGGCCCATCTTGATGATGCCCGCCCAGTATTCGCGGGTGCCGTAGTCGATGGGGGTGGGAGGCGTGCGGCGGGCCGAGGTGCTCATGCCTCGACGCTACACATTGCCCCCCAATGCATCAAGCCCCTATTGTCAGGCCGGCGCCACCGCCGTGGCGGGCGGCAGCTTCCGCCGCCTCGTGGCCGCCATCCGCTCGAAGGTCAGATAGACCGCCGGCGTGGTGTACAGCGTCAGAAGCTGGGACAGGATCAGCCCGCCGATGATGGTGATGCCCAGCGGCTGCCGCAGCTCCGCCCCCGGCCCGGCGGCGATCGCCAGCGGAATGGCGCCGAACAGGGCGGACAGCGTCGTCATCAGGATGGGGCGGAAGCGTTCGCGGCAGGCTTCCAGGATCGCCACCATGCCGCCCTCGCCGCCTTCGCGTTCATGGGCGAGCGCGAAATCCACCATGATGATGGCGTTCTTCTTCACGATGCCCATCAGCAGGATGATGCCGATCATCGCGATCACGCTGAACGGCGTGCCGGTGGCCAGCAGCGCCAGCAGCGCGCCGATCCCCGCCGTGGGCAGGGTGGAGAGGATGGTCAGCGGGTGGATCAGGCTTTCGTACAACACGCCGAGCACGATGTAGATGGTCAGCAGCGCCGCCAGGATCAGCAGCGGCATGCCGGTCAGGAAGTTCTGGAAGCTGCGCGCATTGCCGGCGAATTCACCGCGGATGCTGGCCGGCATCTGGATGTCCAGCACTGCCTGTTCCACCAGCCGCGTCGCCGCCCCCAGCTCCACCCCCTCGGCGAGCGAGAAGCTGATGCTGGCCGCCGGGAACAGGCCCTGATGCGCGATGGAACGCGGCGCCGTGGTGCGCTCCAGCCGCACCAGCGACCCCAGCGGCACCGGCCCGTCGCGGCCCGGCACGAAGATGCCGGTAAGCTGGGACGGGTCCTCCGTCAGCGCCGGGTCGATCTCCAGGATCACGCGATACTGGTTGCGCATGCGGTAGATGGTGGAGATCTGCCGTTGCGCGAAGGCGTTGTTCAACGCGCCGCCCAGCGCGGAAATCGAAACACCCAGCCGCGCCGCGGCATCCCGGTCGATCACGAGGCGGGAGACCAGGCCGGTGCGTTCCTGGTCGGAGGATACATCCACCACCTGCGGCAGGGTGCGTAGCTGGTTCACCAGCCGCTCGCTCCAGGTGCCGAGATCGTCGAGGTCCGGCGTCAGCAGCACATACTGGTAATTCGCATTGCCCTGGCGACCGCCGATATTGATGTCGCTCTGCGCACGCAGGAAGGTCTGCACGCCGACGACGCGGCCGAGCGGGGCGCGCAGCCGCGCGATCACCTGGTTCGCCGTCATCCCATCCCGCTCCGCCACCGGCTTCAGCGCGACCTGCAGGCGGATGTTGGAGGAGCCGAAGAAGCCGCCGCTGCCCAGTGAGGCGGCGATATTCTCCACCGCCGGATCCTGGCGGATCACCTCCATCACCTGGTTCTTGTAGCCGACCATGGCCTGGAACGATGTATCCGGCTGCGCCACCACCGCGCCGATCACAAGATTGCTGTCCTGTTCGGGGAAGAAGGCCTTCGGCACCTGCATGTAGAGCCAGACGGTCAGCCCGACGAGCGCGATGGTGAAACCAACCGTCAGCCGGCGCCAGCGCAGCACCATCACCAGGCTGCGCATATAGCCATCGATGGTGCGCGACATCACCCATTCGAAGCCGCGCCCGAAGCGACCGGGTGGGCGCGGCGTGTCGCGCGCCAGCAGCACCGCCACCATCGGCGTGACGGTCAAGGACACAACGGCGGAGATCGCCACCGCGATGGACAGCGTGGCGGCGAATTCGAAGAACATCCGGCCGACCACGCCACCCATGAACAGCAGCGGGATGAACACCGCGATCAGCGACACGCTCATCGAAACCACGGTGAAGCCGATCTGCCGCGCGCCTTCCAGCGCCGCCTGCCGCGGCCGCATGCCGCGTTCGCTCATCCGCGCCATGTTCTCGATCATGATGATGGCGTCATCCACCACGAAGCCGACCGAGATGGTCAGCGCCATCAGCGACAGGTTGTTGAGCGAGAACCCCACCATCCACATCACCGCCAGCGTGCCGAGCAGCGACAGCGGCACGGAGATGCCGGCGGCGATGATGGCCGAGGTCCGCCGCAGGAACACCGCCACCACCAGCACCACCAGGATGATGCTGATGATCAGCGTGTGCTGCACCTCCGCCACGCTGGCGCGGATCGTCTCCGACCGGTCGCGCATGATCTCGATATCGATGCCGGCGGGAATCCATCGATTGAGGTCGGGCAGCAGGGCGCGGATGCCGTCCACCACCTCCAGCACATTGGCATCGGCCTGCTTGTAGATGGTGAGGATGACGGCCGGGCGACCGTTATAGGACCCCGCCTGCCGCCGATCCCGCGGCCCCTGATCCACCCGCGCCAGGCTGGACAGGCGAACGATGGCGCCATTGGCCTGCGTCACCACGATATCGCCGAATTCCTCCGGCGTGGTCAGCCGGTCATTCACCGAAATGGCGGCGGATTGCTGCGGGCCGTCGATCAGCCCGGTGGCCTGGGTGACATTGGCGCTGGTGATGGCGGTGCGGATCTGATCCAGCGAGACATTCGCCGCCGTCGCCGCCGCCGGGTTCACGGCGACGCGGATAGCGGGTTGTTCGGCACCCGCGATCGCCACCGTCGCCGCGCCGTTCACCTGCGACAGCCGCGGCACCACCACGCTGTCCGCCGCATCGTAGATCTCGCCCGCCGTCAGCGTATCCGACGTCATCGCCAGGATCAGCACCGGCAGGTCGCCCGGGTTCAGTTTCCGGAAACTGGGCTGGCTGGTCAGGCCGGCAGGCAGATCCGGCTGCGCCGCGTTGATCGCCGCCTGCACGTCCCGCGCCGCAGATTCGATGGAGCGCTCCAGGTCGAACTGGATGATGATCCGCGTGCTGCCGAGCGAGGAGGTGGAGGTCATCTCGCTGATGCCGGCGATCTCGCCGAGCTTGCGTTCCAGCGGCGCCGCGACGGAGGAGGCCATGATGGCCGGGTCGGCGCCGGGCTGGCTGGCGGTGACCGCGATGGTCGGGAAATCCACCTTCGGCAGTGGCGCCACCGGCAGGTCGAAATAGGCAATCAGCCCGGCCAGTGCCAGGCCGATGGCCATCAGCGTGGTGCCGATGGGCCGCGCGATGAAGGGGGCGGAGATCGACATGCGCTATTCCGCCGGGGCGGCCGACGGGGGCGGTGCGGCCCGCTGTGTCAGCCGCATGGCGCGGTCGCGGATCGCCTCCATCGCCAGGTAGATCACCGGGGTGGTGTAGAGGGTGATGACCTGGCTCAGCAGCAGCCCGCCGATGACCGAAACACCGAGCGGCAGACGCAATTCGGAACCAGCGCCGGACCCCAGCACCAGCGGCAGCGCGCCGAGCAGCGCCGCCATGGTGGTCATCATGATCGGGCGGAAGCGCAGCAGACAGGCCTCGCGGATCGCATCGCGCGGCGCCATGCCGTGATCGCGCTGCGCCTCCAGTGCGAAGTCGATCATCATGATGGCGTTCTTCTTGACGATGCCCATCAGCAGGATGATGCCGATCAGCGCCACCACCGACAGATCCAGCCCGAACGCCCACAAGCCCAGCAGCGCGCCGATGCCGGCCGATGGCAGGGTGGACAGGATGGTGATGGGGTGGATGACGCTTTCATACAGCACGCCCAGCACGATGTAGATCACGACGATCGCGGCCAGGATCAGCCAGCCCTGTCCGGCCAAGGCGCGGGTGAATTCCGCCGCGTCGCCGCCGAAGCTGCCGGACATGGAATCCGGCAGGCCGATCTGCGCCTGCGTCGTGCGGATCGCTTCCAGCGCCTGGCCGAGCGAGGTGCCGGGCGCCAGGTTGAAGCTGAGCGTCACGGCCGGGAACTGGTCCTGCCGCGTGATGGTCAGCGGGCCACGGCCACGCGTGATGGTGGCGATCTCCGCCAGCGGGATCTGAGGGGCGATCGCAGCACCGGCGGCGGCGCCCGTCACGCGCAGCATGCCGATCGCGGCCGGGTCGCCGGCCTGGGCCGGATCGGCCTCCAGCACCACGCGGTACTGGTTGTTCTGCGCGTAGATGGTGGAGATCTGCCGCTGGCCGAAGGCGTTGTACAGCACGTCATCCACCGCCTGCATGGTCACGCCGAGCCGCGCGGCGCGCAGCCGGTCCACCTGCACCAGCACGCGCAGCCCATCTTCCCGCTGGTCGCTACCGACATCGCGCAGCTCCGGCAATTCCCGCATCGCGGCCAGCATGCGCGGCGCCCATTCGGCGATCAGCGAGGCGTCGCTGTCCATCAGCGTGTACTGGTACTGCGTGGCGGAAGGGCGCGTGCCGATCTGGATGTCCTGCACCGGCTGCATATAGGCCTCGATGCCCGGAATGGTCGCCAGCTCCGGCCCCAGCCGCGCCATGACGGCGGAAACACCGTCGCGGCGTTCCGATCGTGGCCGCAGCACGGCCGTGAGTTGCCCGGTATTCTGGGCCGCATTCACCGTGCCTGCGCCCGCGACGGAGGTCACGGCGACCACATCAGGATCCTGCTGCACCCGTTCCGCCACCTGGCGCTGCAACTCCGACATGCGGGCGAAGGAGACATCCTGCGGCGCCTCCGTCGTGATGGTGATCAGCCCGGTATCCTGCAACGGCAGGAAGCCCTTCGGCATCAGCACATACAGGCCGATGGTGCCGGCCAGCGTCAGCGCCGCCAGCACCAGCATCATCCCCGCCCGCGCCAGCGCCCAATCCAGCGTGCGGGCGTAGCCGCGGCGCAGCGCGTCGAAGCCCCGCTCGAACAGGTCGGAGATGCGGCCTGGCTTGTCCTCGCCATGCGGGCGCAGCAGCAGGCCGCACATCATCGGCGTCAGCGTCAGCGACACCACCATGGAGACCAGCACGGAGACGGTGAGCACCATCGCGAATTCGCGGAACAGCCGCCCCACCACGCCTTCCATGAACAGCAGCGGAATGAACACCGCCACCAGCGACAGGGTGAGGGAGACGATGGTGAAGCCGATCTGCTTCGCGCCCTCATAGGCCGCCTGCAGCGGCTTCTTGCCGTCCTCGATCATGCGGACGATGTTCTCGATCATCACGATGGCATCGTCGACGACGAAGCCGGTCGCGATCACCAGCGCCATCAGGGACAGGTTGTCCACCGAATAGCCGAGCAGCGCCATGATGCCGAAGGTGCCGATGATGGACAGCGGCAGCGCGACACCCGGGATCAGCGTGGCCCGCGCGGTGCGCAGGAACAGGAAGATCACCAGCACCACCAGGATCATGGACAGCACCAGCGTCAACTGCACCTCATGCACCGAGGCGCGGATCGTCTCCGTCCGGTCGGAAACGATGGCAAGCTCCACCCCCGCCGGCAAGGCGCGTTGCAGCCCATCGAGCTGGGCGGTCAGCGCCGCCACCGTGGCGACGATGTTGGCCCCCGGCTGGCGCTGCACATCCAGCAGCACGGCGGGGCGGCCATTGTACCAGGCGGCGGTCAGCGTGTTCTCCAGCCCCTCCACCGCCACGCCGACATCGCGCAGCCGTACCGGCGCATCCTCCCGCCAGGCGATGATCAGATCCTCGAAGGCGGCAGGCGAGGTGATCTGGTCATTCGCCATGACGGCGGAGGCCTGCTGCGGCCCGTTCACGGACCCCTTGGCGCCGGCCACGTTGCCGGCGGTGACGGCGCTGCGCACAGCCTCCATCCCCAGCCCGTAGGCGGCCAGCCGCCGCGGATCGACCTGCAACCGCACGGCCGGGCGCATATTGCCCTGCACCGCGACGCGGCCGACGCCGCCCACCTGTGCCAGCCGCTGCGCCAGCAGCGTGTCCACGATATCCGAAAGCCGCGCCACCGGCAGCGTGTCCGAGGTCAGCGCCAGCGTCATGATCGGCGGATCGGCCGGGTTCACCTTCGCATAGGTTGGCGGGTAGGGCAGCGTTGACGGCAGCGTGCCGCGCGCCGCGTTGATCGCCGCCTGCACATCCTGCGCGGCATCGTCGATGTCGCGCCCGAGGTTGAACTGCAAGGTGATGCGGGACACGGACGGCCCGCTGACCGAGACCATCTCGGCCAGCCCCGAGATCTGCGCCAATTGCCGTTCCAGCGAGGCGGTCACCAGCACCGCGATGGTGTCCGGCGAGGCGCCGGGCAATTGCGTCGTCACCTGGATGGTCGGGAAATCCACCTCGGGCAGGGAGGAGACGGGCAGGCGCATATAGCCATACAGCCCGGTCAGCAGCACCGCGATGGCGAGCAGCGCGGTGGCGACCGGCCGCGCGATGAAGGGTGCCGAGATGTTCACGGCGCGGCCGGGCGGCGCGCCGGCGGCCCGCCTGCCGGCGCGGCACCGGCTGGCGCGGCACCGGCTGGCACGGCACCATCCGGCGCGGCGGCCGGGCGCC
>NZ_JAUYTS010000031.1 GCF_030695085.1 Falsiroseomonas sp. | reverse complement strand
CTGAACATGGCGCCGAACCCGTACAGCCTGTCGGACCTTGTGAACTGGATGATGGGTTCGGTGGCGAACCGTTCGTGGGCGGATATTGTGCTCGCCGCGCCGGCGCTGGCGATTGGGGCGGCGCTGGTGCTGGTCGCTGGGCCGGGGCTGCGCGCGCTGAGCCTGGGCGATGAGACGGCGGCGAGCCTCGGGGCGGACCCGAAGCGGACGCGGCTGCTGGTGATCGGCGGTACGTCGCTGCTGGCGGGGGCGAGCGTGGCGACGGCGGGAACCATCGGCTTTGTGGGGATCGTGGCGCCGCATGTGATGCGGCCTTTCGTGCGGCATGATCCGCAACGCCTTCTGCTGCCCTCGGCGCTGTTTGCAGGGATCGTGCTGCTGGTGGCGGATATCGCGATCCGGGTGCTGCCCTTCCAGCAGGAGCTGAAGCTCGGCGTGGCGGCGGCGCTGGTGGGCGGGCCGGTGTTCATCTGGATTGCAGTCCGGATGGGGAGGTCACCGACATGATCTCCGTGAACGGACTGTCGGTATCGCTCGGCGGGCGGCGTGTCGTGGAAGATGTCTCCTTCACGCTGGACGCGGGCGAGTTTACGGCGCTGACCGGGCCGAACGGCGCGGGCAAGAGCACCGCGCTGAAGGCGCTGGCCGGGGTGGCGACGGTGGAGGCCGGGACGATCGAGATTGGCGGCGCGCCCGCGGTTTCGCTGAATGCGCTGGAGCGCGCGCGGCGGGTGGCCTGGCTCGCGCAGGCGCGGCCGGTGGCGTGGAACCTGCGGGTTGAGGATGTCGTCGCGCTCGGGCGGTTTGCAGAGGCGCCTTCGGCCTATGACCGGTTGGGGACAGAGGGCCGCGCGGCGGTGGACGGCGCGCTGGCGAAAGCTGACGCGGCGCATCTGGCGGGGCGCGCGTTCCAGGCGCTGTCCGGCGGGGAGCAGGCGCGGGTGCATCTGGCGCGGCTGTTGGCGAGTCCGGCGCCGTGCCTGCTGCTGGACGAGCCCTGTGCGGCGCTCGATATCGCGCACCAGCTGTCCCTGATGGAGACGCTGGCGGCGGAGGCGGCTTCGGGGCGCGCTGTG
>NZ_JAUYTS010000027.1 GCF_030695085.1 Falsiroseomonas sp. | reverse complement strand
GGCGCCGCGCACCGGCGACCAGCCGGCACGTCGCCCGGCCGTGGCGGCCGCGGGCCAGAAGGACCGCAACTGGCGCGAGGGTGACTTCCGCGATGGCGGCAGCGCGCCCGCCTTCATCCGCGGGCGCTGAGGCTTACCGTCTTGCGCGAGACGGTGCTGATGAAGGGTGAGATGGCCACGCGGGTCATCGTCACCACCGAAACCGGCACCGAGGTGCTGGATGAGGAAGACGAGGTGCTGGAATCCTACCCGGATGACCAGCACGAACCCACCCTGGCGCGATTCCTGGCGCAGGGGTGGGAGGTGGAGGAAGACGGGCCCTAGGCGGCTCGTTTTCCGTCCGCCGGCCTTGCTCCCTGGCGTCGCCATGCCAGGATAAGCCGGGCAGGAAGCAGCAAGGAACATCCGCATGGCGTCGCCATCCGCATCGAGCCAGGGGCGTGTGGCGACCGGCGATCAGGCACCGCGGCCGCTGCCGCGCCTGCTGGCCATCGGGCTGCTTGCCCTGGCGGCCATCGGACTTGCCGCGCCGCTGCTGGTGCTGGTCCTGCCATTCCCCGTTGCCGTCGCCTTCGGTGGGCTGGGCGCCTTCCTGGCCGGGGTGGTGATGGCCATGCGCCTGCGCTCGGGCGCCTTTGTCGCGCTGGGGCTGGTCGGGCTGTTCGGCTTCATCGGCGTGGCGGCGGAAGCGGCGCTGTGGTTCCGGCTCGGCGGCGCTGTGGATGCGCGGCTGGAGAGCGTGGCGGCGGCCCCTTCCTTCCCGGATGCCAGCCGCCTCGCCTTCCCCGAAGCCATCGCGCGTGGCGATCTGGCCGGGGAGGCGCGCAGCAGCATCCCGCGCAGCGCCGGCCCGCCGGTGGAGCTTTCCGCCTTCGCCGTGCCGCTGGTGCCGCCGGGCTGGGACCGCAGCCAGCCGGTGGCCGCCTTCCTGGTCTGCGCCCAGCCGCGCGACGAGGCCCCTTGCGCCACCGCCTTCCCGCCGCGCCTGACGGAGGCCTTCCGCACCACCGCGCGACCGGAAGCGGCGCGGGCGGCGCTGGCTCTGCATGGCCTGACCGCCGTGCCCAACCCCGCCTTCCTGGCGACCCCCGGCGAGATCGCGTCGGACAGGGCGCGCGCCGGCTGGATGGGGCTGGCCTGGCCGCTGCTGGCCTGGCTCGCCTGGGCGGCGGGGCTTGCGGTGTACCGGATGATCTCGGTGCCGCGGCGGCGCCCGGCGCGGGCCTGACCTAGCCGAACACCTCGGCCCAGGCCGCCATCAGCGCCGCATCCGCCTCCTCCATCGTCGCCAGCACGCCGAGCTTGTGCAGGCTGGTGACGCCGTGCTCGGCGATGCCGCAGGGTATGATGCCGGCGAAGTGGGACAGATCCGGGTCCACATTCAGCGCCACGCCATGCCAGGACACCCAGCGGGTGACGCGCACGCCGATGGCGCCGATCTTTTCCTCCGTGCCGCGCGCCTTGTCCGCCACCCAGATGCCGATGCGGCCGTCCCGCCTTTCGCCGCGGATGTTGAAGCGGTCCAGCGCGCGGATCAGCCAGTCTTCCAGGCCGCGCACATACTCCCGCACATCCCGCGCGCGCACCGTGCCGTGGTCCCGTGTCAGGTCGAGCATTACATAGCCGGTGCGCTGGCCCGGGCCGTGATAGGTCCATTGCCCGCCGCGCCCGGCGGCGACCGCGGGGAATCGGGTCTCCAGCAGATCCTCCGGCCGGGCGGAGGTGCCGGCGGTGTAGGTGGGCTCATGCTCGACCAGCCAGACCGCCTCCGGCGCCGTGCCGGCGCGGATGGCGGCAACGCGGGTGGCCATGGCCTCGAGCGCCAGCGCATAGGGCATGCGGCCCGGCGCGATGGACCATTCGGGAGAGGCGGCCAGAGCCTCAAGGAGGGGCGTTGTCGGGTGCGTTGTCATCGGCTATAGGCGCGCTCCTACCCGATATGCGGTCGTGGCGGAATGGTAGACGCGCCAGCTTGAGGTGCTGGTGGGGGCAACCCCGTGGAAGTTCGAATCTTCTCGACCGCACCATCCCCATCCTGAACTCAACCGAAAATCAGCGATCCGGCGGTGCCGCGCAGGCCGCCATGGCCGCGCCCGCGCGCAGGCCGTGGGGCGGTCCACGCTCCACGCCGATGACCCGCGCCGCATGCGGCCCGGTGCGCGGCCGCAGCCGCATCCGCCTTCGGCCGCGCCGGCTGGCGATCGGGCAGATCACCGCGCGGTAGCCATGGGCCAGGACGGGGCTGGCCGGCCGCAGCGCGATTTCCATCACCAGGTCGCCGGTGGCCGGCATCCGGTCCACGACCTGGAAGCCCACCTTCGCATACAGCGCGCGGGCGCCGTCATTCTCCGGCACCACGATCAGCCGGACGCGCCGGCAGGCCGGCACGGTGGCGAGGCTCGCCAGGACCCGCGCCAGGATGGTCCGGCCGAGGCCACGCCCCTGATGCGAGCGGGCCAGGATGAACCAGCCGAGCCACCAGCAGGTGGCATCACGCGGGTCGGGGTGGACGACATAGAAGCCGATCATGCGGCCCTCGGCCTCGATGCCGATCATGGCATGCCAGGCACCGCGGCGGACGGTGGCGAGAATGTCCGGAAGCGGCCCGAGGTAGTCTTCGATCTGGTCTGCATCCAGATCCATCGTCGTGACGAGGTCCAGACTGGTCTTGGCAATCGGGCGGTAGTGGAGGGCCTGCCGGGCCCATCGGGAAGACATGTGATCCTGCTGCGTTTGTTTCCGCAAAGGGGGCGCCAGGTTCAACCCGGCGCCGACGCCTCTGTCGTGGACACTAGATCGTGCCGCGATGTCGAAAGGCAAATCAGCCGGGGCGCGGCGGCCTTGTGACAGTTGTGATATTTCCCGGCGGAGGCGCGCGGTTCAGGAAATCGGCGCAATAGACTTCGCGGCACCGGCATTCGGCTTTGCCGGTGCTGCGGCAAAAAATATTTCTTCCTATCCGCGCGGTGCGGCCAGGATCGAACGCTCCAACTCGTCGAACGCGCAGATGAAGGTCTGCTCGCCAAAGGCGGTCAGGTAGTCATAGCCGATCATCGCGTATTTCACTTCATTCGCCAGCGCGATGACTTCGGGGTCGGACAGCATGGTGCGGATGGTGTTGGACAGCCGCGTCCGCTCCTCCGCATCCATGGTCTGGAAGGCGAGCAGCGCGCCCTTCAGATGCGGCGCGGAATGCTCGAAGGGATGGGCGGAGAGGCGCCGCGCCATGCGGGTGACCAGCGCGATGCGGCGTTCCGCGCGCCTGCGGTCCACGTCCCGGTTCACCGCCGTCAGCAGGCTGTCCACCACGAAGGCCGGCCCGACCTCCACATCCGCGCCGCCCGGCTGGCGCAAGGTGAGCAGCTTGGAGCGCAGCACCAGCATGGCGCCGAAGCCGGCCAGCAGCGTGCGGGTCAGCCCATCCGCCGGTGGCGTGAACACCTCGTGGTAGTATTCCAGCACGCCCAGCGCGGCGAGCGCGGCGGCTGCGTTGGCGCCGATGAAGGTCAGGCCGGGCGGGCTGCCCGCGACGGTCCAGGGTTCGTCCCGGTAGCGGGAGACCACTTCGGCAAAGCCCACCACGGCGCCGATGGCGGCAACCGCCAGGTAGCGCCACAGCCAGGTGTCGGGCGGCCAGCCCCGCTCGGCCAGCCGCGCCTGGCTCCAGGGCAGGGCCAGCAGCACGACCAGCAGCGCGAGAAACACCCACCAGGCATGGCCGCTGCCCAGCCAGCGCCGCTGGCCATGGGTGGGTTCGTCCGGCGGGGCCTCGGTCATCCTGGCCCCCCTTCTGCCCTCAGCCGGCCAGCGCCAGGCCGGCCTGGGTCAGGCCATAGAGGTGGTCGCCGCTGCGCGGGTCACGCTCGGCCAGGCGCAGCGCCTGGCGTCGCTCCAACTCGCCCAGCGCGGTTCGCAGCACGTCGAAGTCGAATTGGGGGTCGCGTTCCGCCAGCACGTCCCGGATCTGGCCGAGCCGCGCGGCATGGCCATCGGCGGCGGCCAGGATCTGCAGCACCGGGCGGCCATAGCGAAGATAGGCGCCTTCCTGCTCGGCGGTGGGCGGCAGCATGGCCGCGACCTCGGCGACGCTGACGCCCTTGATGGCCGGCCCGCTGGTAAGCGTGCCGCCGGTGAAGGGGCCGCCGGTGAAGGTGCCGCCCGTGAACGGCCCGCGCTGGGACGGCGTGCTGCCGAACAGATCCAGGCTCCACAGCACGTCCTTGCCGGACTTCATCATCACCCTGAGACCCTTGAACTGCGGCAGTCTAGCACCCCACCGCGCGGTGCTGCCAGCGCAACCGGACGCGGCCCTGGCGCGGGTCGCGGCGCGGCGGGATATCGCCTATAGCTGATGGCGGAGGTGGCAATGGACGAGGATTTTCGCAAGGCAGCGCTGGATTATCACCGGCTGCCGCGCCCGGGGAAGCTCAGCGTGGAGCCGACCAAGCGCATGGCCACACAGCGCGACCTCGGCCTGGCCTATTCCCCCGGCGTCGCCGCGGCCTGCGAGGAAATCGCCAAGAACCCGGACGCGGCGTGGGACTACACCGCGCGCGGCAACATGGTGGCGGTCATCACCAATGGCACCGCCGTGCTCGGCCTGGGCGCGATCGGGGCGCTGGCGTCGAAGCCGGTGATGGAGGGAAAGGCGGTCCTCTTCAAGAAGTTCGCCGGCATCGATTCCATCGACCTGGAGATCGAGCAGCGCGACCCGCAGAAATTCATCGAGGCCGTGGCATCGCTGGAGCCGAGCTTCGGCGCCATCAACCTCGAGGACATCAAGGCCCCGGAATGCTTCGAGATCGAGCGGGCGCTGCGCGCGCGCATGCAGATCCCGGTCTTCCATGATGACCAGCACGGCACCGCCATCATCGTCGCGGCTGCCGTGCGGAACGGGCTGCTGCTGCAGGGCAAGAAGCTGGCCGATGTGCGCGTGGTGAATACCGGCGGCGGCGCGGCGGCGATCGCCTGCCTCGACCTGTTGGTGGCGATGGGGCTGAACCGCGCCAATGTCACCATCTGCGATATCGACGGCGTGGTCTGGAAGGGCCGCCCGAATACGGACCCCTTCAAGGCGGCCTATGCGCAGGAGACGGAGGCGCGGACGCTGGAGCAGGTGCTGCCCGGCGCGGATGTGTTCCTCGGCCTGTCCGCGCCGCGCATCCTGAAGGCGGAATGGCTGCCGATGCTGGCGCCGCGGCCGCTGGTGCTGGCGCTTGCGAACCCGGAACCCGAAATCCTGCCGGAGGCGGTGCGTGCGGTGCGGCCGGATGCGATCGTCGCGACCGGGCGGACGGACTATCCGAACCAGGTCAACAATGTCCTGTGCTTCCCCTTCATCTTCCGCGGCGCGCTGGATGTGGGCGCCACCACGATCAATGAGGAGATGAAGGTCGCGGCCGCGGATGCCATCGCGGCGCTGGCCCGGATGGAGGCGTCCGAGGTGGTCGCCGCCGCCTATGGCGGCTCCGCGCCCACCTTCGGGCCGGACTACATCATCCCGAAGCCCTTCGACCCGCGCCTGATCCTGGAAATCGCGCCCGCCGTCGCGAAGGCCGCGATGGAATCCGGCGTCGCCCGCCGCCCGATCACCGACATGCCGAAATACCGGCAGGAGCTGGAGCGCTTCGTCTTCCGCTCCGGCAACCTGATGCGCCCGGTCTTCGAGGCTGCGCGCAAGCGCCTGTCCCGCGTGGTCTATGCCGATGGCGAGGATGAGCGCGTGCTGCGCGCCGTGCAGACCGTGCTGGATGACGGGCTGGCGGAGCCGATCCTGATCGGCCGGCGCGATGTCATCGCCGCCAAATCCACCGCGATGGGGCTGCGGATGGATTTCTCGCAATCCGTGCGGGTGCTGGACCCTGCGGCCGATGCGGCGGTGTTCGGGCCGCTGGCGGCGCTGTACCAGGCGAAGGTGGGCCGCAAGGGCATTCCCCCCGATGCCGCCAGCCGCCGGGTTGGCAACCGCCCGACCGTTGCCGCCGCGCTGCTGCTGGAAGCGGGTCTCGCCGATGCCTGCCTCTGCGGCGGCAGCGGCGACTGGTTCCGCCATTGGCACCACGCCTATGACGTGATCGGCAAGCGACCGGAGGTCGGGCGGGTCTATGCGCTCTCGGCGCTGATCGTGCCCAACGGCCACCTGTTCTTCGTGGACACGCACCTGACGGTGGACCCGACGGCCGCGCAGATCGTGGACATGACCCTGCTGGCCGCCGAGCAGATCCGCGCCTTCGGCCTGACGCCGAAAGCCGCGTTGCTGTCGCATTCCAGCTTCGGCGCTTCCGGCGCACCCTCCGCCCGCAAGATGCGCGATGCGCTGCGCCTGCTGCGGGAGCGTTCGCCGGATTTCGAGGTGGATGGCGAGATGCACGCCGATGCCGCGTTGGTGCAGGCGATCCGGGACCGTGCGGTGGCCGATAGCCCGCTGACCGATTCGGCGAACCTGCTGGTGATGCCGACGCTGGACGCCGCCAATATCAGCTTCAATCTGCTGAAGGCGGCGGGCGAGGGGCTTCAGGTGGGGCCGATGCTGCTCGGCATGGCCAAGCCCATCCATGTGCTGGTGCCGAGCGTCACCGCGCGGGGCATCGTCAATATGACGGCGCTGGCGGCCGCCCAGGCGAATGGGATGCTGCCGGTGGGGTGACCGGTGGGGTGAACGGTGGAGCGCCCGGCAGGGCGGCCGGTGGGTTGCGGGGCACCTCCGCCGCCCGCAGCCGCCGCTCGAAGGTGACGCGGAAGCGGCGGCTGTGCTGCATGGCGATGGCGAGTGGCAGCATGAAGGCCAGGCCCGCCAGGAATTCCGCCATCGCTTCCGCCGGGTCCGCGGCGCTGCGCAGCCCGGGCGCGAAGGCCATGGCGGCCAGTTGCAGCGCAGAGTCCAGCACCAGGAACACCCAGGCATAGGCCAGGCGGAACAGATGCCAGCGGCGGAACCACAGCACCGCCGCGGCCAGCGTCAGCCCGATCGAGACCAGCAGGTCCAGGTTCAGCAGCAGCGCATGTGGCGCATCCCGCGGCTGCCAGTCCTGCACCAGCAGGAAGGGGCAGCCGAGCACCGCCACCACCATCAGCAGCGATGGCAGCCGCAGCCAGCCGCCCATGCCGTGCAGCGGGTGCGCTTCCGCCACCGCCGGGCCGACCCGCACCCACCTCGCCATGCCCGGCCTTTCGCTGCCTCTGCCCGGCCCACCCGCGGGGCAGGCCGTTGCGGGGCAGGACACACGCGCGGCTCGGCTGTGTCCACCCTGGCGGTTCGGCCCGGGCGGGGCCACATTACATGCATGACAAATCTGCCCGACAAGCCCCGCGACACCGCGGTCGCGGCGTTCCTGCAGAAGGTGGCCGCCATGCCGGTGGCGGCACCGGTGGCAGGGACGCCCGGACGCCTCGTCTTCGCGCTGGACGCCACCGCCAGCCGCCAGCCGAGCTGGGACCGCGCCTGCCATCTGCAGGCGGAGATGTTCGGCGCGGTGCGCGAGATTGGCGGGCTGGCCGTGCGCCTGGCCTATTACCGCGGCTTCCAGGAATTCGCCGCGACCCCCTTCCTGACCAACCCGGCGGAGCTGGCGCGGCGGATGACCGGGGTGACCTGCCTCGGCGGGCAGACCCAGATCACCCGCGTTCTGAAGCACGTGCTGGAGGAAACGCAGCGCCGCAAGGTCAACGCCCTGGTCTTCATCGGCGATGCCTTCGAGGAGGATGTGGACGCCGCCTGCCATGTCGCCGGCCAGCTCGGCCTGCGCGGCACGCCTGTGTTCTGCTTCCAGGAGGGCCAGGATCCGGTGGCGCGGAATGCGCTGCGCCAGGTGGCGAAGCTGTCCGGTGGCGCCTGGGCGCCTTTCGATGCGGCCAGCGCCGGTGCGCTGCGCGACCTGCTGCGGGCCGTCGCGGTCTTTGCCGCGGGTGGGCGACCCGCCTTGCAACGGCTGGGCAGCGCCGCCGCGCGGGGCATTGCCGGGCAATTGCCGGCGCCGCGGGGCGCCTGAACATGGCCTGGCTGGCCCTCGGGCTTCTGCTGCTTGTCGGGCTGTTCGGCCTGTTGAAGCTTTTCGCCGATGCGAAGCCGTCGCAGGTGAAGGGGGTGCTGGCGCTGCTTGCAGCAGGCTTCGGCCTGGTTTTCCTGGTGGCGCTGCTGGCCACGGGGCGGGCCGGGCAGGCGTTCTGGGCGCTGGCATTGTTCGGCCCGCTGGTCTGGCGCTGGGTGCAGGCACGCCGCGCCGCCGGCACCTTCGCGCGCGGCGGCGCCGCCAGCCCTGGCCTCGCCTCCGACGTGGAGACCGCGCTGCTGTCCATGACGCTGGACCACGACACCGGCCGGATGACCGGCCGGGTCAAGGGTGGCCGCTTCGGCGGTGCCGACCTCGGCGACCTCGATTTGCCGGCGCTGCTGGCCTTGATGGCGGAGCTGGCGGCGCTGGACCCGGATGGCATGCCGCTGCTGGAGGCCTGGCTGGATCGCAGCCACCCGGAGTGGCGCGAATTGGCGACGCCGCCCGACTTTCCCACCGGCCCGATGGGGCGGGCGGAGGCGCTGGAGGTGCTGGGCCTGACGGAAGGCGCGTCGGCGGAGGAGATCCGCTCGGCGCACCGTCGGCTGATGCGGCGCGCGCATCCGGACCAGGGCGGTTCGGACTGGCTCGCCTCCCGGCTGAATGAGGCGCGGGATATCCTGCTCGGCTGAGGCCGCCCGCATGGCGCTCTGGTGGACGCCGCCCGGCGCCCGTGGCACTTCTGCGGCACCAAACCGACAGGGAAAACCCCACCCGTGCGAAAGCCGCTCCGCAAGGCCGTCCTGCCCGTCGCCGGTCTCGGCACGCGTTTCCTGCCCGCCACCAAGCAGATGGCGAAGGAAATGCTGCCCGTTGTCGACAAGCCGCTGATTCAATACGCGGTGGAGGAAGCTCGCGCCGCGGGGATCGAGCAGTTCTGCTTCGTCACCGGCCGCGGCAAGACCATGCTGGTGGACCAGTTCGACGTCGCCTATGAGCTGGAGCGCACCCTGGTGGAGCGCAACAAGACCAAGGAACTGGCGATGCTGCACGCCCAGGCGATGCCGCCCGGTTCCGTGGTCTCCACCCGCCAGCAGGTGCCGCTCGGCCTTGGCCATGCCATCTGGTGCGCGCGGGCCTTCGTCGGCGATGAGCCCTTCGCCATCCTGCTGCCGGACGATTTGATGCTGTGCGACGTGTCCTGCACCAAGCAGCTGGTCGACGCCTACAACGAAACCGGCGGCAACGTGGTGGCGATCGAGGCGGTGCCCAAGGAACGCGTCAGCAGCTATGGCGTGATCGACCCCGGCGCCACCACCGGCAACCTGGTCGAGGTGAAGGGCCTGGTGGAGAAGCCGCCGATCGAGAAGGCCCCCTCGAACCTCACCGTCATTGGCCGCTACGTGCTGATGCCGGAGGTGATGGGGCTTCTGGCGACGCAGGAAAAGGGCGCGGGCAACGAGATCCAGCTCACCGACAGCATGGCGAAGCTGATCGGAACCCAACCGTTCCACGGCGTTCTCTATGAGGGCCGCCGCTTCGATTGCGGCGACAAGGCCGGCTACCTGGAAGCCCAGGTGGCCTTTGCCCTGGCCCGCCCGGACATGGCGCCTGCCATGCGGGGCATCCTGAAGAAATACGCCCAGTAGACGACGCCCAGTAGAGAACGACGGGAGAGCCGCCGCCGATGACCGCCTTCAACCACCGTTTCGACCCGACCTCGCTGCGGGAATACGATATCCGCGGCATTGTCGGGCAGACCCTGCACCCCGAGGACGCCTTCGCCATCGGCCGCTGCTTCGGCTCCATGGTCTCCCGCGCCGGCGGGACCAAGGTGGCGGTGGGCTATGACGGGCGGCTGTCCTCCCCGGAGATGGAGGCGCAGCTGGTCGCCGGGCTGCGCGCCTGCGGGCTGCAGGTGGCGCGCATCGGCTGCGGGCCGACGCCGATGCTGTACTTCGCCTCCTACGCGCTGGAGGCCGATGGCGCGATCATGGTCACCGGCAGCCATAATCCGCCGGACTACAACGGTTTCAAGATGATGCTGGCCGGCAAGCCGTTCTATGGCGCGCAGATCCAGGAAATCGGCCGCATGGCGGCGGACGGCGATGTGGTGCCCACCGCCGTCGGCACGGATGAACAGGTCGATGTCTCCGAACGCTATGTCGCGCGGATGATGCAGGATTGGGACGGCGGCGATCGCGCGCTGAAGGTGGTGTGGGACCCGGGCAATGGCTCGGGCGCGGAGATCGTGAAGCTGCTGACGGCGCAGCTTCCGGGCACCCACTACATCATCAATGGCAGCATCGACGGCACCTTCCCGGCGCACCATCCGGACCCGACGGTAGCAAAGAACCTCGAGCAGATCATCGCCGAGGTCGCCAAGCAGGGCGCCGATCTCGGCATCGCCTTCGATGGCGATGCGGACCGCATCGGCGTGGTGGATGGCGAGGGCCACATCCTGTTCGGCGACCAGCTTCTGGTGGTGCTGGCGCGCGATGTGCTGAAGACCAAGCCCGGCGGGGTCATCATCGCCGATGTGAAGGCCAGCCAGGTGCTGTTCGATGAGATCGCCAAGGCCGGCGGCACGCCGCTGATGTGGAAGACCGGCCATTCGCTCATCAAGTCCAAGATGGCGGAAACCGGCAGCCCGCTGGCCGGCGAAATGTCTGGACACATTTTTTTCGCCGACAAGTGGTACGGCTTCGACGACGCGCCGTACTCGGCCCTTCGCCTGCTCGGCATCCTCGCCCGCAGTCCGGAGACGCTGAGCCAGCTGCGCGCCGCGCTGCCACAGGTGATCAACACGCCGGAACTGCGCTTCGACTGCGCCGATACCCGCAAGTTCGGCGTCATCACGGAGGTGAAGCAGCGCCTGGCCGATGAAGGTGCGAAGGTGCAGGACGTGGATGGTGTGCGGGTGCTGACCGAGGATGGCTGGTGGCTGCTGCGGGCGTCCAACACCCAGGCGGTGCTGGTGGCCCGCGCCGAGGCGTCCTCGGAGTCCGGGCTCGACCGGCTGAAAGCCGACATCGCCCGCCAGCTGCAGGCCTCCGGCCTGCCCGTGCCGGATTTCTCCGGCGAGAATGCCGGCCACTGAGGGCGCCGCCGTGGAGGTTTTCCTCTACGGCACCTTGCTGGACCCGGCGGTGCTGGCGGCCCGGTCCGGCCGCCGTTTTCCGCCTCGGGCGTGGCGCCCCGCCCTGCTGGCCGGCTGGCGCCGGGTGATGCTGCGGCGCCAGCCCTACCCCACCCTCCGCCGCGCCCGGGGCGGGCGGGTGGCGGGCGTGGTCATTCGGGTCTGCGGCGCACCGCTGCGCCGGCTGATGGCTTATGAGGGTGCCGCCTACCGGCTGCGTCCGGTCCGCCCATGCCGGCCCGGACGCGGGCCAGTCCTGGCAATGGCCTGGATTGCCCACATTTTGTTGGCGGAGTGTTGATCGTACATCTGGTACGAAAGCGATGCGATAATGTGGACAGTGGTGTTTTGCGGCGAGAGACCACGGCTGGTGGAACGCTCGCATGGCGCTGGCGTTCCAACTGGGCTGGACCACAGGGCGAACGGAGGGGGCAATGTCGGGTATCGTCAGGAGGGTCCTGGTCATCGAGGACGAGGCCCTGGTTGCCATGCTGGTGGAGGACGCGTTGCTGGACGCCGGGTTCCAGGTGCTCGGCCCCGCCGCGACGGTGGAGGAGGCGCTGCGCTTCCTGGAAGGCGAGCGCCCGGATGCCGTGGTGCTCGACCTCAACCTGGCCGGCGAGACCTCGACACCGGTCGCGGACCTGCTCGCGGCGCGTGGCATCCCCTATGTCATCGCCACCGGCTATGGCGCCTCGGGCCTGCCACCCGGGCACCAGAACGCCATGGTGCTCGCCAAGCCCTACGATCCGGGTGAGCTGATCGCCATGCTGGGCCGCCTCTGCGCGGCGGCCTGATAGGTACGGCCCAACGGGTCCGGGGCAGCCGGCCGGGGCCTCAGATCGCGGCCGGCCAGCGTGGGGCGGGTGCCGCGGCGCGCACCTCCGGCTCCGCCATGGGGGCGCCGGAGGCGGGCAGCGCACGGCGGAACACCAGGGTGAATTCGGCGCCCATCTCCGAGCCTTCCGGCGCATTGCCGGCCACGATCCGCCCACCCAGCCCGCGCATGATGGTGCGGGAGATGGACAGGCCAAGCCCGGTGCCGAGGCCCGGCGGCTTGGTGGTGTAGAAGGGCTCGAACAGCTTCTCCAGCACCTCCGCGCTCAGCCCCGGGCCGGTATCGATCACCCGCAACATCACCGCCTCAGCATCCCCGCGCGGGTCGGCCTCGGCCTCGATCCGCAGGCGCCGGCGTTCCGGCGGGCGTTCCTGCAAGGCGTCGCGGGCGTTCAGCACCAGGTTCAGCAGCACCTGCTCCACCAGGATGATCTGGCCGACCACCGGCGGCAGCACATCCGGCAGGCGAAGCTGCACCTGGATGCCGGCATCGCGCAGCGCCTGGCCGGCCAGCACCATCATTCCCTGCACGGCGGCGCCAAGGTCCACCGGCTCCAGCGCCGACACATCGACGCGGGAGAAGGCGCGCAGCTGGGTGACGATGGCCTTGGCGCGGTCCGCCTGCGCCATGATCCGGCGCAGCCGCACCAGCGCCTCCTCCACCCCGGCCTCGCCATCCTCCAGCGCCTCCGCGGCATTTTCGGCGGCCAGAGACATGATGGCGATGGGCTGGTTCAGCTCATGCGCCAGCCCGGCCGCCATCTCGCCCAGGGTGGCGAATTTGGCCGCCGTCGCGGCCTGCAGGGCGAGTTCGCGTTCGGCCGAGATATCCTCCAGCGCGCCCGCCACCTCGATGCCGTCGGGCGTGCGCGCGGTGGCGCGCAGCGTCTCCCGCAGCCACATCCAGCCGCCATCGGCGCGGCGGAAGCGGAATTCGGCGGTGGCCGAAGGCTCGCGCTTCAGCCGGTCCTCGATCTCGGCGCCCAGCGGCAGGCTGGTGGCGTCCATGCTGCGGATGCGCCAGCCGGGGCGCAGCGCGGCCTCGGCCGTCCAGCCGGTCAGCCTTTCGATTGCCGGGCCGATTTCCGTCAGGCGCAACGTGCCGCCGGCCTCGATGATGCCGCGATAGCCGACCGCGGGCAGCGCTTCCTCCAGCGTGCGGGGGGCGGGCGGGTTGGGGCTCCGGCGCAGCAGCGGCGTGCCGATGGCGACCAGGCTGGCCAGGAAGGCGGCGAGGAAGCCGAGCCAGCCAGCCTCCGCCGCCGCGGCCGCCGCACCCCGGTGGTCATAGGCCGCGAGCAGCACCAGGTCCGGCGCCAGCGGCAGGGCGGCGAGCGCGAGCGCTGGCAGATCCGCCGTGGCGGGCCGCAGCAGTGGCGCGGCAGGTGGTGGCGGCCAGGCGGTGCCCCAGCCAGCCGCGCCGCCGGTCGCCAGTGGCGTGCCATCCGGCCGCAGCAGGGCCAGCCGCAGCCCGGGCAGCGGGGCCGCATCCTCCAGCGCCCGGTCCAGGCGCCGCGGGTCGATCGCCACCACGGCGATGCCGGCGAAATCGCCGCGCGGATCGGCCAGTGCCTGGCTGGCCAGCAGGCTGCGCGGCCCGCCCGGCAGGTCCAGCAGCGCCGGGCTCAACAGCGGCTCCGCCCGCCCGGCGCGGTGGCGGATGAAGGCCTCCCGCTCCGCCAGGGATTTTCCGATCAGCGGTGCGTGGCTGGACCACAGGATGCGGCCGGCAGCATCGGTGATGGCGCCGAACTGCAACCCGTCCGCCTGCGCCAGAACCGTGTCCGGGCGCGGCCCATTTTCCGCCAGCGCCGCGATTGCCGCCGCAATCGGCCGCCCGGCCAGGCGCCGCCCGGCCTCCGCCGCGCGCTCCGCCGTGGCCAGGGCGGCGGCAGCGGCGTCCTGGCTGCGATGTTGCGCGAACCAGGCCGCGGCGCCCCAGGCGAGGCCCGCCACCAGCACCCCTCCCAGCAGCGCGGCACGGCCGGGCCGGGCGGCTCCGGGGCGTATGGCGCGGTGCTTCGGGTCGCGAGTGATGGAACGGTACCCTTTCACCAGGGATGGGAGGTGGAGGCAGCAACGCGCCGCGCTGCGCGGTCTGTGGCGGCCTCCGGCCGATTCGCGGATCAGGATAGGCCAAGCGTGGCACGACCGCATCCGCGGCCGGAACGTTGCTCAGCCCTCGGCCCGCTCCAGTGCGGAAAGCCGCGCCGCCAGATCATCCTCCCGGCACAGCATCAGACCGGCCAGCCCGGCGCCGACCACGCGCTTGAAGCGGTCGCCGAGCGGCACGCCATCGCCGCAATCGAAATCCACCGCCAGGCCGCCTGGCCCGGATTCCGCCTGGAGCACGCAGCGCAGCAGCTCGCCGGGCGCCAGGGACAGGCGGCGCCAGCCCTCCGCCCGGGCGCCACGGGCGCGGAGCCGCAGATGGAGCGGGCGCGGCGGGGCGCGCAACTCCAGCACCACGCGCAGCGGCGTGCCTTCCGGCAGTTCGGCGGGCAAGGCGAGGGTGGCGATGCCGTCCCGCATCCAGACGCCCCAATCCTCCTGCCACCACCAGGCCAGGCCCTCCCGCACCCGTTCGGCCCAGGCCATGGCCGGGGAGGGCAGGCCCTCGCCGCGCCAGCCCATCGGCAGGTGCCGGCCGAGCGGCAGGAAGCGGGGCGGATCGGGTTGCCCGGGCGGGTTGGCCAGCGCCTCCAGCACCTCCCGCGCCGCATCGGGCCAGTCGCGGCGGGCGCTGGCGCGGTCGATGCGGGATTCCAGCGTGGCGCGCTGCGCCGGATCGGTCAGCAGCAGCTCGAGCTTGGCGACGAGGTCCGGCTGGTCCTGCGGGGCGAAGAACACCGCACCCGGCGCGCCGGCCTCCAGCAGCCCCGAATGCGCCGGCACCACGGCCAGCTTGCCGGCAGCGAGGCTTTCGCTGACCGGCAGGCCCCAGCCCTCATGGAAGGAGTTGTAGACGGTGAAAAGGCAGCGCCCATACAGCCCGGCCAGGGCGAGGTCCGAGACGCCGGATTGCACCGTGACCTTTCGCCGCAGCTCCGGCGATCCCTCCAGCAGCGCCAGCGCCGCATCGGCGCGCCAGCCGGGCCGGCCGACGCAAACCAGGCGCGGCACGCGGTCCGCGCCCAGGCGGCGGATCAGGTCGAGCCAGGCCTGGAACACCATCAGGTGGTTCTTGCGGGATTCCAGCGTGGCGACGAACAGCACGAACGCCTCGCCGGGGCGCGGCGCGCGCAGCGCCTCCGCCGCCCGGGCCGCGGCGACGGGGGAGGCACCACCCTCGGCGGCCAGCCGGATCAGCCGGGCCGGGGCGACGGGGCCGAGCGGGGCGGCGAAGCGGGCATGGTCGGCGATGGTGGCGCGGGAATTGGCCAGGATGCCATCCGCATGCAGGGACAGCGCCGCGAACCAGCGGGCATAGAGCCGCACCGTCAGGTCCAGGCAATGCTCCGGCATCGCCAGCGGCACGCAGTCATGCACGAAGGCCACGTAGCGCAGCGGCATCGCGGCGCGCAGCCGGCGCAGGCCGCGGAAGTATTCCTGCACGCCCCAGGCATTGCCCAGCGAGGCCAGGGTGCAGCCGGCGATGATCGGTGCATCCGGCCGCGCATCCGGGGCGACCAGGGCGGCGGTCGCGGCGCGCCAGGCCGGGTCGTCATCCCGCCCGCCGATGCGGGCCAGGGCGAGGACGCGCCGGAAGGCGGCCTCATCCACATGCCACCAGCGCCAGGTGGAGCCTTCGAAGCCCACCAGGATCACATTGGCCGGGCGCCGCGGGCTGGCCAGCAGGGCGCCAAGGATGCCCATCTGCACGCGCTGGATGCCGGTGGGGGTGCGGGCGGCGCGCAGGTAGTCCAGCAGATCCGTGACATCGAAGGCGAGCTGCGTTGGCGGGCCGGTGGGGCGCGGCGGTGCCGGCAGCATCGGGCCTTCGGGTGGCGGCTGCGTGCGGTGGCGCAGCAGGGCGACCACATGGCGCAGCGGCAGGCTTTCGGGTGAAAGCTCCAGCGCGCGGGCCAGCGCGACGGCGGCCTCGCCGCCCCGGCCGAGGTTGCGCAGCACATGGCCGGCCTGGAGAACCGGATCCGGGTCGTGGGGCGCCAGCATGGCGGCGTGCTGGTAATGCGGCAGCGACCCTTCCAGGTCGCCCTGTTCCTTCAGGCAATGGCCGAGCTGGACATGGATCTGCCAGTGGAGTGGGCGGACCGCCAGGTATTCGCGATACGCCGCTTCCGCCGCCGGCCAGTCTCGCGCATCGCGCGCCGCATCGCCGCGGGCGCGGATGGCTTCGGGGGTCGGCGGGGCTTCTGGCTCGGGCTCCACATCCATGCGGGGCGGGTCTTCCTCAGGCAGGTTCAATGCGACGGCCACTGCTGCCGTCGAAGATGTGGAAGGCGTCCCAGGGCAGGATCACCGGCAGCACCGCGCCGATGCCGCGCGCCGGGATCGGCAGGCGCACCGTCAGCGTCTCCCCGCCCCGGATGGTGCCGTGGATCACGGTTTCCGACCCGAGGGGTTCCACCAGATCCACCGCCAGGTCCAGCCCCCCCTGGCCGAGCTGGATATGCTCCGGCCGGATGCCGAGGGTGAGCGGCATGCCGGCCTCCCCGGCGCGCGGGCCATCGGTGAAGCCGATGGCGAGCCCCGCCTTGAGTGCCGCAGCGCCGCCGCCCGGCTCCATCGTGGCGGCCAGGAAGTTCATCGCGGGCGAGCCGATGAAGCTGGCCACATAGGTATCCGCCGGCCGCCCCCAGACCTCCATGGGGGAGGCGACCTGCGCGGCGCGGCCCTGATGCATCACCACCAGCCGGTCGCCCAGCGTCATCGCCTCCACCTGGTCATGCGTGACGAACAGGGAGGTGACGCCGAGGCGCTTCTGCAGGCGGCGGATCTCGGCGCGCATCTGCACGCGCAGCTTGGCATCGAGGTTCGACAGCGGCTCATCGAACAGGAACAGCTTGGGCTCCCGCACCACGGCGCGGCCCATCGCGACGCGCTGGCGCTGGCCGCCCGAAAGCTGGCGCGGCTTGCGTTCCAGCAGCGCGCCGATCTCGAGCATCTGCGCCGCCTCGTCGACGCGGCGCCGGATCTCGGCCGGCTTCATGCCGCGAATCTTCAGGCCATAGGCCATGTTCTCGAAGACCGACATGTGCGGGTACAGCGCGTAGTTCTGGAACACCATGGCGATGTCCCGGTCCGCCGGCTCCAGCGCCGTCACGTCCCGGCCATCGATGCGGACATGGCCGGAGGTCGCGGTCTCCAGCCCCGCGACAATGCGCAGCAGCGTGGATTTGCCGCAGCCGGAGGCGCCGACCACCACGATCATCTCGCCATCGGCCACTTCCAGGTCGATGCCGTGCAGCACCTGGGTGGCGGCGAACTGCTTCTTGACGGAATCCAGGGAAAGCGTGGCCATTTTACTTCTCGGTCTCCGTCAGGCCCTTCACGAACCAGCGCTGCATGAACACCACGACCGCCACGGGCGGCAGCATGGCGAGCACGGCGGTGGCCATGATGATGTTCCATTCATTCTGCGCGTCGCCATTGCCGATCATCTTGGTCATGCCGACGACGACGGTCTCGAGATCCCGGTCGGAGACGATGAGCAGCGGCCAGAGGTACTGGTTCCAGCCATAGATGAACAGGATGACGAACAGCGCCGCGATATTCGTCACCGACAGCGGCAGCACCACATCCTTGAAGAAGCGCAGCGGCCCGGCGCCATCGATCTTGGCGGCTTCCACATATTCATCCGGGATGGTCAGGAAGAACTGCCGGAATAGCAGCGTCGCGGTGGCCGAGGCGATCAGCGGCACCACCAGCCCGGTCATGGTGTTGATCAGGCCGAGATTCACCATGACCTCGAAGGTCGGGATGATGCGGACTTCAACGGGCAGCATGAGGGTAATGAAGATCAGCCAGAAGGCGATCATGCGGCCTGGGAAGCTGAAGAACACCACGGCGAAGGCCGAGAGCAGGGAGATCGCGATCTTTCCCACCGCGATCAGCACCGCCATGTTCAGGCTGTTCCACAACATCACCCAGGCGGGGACGGAGCGTGTGGTGCGCGTGGCCTCGCCGCCCGTCAGCCAGGCGGAGACGTAGTTGGAGATGGCGTGCGGCCCGAACCACAGCGGCACATCGCCGCGTCCGATGGTCGAGGCGTCATGCGACGATCCCACCAGCGTCAGCCAGATCGGGAAGGCGAAGATCAGCACGCCGAGGCTGAGCGTGACATAGGCGATCCACCGGTTGCGCGCGTTGCGGCGGATGGTGGCGCGGGCGAGGCGGTCGGCTTCGAGGTCCATGGTGGCAGACATCAGCAAAAGCCCCAGAGGCAGGGAAAACCGAACCCGGCGGCCTGCCGCACTTCAGGCAGGCCGAGCGCGCGAAGGCGCGCCGCACACAGACCATCCTTGCAACGGGCGCTGGCCGCGGCCTGCGCGAAGCCAAGCGGCCGGAGGCCGCGCCTGGCGTTTGAAGGCATGTTAATAATGCACCTTCCGCTCGATGAAGCGGAACTGCACGGCGGTCAGCAGGATGACGATGAACATCAGGATCACGGATTGCGCGGCGGAAGAGCCGAAATTCAGGTTCTGCACGCCATCCACATAGACCTTGTAGATCAGCGTCGTCGTCGCCTGGCCAGGCCCGCCGCCGGTCAGCGCGTGGATCACGCCGAAGGTGTCAAAGAAGGCGTAGACGATATTGACCACCAGCAGGAAAAACGAGGTCGGCGCCAATAGAGGAAAAATGATGGTCCAGAAGCGCCGCATCGGCCGCGCGCCATCGATCGCCGCCGCCTCCAGCACCGATTTCGGGATGGATTGCAAGCCGGCCATGAAGAAGATGAAATTGTAGGAAACCTGCTTCCAGGCCGAGGCGAGGATCACCAGCAGCAGCGCCTGGTCGCCGTTCAGCTTGTAGTCCCACGGCACGCCCAACCCGTTCAGCATGCGGCCGAACAGGCCGATCTGCGGGTGGAACATGAACAGCCACAGCACGGCGGCGATCGCCGGCGCCACGGCATAGGGCCAGATCAGCATGGTCTTGTAGGCATTGGCGCCGCGGATCGCCTTGTCCGCCTGCACCGCGAGATACAGCGCGGCACCGAGGGCGAGGAAGGCGACGGAGGTCGAGAACACCACCGTGGTCCAGCCAGCCGCCAGATAGTTGGGGTCCGCCAGCACCTCGGTGAAGTTCTCAAGCCCGACGAATTGCCGCGACAGGCCGAAGGCGTCCTCCCGCAGGAAGGACCCGTAGATGGCCTGGCCCGCCGGCCAGAAGAAGAACACCCCGGTAATGAGGAGCTGCGGCAAAAGCAGCAGCCAGGGCAATGCGATGCCCTTGAAGATCACCTTCTTCCGCAACGCCTCGGTCCCCCATCAAATGCCAAAGGGGTGGGCGCCATGCCCACCCCCCTGGCCCGGTCAACGCTGTGGCATCAGCCGCCGCGATTTGCACGCTCGAAGTTGCGCAGCACCGCATTGCCGCGCGTGGTCATGGCCGCCAGCGCCTGTTCCGGGGTCTGCTGACCCTGGAGCGCTTTCTCCATTTCCTCCTGCATGATCACCCGGATCTCGACGAAGCCGCCGAGGCGGATGCCGCGGGTGTTCTCCGAGCTCGCGCCGCGCAGCATCTGCTCGATCGGGATATCGGCGCCGATATTGGCCGGCTGGGTGTAGAAGCCGCTGGCGCGGGCGGATTCGAAGCCGCTGCGCGTGATCGGCAGGTAGCCCGTATCCATGTGCCACTTGCCGGCCACTTCCGGGCGGGCGGTCCAGGCGAAGAACTCTGCGATGCCACGCAGTTCGGCCGCGCTGCGCTGCGCGTTCGGGCCGCGGTTCATCACCCACAGGGCGGCGCCACCGATGATGGCGTTGGCCGGATCCGTGCCCTCATAGACCGGCAGCATGGATACGCCCCAGTCGAAGCGCGCCTCCCGCTGCACGCGGGCGCGGAAGCCGGAGGAGGTCAGCATGATGGCGCATTCGCCGCCCGGGAACAGCGCCTCACCGGCATTGTCGCGGCCGCCCCAGCGGAACAGGCCTTCCTTCTGCCAGTTCACCAGGTTGGTCAGGTGGCGCAGCACCAGCGGGTTGTTCACCTGCAGCTCGGCATTGGCGCCGCCGAAGCCGTTGCCCTGGGTGGCGAGGGGGATGTTGTGGATGGCGCTGAACTGCTCGAGATGCAGCCAGGTCGGCCAGGCGGTGGACATCGGGCAGGCATGGCCCGAGGCCTTGAGCGCGGCGAGCGCCCGGCCGACGCCTTCCCAGGTGGTCGGGAACTGGTCGGGGTTCAGGTTGGCGCGCCGGAAGGCGTCCTTGTTGTAGTAGACAACGGCCGTGCTGCTGTTGAACGGCATGGCCATCTGGCGGCCATCGGCGGCGGCGTAGTAGCCGCGCACGCCGGGCAGGAAGTCATCGAAATTGATGTTCACGCCGGTCTGCGTCAGCAGCTCATGCGTCGGGATCACGGCGCGACCGGCATTGATCATGGTGCCGGTGCCGACTTCGAACATCTGGACCAGATGCGGCGCCTGGCCGGCGCGGAAGGCGGCAATGGCGGCGACCATCGTCTCCGGGTAGCTGCCGCGGAAGGTCGGCACGATGCGGTACTGGGTCTGGGTGCCGTTGAAATCGGCGACCAGGCGTTCCAGCAGGCCACCGAGCGGCTGCGACAGGCCGTGCCAGAACTGGATCTCGGTCGGCGCTTGCGCATTGGCAGGGCCGATCAGGCCGGCGAGCGCGACGGCGCCCGCCATAAGGGTGCGGCGGAACATGGGCAAATTTCTCCCCGTGAGGTGACGGCGGGCTCTAGACGGCCTGCGTTTCGGGGATTTTACAGATTTATGTCAGTTCGGTGAAGGGGATGACTTCTCACATGATCTGGCTTGCCGCGCGCAAACCGGTGATCATGGAAGATCGCAGCAGATGTTCCCGCGCCTTCACCGGATCGGCGGCGGTCGCCTGGAGGTCCGCCAGCAATTCGGCGCGGCGGGCCGGGTCCGTCTCCCGCATCCGGGCGCGGTTGCGGTCGGCCTGGGCGATGATCTCCCGCGCCGCGACCGGCTGGCGGCGGCGGGTGTAGCGGTCGAGCAGGCTGGCCTCGGCCTCGCCGCGCCAGACCGGGGCGAGGGTCCCGGCCAGCTCCACCGCGTCCTGGATGCCGCCATTCATGCCCATGCCGCCGGAGGGAGAGTTCAGATGCGCCGAGTCGCCGGCCAGCATCAGCCGGCCGATCCGGTAATTCTCCACGATCCGCTGATGGATGCGGTAGGGGCGCAGGTCCGGCACCTCATAGGGTGTGGATTTCGGGTGGATCGCCTGCAGCTTGCGCTCGATCGCCGCCGGCTCCAGCGCCTGTTCCACCGATTCGCCCGGCGCCGTGTGCAGCGAGGCACGCCACAGCCCCGGCACGCGGAGCAGGGAAAAGGTGCCGGAGAAGGCCGGGTGCTGGGTCCAGATGTAATTGACGTTGGACAGCCCCTCGAACACCTCGTGGAAGGGGAAGGGGGTGGTCGCGAGGATGGTGGTCTCGGGGTAGGTGTCGCCGGCGAAATCCAGCCCCATGGCGCGGCGGATGACGCTGCGGGCGCCGTCGCAGCCCACGGCGTAGGGCGCCTCGAACGGTTCGAAGCCTTCGCCGGACAGCGCCACATGGTCGGCGCCATGCACCACGGTATCCAGCCGGGCGTTGAAGCGAAGCTCCACCGTGCCGGCATGCTCCGCCGCCAGCTTCGCCAGGATGAGGCGGGAGAGTTTCCACTGCTCCGCCTGTAGCCGGTAGGGATGCGCCGTGTCGTCCTTCAATACGGACAGGTCGAACACCGCCCGCGCGCCATCCTCATGCCGGCGGATCTGCCAAGTCGGCGTCACCAGCCCCTGTTCGATCAGCGGCGCCGCCACGCCCAGGCTGTCCAGCATGTCGAGGCTTGGCGGGTGGAAGGTGGAGGCGCGCAGCTCCTCGCTGATATCCGCGCCAGCCTCCAGCACCACGCTCGGCAGCCCCAGCGTGGCCAGCCTCAAGGCCAGCACCAGCCCCACGGGGCCGGCGCCGATGATGGCGATGCGGCGGTCGTTCACAGTCATGGAATCGGTGCGTCCCCTGGGTTTGGGGCGCATCTAATCCCTGAGCGCGCGCCGCAGCGAGTCCCGGATCGGCGAAACCAGGTAGCTCAGCGCGCTGCGGACCTCGCCGAGCACGAAGATCTCGGTCGGCATGCCGGCGGTCAGCCGCAGCCCGGGCAGGCGCTCCATCTCGGTCGCCGCGATCTCGGCGCGGGCCAGGAAGAACACCGCCCCCTGCGGATCGGTCTGCTGGTCGGCCGAGACATAGGTGAGCTCGCCCGCCAGCAGCGGCGTGGTGCGCTGGCGCAGCGCGGTCAGCCGCACATTCACGGGCTGGCCGACGCGCAGCTGCTCGACATCGGTCGGTGCCACGCGGGCTTCCACCACCAGCCGGTCATCCAGCGGCACCAGATCCAGCACCGGCTGGCCATCCGTGATGCTGCTGCCCGGCGTGACGAAGCGGATATCGGTGACGATGCCGGGCTCGGAGGCCACCAGATCGCGCCGCGCGCGGATATTCTCGGCGGAGACCAGCCGCTGCTCGGCCTCTACCATCTGTTGCTGTGCGTCCTGCAATTCGCGGGCGATGTCCTGCGCGCGGGTCAGGCGGAACGTCGCGAGCTCGGCCTCCGCCTGCGCGATGGCCTGGCGGAACTGCGCCTCCTGCGCCGCATACAGGCCCATATCGCCGCGCGCCTGTGCCTCCAGCCGCTCCAGCTCCCGCACCTCCCGCATCCGGGCGAAGCCCT
>NZ_JAUYTS010000025.1 GCF_030695085.1 Falsiroseomonas sp. | reverse complement strand
GGTGCAGGCCAGCGCCGCCCCCGCGCGCAACGGCCGCAGCAGCGGCGGCGGTGGCAGCGCTGCGCCGGTGGGCGACGCGGTGTTCGAGGCGCTGCGCGACTGGCGGCGGGGGGAGGCGCAGAGCCATTCCGTGCCGGCCTATGTCATCTTCCAGGACAAGACGCTGGCGGTGTTTGCGGCCGGGCGGCCGCGGAGCCTGGACCAGCTCGGCGGGATTGCGGGGGTGGGGCGGACCAAGCTGGACCGGTATGGGGATGCGGTGCTGCGGGTGTTGGCGGGGGTTTGAGGGGAGGGGGGCGTGGGCCTGGCGAAGTGGTTTGATGGCTAGCTTTAGCAGACGTCAGCGTGATCCTGTAACGTTTCGGATTGACAAGACATGAAGCCGGCATCGAGATCAGCGTCAGTTAATGAAGTTATCTGGATAAGGTCGCTTTACGAAAGTGAGTGTGGTCTTTCAAATCGAATTATCGAAGACCTTGATTTATTCTTTAGCGGGATAAATTGTCGGTTCCTCCAATTTGAACCTAAAAACGCAGATGCGCTACTTCAATACCTCGACGATCTTGTAATCCGTGCGCAGCAGGGAGCCAAACCAGTCCTTCATCTTGATACGCATGGAGATGCCAAAGATGGATTACTGATCGCCGCATCGAAAGAATTCATCGGCTGGGCGCGGATTGTTGATAGTTTCAGACAAATAAATGTCCCAGCAAGCAACAATCTTATCGTTATTTCAGGGGCATGTTTTAGTGCGCATTTGCTTTTGGATCTGGATTTTTTCCAACCATCCCCATTTTTTGCGCTCTATGCGCCCGAAAAATCAATTAATGCGGGGTTTCTAGAAGACAATCTTCGACGATTCTATAGTGAGCTGTTTGGCACCGCTAGTTTAGATGCCGCTTTGACTCATCTCAATCCGGACATTGCCCTTTATTCTAGTCAAAATCTCTTATTTCGCCTTCTTGTTGGATACGTGAAGAATTTTTGTCTTGGAAAGGGGGGTGAGAGGCGCCTTGAAAAATTACTAACTGAAGCGAAAGAAGCAGTTCGTGGATCTGGGCAGCCTTTAAGCCATTGGCGAGCGTTTGCTAAAAGAGGTATTGAGCCTACCGCGCAATTAATCTACAAAGCCGAAAATGAATTTTTGATTGGTAAGTCTTCGGGGTTTACCATTGATGACGTAGTTAAGGCGGCGCAGGAATCTCTTTTCGAAGACCAGAGGCGACTGGCAGAAAATCGTCGACGTGAAAAAAATCAGAAGAAGGCGGCTCGTCGCACATCACGCTCTCGGCGAGATTCAGGAGGGTAACCTCTTGATGGATGGCAGCGCAGCGTTCGAATCATAAGTCGCGAAGGCTTGTGTAGCATAGCTTTTAGAACAGGCTGAGCGTTCAACTAATACCTAACTGAAAGCTCGGTGCGCTGCTTGGTCCGCCTTGCAATGCGCGCCATCGCCAGCCGGTTATACTTACCGTGTTGTCGCTGGCAAGATTCAGGGAAGGCGGTGCCGCCGGGCGCTCGCCAGCGTGTGCCGCCCCATCAAAACGACCCCACCAAACTCCCCAACCCAATCACCACCCCCAGCGCCAGCAGCGCCCCCACAATGCACACCACCACAATGTCCAGATAACTCTGCTTGTGCGTGGTGCCGCACACCGCCAGCAGCGTCACCACCGCGCCATTATGCGGCAGGCTGTCCAGCGTGCCGGCGCCGATCACCGCCACGCGGTGCATCAGCCCGGGGTCCAGGCCGGTCGCGGCCGCCAGTTCCATATAGGTCGGGCCGAGCGCCTGCAGCGCGATGGTCAGGCCGCCGGAGGCGGAGCCGGTCAGCGCCGCCAGCACATTGGTCGCGACCGCCAGCGAAACCAGCGGCCCGCCGCCGATGCCGAGCACCCAGTCCCGCACCCCGGCGAAGGCGGGCAGGGCGGCGACCACCGCGCCAAAGCCCACCAGGCTGGCCACCGCGAACACCGGCAGCACGGCCGCATTGGCGCCCGCATCCATGCTGGCCCGCACCGATGGCAGGCGCCGCCCGTTCAGCGCCAGCAGCACCAGAATGGCGGCGGCCAGCGCGGTCGCCACGGACCACACGCCGGCCACGGCGGACAGGCTGGTGCCGCCCCAGCGCGGCTCCGCCAGGAAGCCGGCATCCAGCCGCGGCAGTATTAGCGCCGTCATCATCAGGTTCACGCCCACCACCACCAACAGCGGCAGCGCCGCCAGCAGCACGGGCGGCCCCTCCTGCGTCGCGGCGGAGCGGCGGATCTCGGCGGGGTCGAATTCGCGCGCGACGGTGGCACGCTCCCGCACCAGCGGGTCGTCGGCGGCGGCCTGCACCGGGGCAGGGGTGGCGTCGCCAAAACCCTCGCCGGCGGCCCGCGCCCGCGCCTCCTGCCGGGCCAGCCACCACAGGCCGAAGCCGAGCATGACGGCGGTCGCGACCAGCCCCAGCCCCGGCGCCGCGAAGGGCGTGGTGGCGAAGAAGGGCATCGGGATGGCGTTCTGGATGGAAGGCGTGCCCGGCATGGCGGACATGGTGAAGGTGGTGGTGCCGAGCGCGATCGCCGCCGGCATCAATCGTCGCGGAATCCCGGCCTCCCGGAACAGCGCCTGCGCCATGGGGGCGAGGACGAAGAAGGCGACGAACAGGCTGACGCCGCCATAGGTCACCGCAGCCCCCGCCAGCACCACGGCCAGCATGGCGCGCTGCGTGCCCAGCGCGCCTGTCATCCAGCGCGCGATGGAGCTGACGCAGCCGCTATCCTCCATCAGCTTGCCGAACAGCGCGCCGAGCAGGAACAGCGGGAAGAACTGCGCGATGAAGCGCGCGGCGCTGCCCATGAAGGTCTGCGTCCAATGCGCCAGCAGCGGTTCCTGCGCGAAGGCGGCGGCCAGCAGCGCGGCGGCGGGCGCCAGCAGCAGGACGGACCAGCCCCGATAGGCCAGCCAGACCAGCAGCGAGAGGCCGAGCAGGATTCCGAACAGCCCCATCGCCTCAGATCTCGTCCGCCAGCTGGTCGATCGGCAGCGTGGAACGGTGGCCGAGATCGGCGCCATGGGCCGCCAGGAAACGCTCCGCCGCCTCACGCCCCCGGTCGCGCAACATGCTGAGGAATTCCCACTCCGCATTCAGCTTGGAGGAGGAGCCGAGCTCCGCCATCAGCTCATTCGGCACGGCATGCACGCGCATCTGCGCCCAGAGCGCGCCCTCGCATTCCCCGGGGTTCGCCACCTGGCGGAGCAGGGCGATCATCCGCAGCTCCTTCAGCAGCACGGAATTGAAGGAGATCTCGTTAAGCCGGTTCAGGATCTCGCGCGCGGAGGTTGGCGTGTCCGGCCGCTCCACGGGGTTGATCGGCACCAGGACGGTATCGCGGGACTGGCATTCGCGGACCAGCGGCGTGATGCTCGGATTGCCCGAATAGCCGCCATCCCAATAGGCCTCGCCATCGATCTCGACGGCCTGGAACATGGTGGGCAGGCAGGCCGAGGCGAGCAAAGCCTGCGGTGTCAGGTCGGCATTGCGGAAGATGCGGCCGCGCCCGGTGCGAACGCTGGTGGCGGTGACGAAAAGCCGGATCGGGCCGCCGCGCAGCCGTTCGAAATCCACGCTTTCCTCCAGCACCGCGGTCAGCGGGTTGGTCGCGTAGGGGCCGAGGATGTAGGGCGAGACCAGCCGGGCGGCGAGGTCCATGGCGACATAGGTGGGCGAGTAGTCCAGCGTCCAGCGCCCGGCCAGCCGGTCCATCGGGGTGCGGCGGAAGGGGCTGAAGGCGGCGGCGCGGGAGACGCGGTGCCAGAAGCCGGCCAGCGCCTCGCGCGCCCCCTCTCGCCCGCCGGCCGCCCAGCCATCGGCCAGCACGGCGGCATTCATGGCGCCGGCGGAGGTGCCGGAGATGCCGTCGATCCCGATCCATTCCTCCTCGAGCAGGCGATCGAGCACCCCCCAGGTGAAGGCACCATGCGAGCCGCCGCCCTGGAGGGCGAGGTCGATCAGGACTGGGTCTCGGGTCATGCGGGGCCTCCACGGTGTCGGGCGGTCCCGGCCGGCGCATTGCGCCTGGCATAGCGCGCCCGGTCGTGCCGGACGACGCGCGATGACACCCGTTTGTTGTGGACGCTTCCCCGTGAGGCTTTTAGCAACGGCGCGAAAGATGGCCAATAGATAACAGAAAGTTCATCTCTAGAATGGCAGCACGATGTCCAGCAATTGCTGCCCGTATCGCGGCGCCTGCACATCGGACAGCGTGCCCCGGCCGCCATAGGCAATCCGCGCTTCCGCCAGCCGGTCATGCTTCACCGTATTGTCGCTCGCGATATCCTGCGGCCGGATCACGCCGGTCACCTGCAATTCGCGCAGCTCGTGGTTCACCCGCACCTGCTGCCGCCCGGCCACCACCAGGTTTCCGTTCGGCAGGGTCTGCGTCACGGTCGCCGCCAGACGGAGCGTCACCGTCTCGTTCCGCCGCAGCGTGCCGACGCCGCTGGTGGTCTGGCTGCCACTGGTCTGCACCAGGGCGGAGGGATCGATGCTGTTGGGCAGTAGCCGGGTGAGGGAGCTTTCCAGGCCGAGCAGGCGCGGAATGCCCATCCTATCCGTCCCCTCCCGCTCCCGCGCCGTCGTGTTCTGCAACTGCGCGGTGTCCTGGATGCTGACCAGCACGGTGATCAGGTCGCCCACGGCGGCGGCGCGCTGGTCGCGCAGGAAGGTGCGGCTGCCCGGGCGCCACAGGCTGTTGCCGCCATGCGTCGGCACCTGCGCGGCCGGCATCGGCATGCTCACCGGCTGGTAGCCGGGCGCGGCGGTGGGGCTGGTGACCGGGGCGAGGGCCGGCGGGCGGCCCACCTCGGACAGGCGCTCACAGGCACCCAGCGCCAGGGACAGCGCCAGCAACGGAACGTATTTCATCGGCGGGCCTCCACGCGGACGCGGCCGGGGCCGATGGCGCGGGCCTCCACCACGATCCGGCTGCTGAGATTCATCACCGGCAGCATGGCGCCGCGCGCCGCCCCTTCCATGGCGCGGCCCGTCGCGGTGACGGACAGGCCGGGGGTTTCGTATTGCATGGTCACGGTGCTGCCGCGCTCCACCACCAGCGGCTCGGCCAGGTTCGCCATCAGCAGCGGCTGGCCTGCGGCGGCCGGGCGGCGCAACGCCTGGCCAACCGCCTGCTCCACGCTGTCCGCGGCCCCGGCCCGTACCCGGTTGGCGGGCATGCGCGCCAGCCGCACATCCTCGGCCCGCACCACATCCCCCACCGCCAATTGCCGCACCGCCAGCACCACCGGCAGCGTGGTCACGGCACGGCCGGCGAGGCGGATGCGCTGGGCCGCCATACCCTCGGCCGTGATGGCCAGCCCGGCGGCGAAGCGCTGGGTGTGCGCGTCGTAGGTCACCTGTTCCACCATGATCTGCGGGAAGGCGGCGGGCGGCACCAAAGGCGGGTGGAAGGCCTGCAATTCCAGATCCGTATCATCCTCAACCCCGCGCGGGCGCAGCGCGTCCCGCAGCGCCTCCAGCACCTCCTCCCGCCCCAAAGCGCGGCCGGGGCGGTCCAGCACCACGCGTTCGGCGCCGCCGGAGGGGTTCCACTCCACGCCGTTGCGGCGCGCGATGGCGAAAAGCTGCGGTGCCTCCACCACCAGGCGCTGCCCGGGCGCGGGCGCCGGGCCGAGTGGCGTGGCGCCACGCTCGCCCAGCCCATCGAACAGATCCTCCAGCCGCACCACCGCATCCTCCAGCGTGACGAAGGGGCGCAGCGTCGGGGCTTCGGTGGCGGCGGCGCCGGTGGCCTGGGCTGTGGAGGCAAGGCCCAGCAGGACCAGCAGGAGAAAGCGCATGACGATCACCGCAGGCGCGACAGGGTGGAGAGCATTTCGTCGCTGGCCGTGATGACCTTGCTGTTCATCTCATAGGCCCGCTGCGCGGTGATCAGGTTGGTGATTTCCTGCACCACATTGACGTTGGAATTCTCGACAAAGCCCTGCAGCACCTGGCCGAAGCCCACGGCCCCCGGTGCGGCCTGCTGCGCGTCGCCGGAACTCGGGGTGGCGAGCATCAAGTTGCCGCCGATCGCCTCCAGCCCGGTTTCATTGGCGAAGATGGCGAGCTGGATCTGCCCGACATTCTGCAACTCCACCTGGCCATCCAGCTTGGCCAGCACCTCACCCGTCGCATTGATAGTAATATCGCGCGCCGCCGCCGGCACGGCGATGCCGGGCTGCACCACGAAGCCATCGGCGGTGACGATCACACCCTCCGGCGACAGGGCGAAGGTGCCGTCGCGGGTATAGGCGATCTCGCCGGTGGGCAGGTTGACCTGGAAATAGCCATTGCCGCGGATGGCCAGGTCGAAGCGGTTCTCGGTCTGCGACAGGCTGCCCTGTTCGGAAATGCGATAGACCGCCCCTGTCCGCACACCGAGGCCGACCTGCGTGCCGGCGGGCAGGATGTTGCCCGCATCGGCAGTCTGGCTGCCGACGCGGCGCAGGTTCTGGTAGATCAGGTCCTGGAATTCCGCGCGTCGGCGCTTGTAGCCGGTGGTGCTCATATTCGCGATGTTGTTCGAGATGACCTCGACGTTCGTCTGCTGGGCCATCATGCCCGTGCCGGCGATGTGCAGGCTCCGCATGGCCTAAACTCCCCTCGCCGTCGCCGGCACTGCTTTGCTCAATGTCCGGCCGGCGATGTGCAGGCTGCGCATGGTCTAGTCTCCCCTACCGGCGCCGCAGGATTCGATCGACGGCGGAGCCGAGGCGCTCGCCCTCCTTCTCCGCCATCTGCGCGACGAACTGGAATTCGCGCAGCTCCTCCGTCATGCGGGTGATCTCGATGACCGGGCGGACATTGCTGCCCTCCACCGCGCCCTGGACCACGCCGGGGCGTTCCACCGGCTCGGCCTGCATCGCCTCCGGCGCGGCGAAAAGCCGATCGCCCTCGGCGTTCAGCTGCTGCCGGTCGGCGAAGCGGACCACGCGGAAGCGGCCGACCGGGCCATTCTCCGTGCGCAGCGTGCCGTCGCCCATCACCTCGATGCGGCTGTCGCCCTGCGCCACCTGCATCGGCTGGCCCTGGGCATTCAGCACCCGGTTGCCTTCGACATCGACCACACGGCCTTCGCCATCCAGGCTGAAGCGGCCGGCGCGGGTGAAACGCTCGCCGCGCGGGGTCTGCACCGCGAAGAAGCCATCCGGGTCGGCCAGCGCCAGGTCCAGCGGGTTGCCGGTGGTGGCCAGGGGGCCGGGCATGGTGTCGCGCCAGGTGGCGCGGTCCTGCGCGAAGGCCAGGTCGCGACCGCCAAAGGGCACCTGCGCGTCCATCTGCCGCTCCAGCACCGTGCCGAACAGCGGGCGTGCCGCGCGGAAGCCGGGCGTGTCCGCATTGGCGATGTTGTTGGCGGTAACCGCGCTGGCGCGGGTCTGCGCCACCAGGCGGGACAGAACGATGTAGCCGGGGCTGTCCATGGGGTTTCTCTCGGGCTCCGCTTCTGTGGCGGGCACCGCAAGGCGCGTGCCAGCCATCCGGCCCCGGGGCTGGCACCGGGTCCTGCAGCTTCTGCCGGGGGAGGGGCAGGTTTGGCCGGTGCCCGGCAAGCTTGCGCCAACGGTCTCCGGCGCAAGGCTTCCTTAAGCGGTGCGCGTCATTCTGCCCGGCAGCGGGCCTCACCCCGCCGGAACGAAAGGGGCGATCGGAAGCATGGCGGCGGCAGCGGCAGCCAAGACGGATGCGGCGGCGGGGGCGGAAGCCCCGCCGGCGAAGGGCGGTGGCAGGAAGAAGCTGCTGCTGATCCTGTTGCCCGTGCTGCTGCTGGTGGGCGGCGGCGCCGGGCTGTGGTTCACCGGAATCCTGCCCGGCCTTCTCGGCATGGGGCCACCGCCGGTGACGGAGGAAGCCGCGGCGGCCGAAGCCGAACCCGCGCCGCCGCCGCGCAGCCCGCCCGCCTTCGTCGAATTGCCGGAGATCATCTCCAACCTCAACGCCCCCGGCCGCCGCCCGGTCTTCGTGCGCCTTCGCGCCAAGCTGGAGATCAGCCGGGCGGAGGATGCCGCCGCGGTGACGGAGGCGATGCCCCGGCTGCTCGATCTGTTCCAGACCTATCTGCGTGAGGTGCGGCCGGATGAGCTGCGCGGCAGCGCCGGCACCCACCGGCTGCGCGAGGAACTGATCGCCCGCGCCAGCCTGGCCGCCGCACCGGCCCGCGTCACCGACGTGCTGTTCATGGAATTCCTGGTGCAATGAGCGGCCAGGGGGAAAATCCGCAAGGCCAGGGCAGCGCGGAGGAGGACGAGCTCGCCGCCGCCTGGGGTGCCTCGGTCGAGGCCGATGGCGCCGCCGCGCCCGACCCCTTCGATGATGTGGAAGCGGCACCGGCGGCGGATGCCGCGCGGGTGCTCAACCAGGCCGAGATCGACAGCCTGCTGGGCTTCGACAATGGCCCGGCCGGCGACAGTGGCGAAAGCGGGATCGAGCGGATCATCTCCGCCGGCCTCATCGCCTATGAACGCCTGCCGATGCTGGAGATCGTGTTCGACCGGCTGGTGCGGCTGATGTCCACCACGCTGCGGAACTTCACCTCCGACAATGTGGAAATCTCGATCGACGCGATGACCTCGCTGCGCTTCGGCGACTATCTGAACTCCATCCCGCTGCCCGCCATGCTGGCGGTGTTCAAGGCGGAGGAGTGGGACAATTACGGGCTTGTCGTGGTGGACAGCAGCCTGATCTATTCCATCGTGGACGTGCTGCTCGGCGGCCGTCGCGGCACCGCGGCCATGCGGATCGAGGGCCGCCCCTACACCACCATCGAGCGCACGCTGGTGGAGCGGCTGATCACGGTGGTGCTGGGCGATCTGCGCGCGGCGTTCGAGCCTCTATGCCCGGTGACCTTCCGCTTCGAACGGCTGGAGGTGAACCCGCGCTTCGCCGCGATCTCCCGCCTGTCCAACGCCACCGTGCTGTCCCGCCTGCGGGTGGATATGGAGGATCGCGGCGGGCGCATCGAGATCATGTTGCCCTATGCGACGCTGGAGCCGGTGCGCGAATTGCTGCTGCAGCAATTCATGGGCGAACGCTTCGGCCGCGACAGCATCTGGGAAACCCATCTGGCGGAGGAACTGCGCCAGACGGAGGTCTCGCTGGATGTGGTGCTGGATGAGCAGACGATGCTGCTGTCGCAGGTGCTGCGGCTGAATGTCGGCGATCGCATCACCCTGTCCTCGCCCCCCGGCGCGCCGGTGCGGCTGCGCTGCGGCGATGTCGCGCTGTTTGCCGGCCAGCTCGGGCGGCGGGAGAACCGGCTGGCGGTGCGCATCGACAGCGGGCGGGAGATTCCCTCCGAAGCGGCGATGAGGCAGATCACATGAGCACCCTGGAATGGATCGCCCAGGCGGCGCTGCTGCTGCTGCTGGCGCTCGCTGTGCCCTTTGCCTGGCGGCTGGAGCGGCAGATCAGCGCCTTGCGGCGTGAGGGGGCGGCGCTGGAGGCCGGCGCCGCCGGCATCGCCGCCGCCAGCGAGGCGGCCGAGGGCACGCTGGCCCGGCTGCGCGCCACTGCCGAACAGGCGGGGCGGAACGTCGCCGAACGGGTGGCGGTGGCGGAGCCGCTGCGCGAGGATCTGCGCTTCCTGACCGAGCGCGCCGAACAGCTCGCTGACCGGCTGGATGGCCTGGTCCGACAGGCGCGTCCCGCCTCGGCCTTCGACAGCACCGTGGAAAGCACCGCACCGCCCTCTGGTCCTTCGCCGCGCAGCGAGGCGGAACGCGAATTGCTGCGCGCCCTGCGGGGCGGCCGCTGATGCGCCGTCTTCGCATCCCTGCCTTTCGGCTGCGCCGCCTGCGCCTGCTGCCGCTGGCCTTCGGCGTCATGGCCTTGCTGGCGGCCGCCAAGATCGAGCGCATGATCCGCGCCGGTGAGCCGATGCTGCCGATGATCACCGCGGCCCGCGCCGCGGACCCGGCACCCGCTGGGTCCCCGCCCACCAGCCCGCCCACCAGCCCGCCGGCGACGGCGCCCGAGCCCAGCGCGGAACAGGCGGCGGAACGCGCCGTGCTGGAATCCCTGCGCGCCCGCCGTGCCGCGATCGAGGCCCGTGAAGCCCAGGCCGTGGCGCGGGAGACGATGGTCGCCGCCGCGGAACGCCGCCTGGCGCAGCGGGTGGAGGAGCTGGTGGCGCTGCAACGGCGGCTGGAGACGCTGGAGGCGGATCGCGCGGCGCGCGAGGAGGCCGGGCTGCGCGGCCTGGTGAAGCTTTATGAAGGCATGCGTCCGCGCGATGCGGCGCTGATCTTCAACGAACTCGAAATGCCCGTGCTGGTCCAGATCATGGACCAGATGCGCGAAGCGAAGGCCGCACCCGTGATGGGGGCGATGCTCCCCGAACGGGCGAGGTCGCTGACGGCGGAGCTGGCGCGCCTGCGCGCGGCCCGCATTTCGGCACAGTGATTGGCGCCAGGATGGCGATGTGAGGATAACAGGGGCGCGATGCTGATGGACAAGAACACGTCTGTTCTGATTGTTGACGACTACAAGACCATGCTGCGGATCATCCGCAACCTGCTGAAGCAGCTCGACTTCGAGAATGTCGAGGAAGCGACGGATGGAGCGGAGGCGCTGGCCAAGATGCGCGCCGGCAATTTCGGCCTGGTGATCAGCGACTGGAACATGGCGCCGATGACCGGGCTCGATTTGCTGAAGGAGGTTCGCGCCGATGCGCGGCTGAAATCCACCCCCTTCATCATGATCACGGCCGAGAGCAAGACGGAGAACGTGGTCGCCGCCAAGGCCGCCGGCGTGTCCAACTACATCGTGAAGCCGTTCAACGCCGAGACGCTGCGCGGCAAGATCGAGAAGGTGATGGCGAATGCCTGACGGGATCGCCCCATCCGGGGCCGAGCTTCCACCGGAAGGCGAACGCATCGAATCCGCGGTGCGCGCCGTGCTGGGCACCATGTCCGGCGACCTTTCGGTGGTCGAAGCCTCGCTGCTGGCCGAGCTTGAAGGGCTCGGCCGCACCGTGGCGCGCGCCAAGCAGGAAATCGCCTCGCTTCGCGTCGATGACATCACCCTCAGCCACATCCCCTCCGCGACGGATGAGCTGGATGCCATCGTCGGCCATACGGCGCAGGCGACGAATGAGATCCTGGATGTGTGCGAAACGCTGGAAGGCGTTGCCACCCGCGTCGGCGGGGTGGAGGCGGAGGCGCTGGCCTCCGCCGTCACGCGCATCTACGAGGCCTGCAGCTTCCAGGACATCACCGGCCAGCGCATCGGCAAGGTGGTGACGGCGCTGAAGGCGATCGAGGCGCGGGTGGACCAGGTTGTCTCCCGCTTCGGTGGCGCGGGCGGCGCGCCGGACCACCCGGCGCCGCCGGTGGACCCCGATGAGACCGAAGGCCGCCGCCTGGCCAATGGACCGCAGCTTCCCGGTGCCGGCGTCAGCCAGGCGGATATCGACAAGCTGATGGCGGATTTCGACTGATGGCCGGACCGGGAAGGACGCGAATGCGCGGCCCGCGCGGCCTTTCCGGTGCGGCCGCGCTGGTGCTGGGGGCGCTGCTGGCGGGCCCGGTCCAGGCGCAGGACAGGGTGGGCGTCCGCGTTGGCGACCATCCCAGCTTTGGCCGGGTTGTTTTCGACTGGCCCGGCAATGTCGGCTACCGCGTCGAGGAATCCGCAGGCCGCGTCGTGCTGCACTTCGCCAGCCCCGCCGCCTTCGACCTGACCACGCTGCGCCGCCCGCCCCGCAACGTGCTGGGCGTGACCACGGCAGCGGACAGCGCCGAGATCCGCCTGGCCCCAGGCGCCACGATGCGGCATTTCCGCCTCGGCAATCGCGTGGTGGTGGATGTGCTGGATGCCGGGCGCACCGAATTCGGCGCCCCGGGCGGAAGGCCCGAACCCGCGCCACGCTCGGCACCGCAGGCCGCGCCGCGCCCGGCTGCGGCGGTGGAGGGCCGCGCGCAGGCAGGCGCCCCGTCCCAGTCCTTGCGGTCCCCATCCCTGCCGTCCCAGTCGGGGCCGTCCCAGTCGGGGCCGTCCCAGGTTGCCCCGTCCCAGGCCGTTCCAACCAGGGCGGCGCCATCGCCAGCCCGTGCAAGCCCTTCCGTCGGCTCGCCCTTCCAGCCGGCCACACCGCCGCCGGCCGAGGCCCCGGTCATCGTCGCCGCCGCGCCGCTCGCGCCCGTGCAGGCGGAGCCGCGGCCCATCGCGGCAGTCCAGCCGGCGCCGCCACCGGCAGCCTCGCCCGCATCGGCACGCATTGTGGCGGCCCCGACCCCCGCCACCACCCTGCCGCCGGCCGAAAGCCAGCGCCCAATCATGGTCCGGCTTCAGCCCGGCCCGGTGATCAGCATTGCCGCCCCGGCGCAGGTCGGCGCGGCGCTGTTCCGGCGCGGCGGCATCTGGATGCTGGTGCTGGATGCGCCGCTGCCGCTGGACCTCGCCGCGCTGCGCGGCAACCCGGCGCTCGCCGCGGCCGAGGCCTCCACCGGGCCGGAGGCGACGACGCTGCGCCTGCCCGCCGCCAGCCTGCCCACGCCCCGCCTGCGACGGGACGGCACCGCCTGGGTGCTGGACCAGCCCGCCGGGGAGGCCGGGTTGCGCGGCATCCTGCCCGAGATCGAGGCCGGCCCGCCCGCCCGGCTGCTGCTGCGCGCCGAACAGGCCGGCGGCAACGTCTCCGTCCTCGATCCCGAGACCGGGACCGCGCTGCTGGTCGGCACCGTGCGCGGCGGGGCGGAGGCGGTGACCCATGGGCGCCGTGCTGCCCTGTTCGAATTGCTGCCGACGCGCCTCGGCGCCGTGATCCTGCCGCGCGCCGATACGGTGACGCTGCGCGCGCTGCCCGGACGCTTCCTGGCCGGTGCCGCGGCGGGGGCGGAACTGGCGCTCGGCCCGGATATGCCCGCCGCCGCCGCCGCCGCGATGTCCATGACGCGCAGCTTCGACCTGCCGGCGGAGTCGCTGGCCGGGCTGCAGGAACGTGTCCGCAACGCCACCAGCGCGGTGGCCGCCGCGGCGCCGCTCAGCCGCGGTGCGCCGCGCCTGCAGGTGGCGGAGGGGCTGCTGGCGCTCGGACTGCCGCAGGAAGCCCAGGCGATGGTGATGCTGGCGCTGCGGGAGGACCCGGTCCTCGCCGAGCAGCCGCGTGCGCGCGCCCTGCACGGTGCCACGGCGCTGCTGGGTGGCAGGCTCGCGGAAGCTGTCGGCCTGGATCACCCCGGCCTGCCGCAGACCGATGAGATCGCGCTGTGGCGTGGGTTGCTGGCCGCGGCGCGGGGGCAGGAGGCCGCTCCGGCGGTCGCCGCTGGCCTGCCGCTGCTGCTGTCCTACCCGGCGCCGCTCCAGGCTCGCCTTGCGCCGCTGGCGGCGGAAGCCCTGGCCGCGGGCGGGGAGGCGGAAGCGGCGCGACGCCTGCTCGCCAGCCGCGACCAGAGTGACCCGTCCCTGGCGCTCGCGCTGGCCCGCGTGCTGGAGGCGGAAGGCGCGGTGGAGCCGGCGCTGGCCGCGTATGACGCGCTGAGTCGCGGCCGCGACCGCCGGGCGCGCGCCATTGCGATGCGGCGCGCGGCGGAACTACGGCTGGCAAAGGGCCTGCTCGATGCCGCCGGCGCCGCGGCGGCGCTGGAGGCGACGCTCGCCGCCTGGCGCGGCGATGCGCTGGAGACGGAGGGCCGTTCCCGCCTGGCGGAGCTGCGCATGCTGGCCGGCGATGCGCGCGGTGCCTTCGACCTGCTGCGGGAAACCGCGGCGATGTTCCCCGATCTCGCGCCCGGGCTGCGGACGCGCCAGGTGGAGGCGCTGCTGGGCGCGCTGGATCGTTCGCCACCGCTGGCGGCCGTCGTGCTGTACGACGCCCATGCCGATATGCTGCCGCCCGGCGAGGCGACGGAACAGGCGCTTGGCTCGCTCGCCGAACGCCTCGCGGCGTTGGATTTGCTGGACCGCGCCAGCCATGTGCTGCGCGGCGCGGTGCAGCGCGCCCCGGATGCGGAGGCCAGGGGCCGCATCGGGGCACGCCTCGCCGGGCTCGCCTTGGGTGCCGGCGATGCAGGTGGCGCGTTGAAGGCGCTGGAGGAAACCGACGGAATGCGGCTTTCCACCGATCTCACCCGGTCCCGGCTGCTGCTGAAGGCGCGCGCCCAGGCGCGGGCCGGGAAGGCGGATGAGGCGGTGGCCAGCTACCGCGAGGCCGGGCCGGCGGCGGCGGCCGAACTCGCCGTGCTGCTGGAGGAAAAGCAGGATTGGGCGGGCGCGGCGGCGGCGCTGCGCCAGCACCTGGCCAGCGTTGCGCCGCGCGCGCCGGCCCCGCTGGAGGAGGCACACAAGCCGATCGTGGCGCGCATCGCGGCGCTGCTGACTCTGGCGGGCGACGAATCCGGGCTGTCGGAACTGCGCGCGGAAGAACAGGCGCGGATGTCCGACGGCCCCCTCTCCGGCACCTTCGACCTGCTGACGGCGGATCGGGTGGCGGGGCTGGCGGACCTGCCGCGGCTCCGGCAGGAACTGGATGTCGCGCGCAGGCTGCCCGGCAGACTGGACGGGTTGCGGGCCGAGACCCCCATCACAAGGTGATTTTCGTGCGCCCCCCCGGGGGACGCAGGCAAAGCAGCCGGTCCCCCCCGGGGGGGGACCCACTTTTTTTGCGGCCTCGGGTCCCGAATTCACTTGCACCCCCCCCCGGTTTGCCGCATACCCCGCCGCCTTGACCCGATCTGCTTTGACCAGCCGCATTCCCGCGGCGAGCGATCATCCCGGTCATCTGCTGGCTGGAAGGAGCCCTGAACATGGAAGCTCTCGTCCAACTGGGGATGGTCTCGGATCTCCCGAGCGACGCCCAGAATGATGAGAACCGCTCGGCGGAAACGAAGGACTACTTTGTCCATCGCAACGGCGTGCGTTATGCGGGAACGCATCTGATCATCGACCTGTGGGGGGCGACGAATCTCGACGACCCCGACCATATCGACGCGGTGCTGCGCGAGGGTGCGCTGGCAACCGGCGCCACCATCCTGCACGGCCATTTCCACCACTTCTCTCCGAATGGTGGCGTGTCCGGCGTGCTGGTGCTGGCCGAGAGCCATGTGTCGATCCACACCTGGCCGGAGCGCGACTATGCCGCGCTCGACATCTTCGTCTGCGGCGAATGCGACCCCTACAAGGCGCTGCCGGCGCTGAAGAAGGGCTTCCTGGCGGAGCGCGTGCAGCTTGCCGAGCATAAGCGCGGCCTGATCGGCTGAACCCGGCCGACAGGCCGGTGGGATATGGGGCGGGCCGCAGGGTCCGCCCTTTTTTGCGCGCATGGGGTTGATGATGACGACCGAGACCTGGGTGAACGAGACGCTCTATGCGGAATGGGGCCAGCGCTTCCTGGTGAAGCGGGAACTGGCCCATGTGAAGTCCGACTTCCAGGACATCCGCATCTTCGAAAGCCATCTGCATGGCCGCGTCATGCTGCTGGATGGCGTGGTGCAGATCACGGAGGCGGATGAGTTCGTCTATCAGGAAATGCTCGCCCATGTGCCGCTGCTGGCGCATGGCGCGGCGAAGCGCGTGCTGATCATCGGCGCCGGCGATGGCGGCGTGCTGCGCCGGGTTCTCCAGCACCGCACGGTGGAGAAGGCCGTGATGGTGGAGATCGATGGCGAGGTGATCCGCCTGGCGAAGGAGCATCTGCCCGCGATCGGCGGCGATGCCTGGACCGACCCGCGCGCCACCGTCATCGTCGGCGATGGCATCGACCATGTCCGCACCGCGGAGGCCGGCAGCTACGACGTGATCATCGTCGACAGCACGGACCCGATCGGCGTCGGCGAGGTGCTTTTCACCGATGATTTCTACGCAAACTGTTCCCGAATTCTGACGGATCGGGGGTTGGTCGTGAACCAGTGCGGCGTGCCCTTCATGCAGGCGGAGGAACTGCGCGAGACCTCCCTGCGCCGCGCGAAGTTCTTCCCCGATGTCTTCGCCTATGTCGCCGCCGTGCCGACCTATGTCGGCGGCTTCATGACGCTGGGCTGGGCGGCGAAGGATGCCGGCTGCCGCCAGGTGGATCTTTCCGAGATTCGCCGCCGCGCGGATGTGGCCGGGGTGCTGGACACCACGCGCTACTGGACGCCGGAAATTCACCTCGGCGCCTTCAACCTGCCGCCCTATATCGGCATGCATCTGCCGCGCGGCTGAACTACGGCTCCACCAGCGGCGGCACGCGGTCGCCCGGCTGCAGGCCATGCAGCCGGCGCTCGCAGAAACGCTCCCCGAATACGTCGCGGAGCGAGGAGGCGATGGCGCTGCGCGCCGTCTCGAATTCCTTGCGTGCCGCGGCGTCCCCGGCATCGGCCAGCGCGCGCGCCTCGGCGGAGCGGATGGTGGCGATCTCCTCATTCAGCCGCTTGGCGGAATCCCGGGGCAGGGCGCGACCGGCGACATAGACCGCCTGGCTGATGCCGATCAGCGTAATCAGCTGGTCCGGCAGGGTGAAATTCTCCAGGTCGCCGGTGCCGCTGACCACCAGGGCGATGGCGGCGAAGATGCTGAACAGCAGCGCCTGCACCCGTGTCACGTCGATCTCGCCATCGGATTCCAGCAGATCGGTCCAGCGTGGCAGCCGCGGCGTCGGGTCCAGCAGGCCGGTGCCGAGCAGCCAGAGGCGGTTCGCCGTGTGCATCACGGACCCCTCCGTCAGCCGCGCCAGGGTGGACCCGGTCAGCGTCACGCCCAGCAGCGTGAGCACGGAGGTCGACAGGTTCGGCATTTCCCCCGTGCGCCCCATCACATAGGCATAGACGCCGGCCAGGACGAGGGTGAACAGCAGCACCTGGAAGCGCGACAGGCTGCAATAACCGAAGCTGTCCTGCGCGATCACGGTCGGCCGCAGCGCATAGGCGAAGGCGCCGGGCGCACCCTGCCCGAGCAAGCGGCGGCTGTGCTCATATTGCCGCGCGTGGATCTGCGAAGCCGCGAAGGCCAGCGCCAGATAGGCGACCAGCACGGTCAGCAACCCCGCCGCGGTGGACAGGCGGAGCGTGGAGACGAAAAGCGGCTGGCGCGCATAGACCCGAAGCTCCCGCCCATTGGCGCGCAGCGGGCTGGCATCCGCCTGCGTCGGGTCCAGGCAGAGGAACAGCACCACCTGCCAGGAAGATGGCCACCAGCCACGCTCGATCGCGGGGAACAGGGCGGAGACGGTGGTTTCCTCGTCATCCGGGGACGGCGGCAGCACCGTGCCGCGCTGAAGGTGACGCTCCCGCAGATCAACCGGGGAGATACCATCGGGGTAGATCACTGCCTCGAAGAAGGCGTTGCGCCATTCCGGCGGTGTCAGCCATGGCGGCCTGGCCACGGTGATCTCCAGCGTCGGCACCGCCTTGGCGGTCTGCCGCACCGGCCGCAGCGGCAGCGAGGGTGCGCTGGTGTTCAAGTGGCGGGCCACATCCTCCATCACCATGAAGCCGGAGCCGACGCGCCACGGCTCATCCCGCGACAGGGGCGGGCTGCACTGGATGGCGCGGGATTGCGACTGCGCGTGGCCGGGCGCGGCCCAGAGCAACACGGGGGAGGCCCCGAGCAGGCTCAGCAGCAGCATGGCGATGAAACCGCGCAACATGGCCCGTCCCCGCAACCCCGGGGTGACGGTGCGGCCGCGGCCGCAACCTGCGCAACAGCTTTTCGGTTTCGCCCGTTTCAGCCGGAAAGCGGCTCAGCTCGGGGCAAAACCCTGCACCAGGCTGCCCGCGATCAGCCGCCAGCCATCCACCAGCACGAAGAAGGCCAGCTTGAAGGGCAGCGCCACGATGGTCGGCGGCAGCATCATCATGCCCAGCGACATCAGCAGGCTGGCGGCGACCAGGTCGATCACCAGGAAGGGCAGGAAGACCAGGAAGCCGATCTCGAAGGCGCGGCGCAATTCGCTGACCATGAAGGCGGGCGTCAGCACGCGCCACGGCGCCTGCGCGGCATCCGCCATCGGCAGGTTGGCCAGATCCAGGAACAGCGCCAGGTCGGAATCGCGCACCTGGGCCGCCATGAAGCGGCGGAACGGCTCGGCGGCGGCCTGAAGCCCCTCCAGCTCCCCGATCGTGCCGGCGGCCATCGGGCGCAGCCCCTGTTCCCAGGATTGCATCAGGGCGGGCTCCATGACGAACAGCGTCAGGAACAGCGCCAGGCCGATCAGCACCGGATTGGGCGGGATGGAGGGTGCGCCGATGGCGCTGCGCAGCAGGGCCAGGACAATGACGATGCGGGCGAAGGCCGTCATCATCACGATCAGCGAGGGCGCGAGTGAGAGCAGCCCGATCAGCGCGGTGAACTGGATCAGCCGCGCGGTGGTGCCGGATTGCCCGGCGCCGAGATCGAGGCTGAGGCTCTGGCCGATCGCCACACCGGGCAACAGCACCAGCAGCAGGGCCAAAAGCCGCGTCATCCTCCGGCCTCCCGCAGCGCGGCGGGCGGCGGACCCTCCGGCGGCAGCCAGCCGAGCGACAGGTCCTGCGCACCGCCGGTCACCAGCAGCAGGCGGCGATCGTCGCAGCGCAGCAGCAGCAGGCGGCGGCGGCCGTCCAGCTGCAGGCTTTCCTCGATGGACAGGCGGCGGCCGATCCTTTGGCCGATGCCGGCCGCCCGCGCCGCGCGCCCGGCCAGCAGCAGCGCCGCCAGCACCGCCAGCAGGGCGGCGGCGGCGGTCAATCCGGCGGTGATGAGGCTGGCGGTCTCGGTCATCCTGTCCCCCGCGCACCGCTTTTTGCGGCCCGCTCAACACATGCTTCAGCCGAGGGCCACCTGAGCGGTCAGGTCGTTCACCTGGCGCAGCAGCGCCTCCAGCGCCGGGCGCAGCAGGCGGGCTTCCTCCACACCCAGCGCCAGCACCGCGGCGCAAAGTGCGGTGGCGTCGCGATCCAGCCCTTCGAGGTCCACCCGCCGCCCGGCTTCCACCAGCGCGCGTGCAACCAGCACGGTGCCGCCCATCGATTCGATGGCGGCGTGGACGGCCTCGGCGTGGGTGGTGGTATGGGGCACCGCGGCACTCTGGCAGGCCGGGATGAAGGATTCCTCAACGGCGCGCGGCCGACGCCATGGCTGCCACGGAAACCCTTCCTTCATGTCCTGCGGGCCAGATTGGGCGCATGGAAGCCCTGACTCCCACCCCTGGCCGCTCCGCCGCCCGCGCCGCCGGGCCGCTCGACCTTGCCGCCAGGCGGGTGAACTGGCTCGACCGCCGGCAGGCGGTGCTGGCGCGCAACATCGCCAATGCCGATACGCCGAATTACCGGCCGCATGATCTGCTGCCCTTCGCGCGGCACCTGACGGCGGCGCTGCCGCCCGACATCGCGCGCACCGCGCCCGCGCATCTGGCGCCCCGCGGCGGCAACCGCGGCGCGGCGCCGGAGGACCGGCTGGTGGCGGAGGCGGTGCCGGATGGCAATGCCGTGTCGCTGGACCGCGAGGCGGTGCGGATTGCGGAGACGGATACGGCCCATGCGCTCGCCATGGCCGTGCATCGCAGCTTCATGGGCATGTTCCGCCTGGCACTTGGCCGTCAGGGCTGAGTCCGGCGTCTGGAGGAGGACAGGATATGGATCTCGATCGGGCGCTGCGCATTTCCGCTGCCGGCATGGCGGCGCAATCCACCCGGCTGCGGGTGGTGGCGGAGAACCTCGCCAACCGGGACAGCACGGGCGAAACCGCGGGGGCGGACCCGTATCGCCGCCGCACCGTCAGCTTCGCCAACCGGCTCGACCGGTCCCTGGGGGCGGAGGTTGTGGGCGTGTCGCGCATCGGCACCGCACCGGGCGAATTCCCGACGCGCTTCGACCCGGCGCACCCGGCCGCCGATGAGCGCGGCTACGTCAAGACGCCGAACGTGAACAGCGTGGTGGAGGTGATGGACATGCGGGAGGCGCAGCGCAGCTACAGCGCCAACCTCTCGGTGCTCGAGACCACCCGAGGCATGCTGACCCGCGCCATCGAGGCGCTGCGCTGATGGCAATCGGGGCGGCGCAGGCGGCGGCGGCCTATGCCTCGGCCGGCACCGGGCGGCCCCTCGCGATCGACACCGAGGCGGCAGGCGGCGGGGCCGGCTTCGGCGCGGCGCTGAACCGGGCGATGGAAGCCGGCGTGCAACTCGGCCGCAACGCCGATGCGGCCTCGACCCAGGCGCTGATGGGTCAGGGCAGCGTCTCCGACGCCGTGCTCAGCATCTCCCGCGCCGAGCTCGCCCTGCAGACCGCCGTGACCCTGCGTGACCGCGTGGTGGCGGCGTACCAGGAAGTCATGCGGATGCCGATCTGAGGCGCTGCGCCATCACCATGACGCGCCCCCGGGCGTGACGGCTTGGCCAGGAGGGCCGCGATGTCTGAACAGGCCATGGGCCAGGCGCTGCGGGAAGCGCTGTGGGTCGCGACCCAGGTGATGGGGCCGCCCTTGCTGGCGGTGCTGGCGATCGGGCTGGTGGTCTCGCTCGTGCAGGCGCTGACCCAGATCCAGGAGGCGACGCTCGCCTTCGTGCCGAAGCTGGTGATGGGCGGCGCGCTGATGCTGCTGCTCGGCCCCTTCACCGCCCAGGTGATGACCAGCTGGACCGAGGCGCTGTTCGACCGGATGATCCAGATCGGCGGCGCGCCGTGAACGACAGCGACCTTCTGCTGCTGCAATCCTTGCCCGGCCTGGCGTTCCAGGCGGTTCTCGTCTTCGCCCGGCTCGGCGCCGCGGTGCTGCTGCTGCCCGGGCTGGGGGAGCAGGAGGTGCCGGCGCCGATCCGGCTCGGCCTGGGCCTGCTGCTGGTGGCGCTGCTGTTCCCCGTGATCTCGCCCGGCCTGCCGCCGGCGCCGGAGGATGCGGCGGAGGCGGTGCGGCTGATCGCGATCGAGATCGTGCTGGGGCTGTGGATCGGCACGCTGGCGCGGCTGGCGCTGACCGCCTTCGCCATGGCGGGCCAGGCGATCTCGGCGCTGATCGGGCTTGGCGGGTTGCTGGTGATGGACCAGACGCTGGGCGCACAGGCCACGGCGCTGGGGCGCGCGCTCGGGCTGCTGGCGGTGGTGCTGGTGCTGTCGACCGGGTTGTACGCCTGGCCGCTGCGGGCGCTGGTGGACAGCTACGCGGTGCTGCCGGCGGGCAACCCGTTTCCGGCCGGCATGGCGGCGGAGGTGGTGGCCCAGGCGGGGGCGGAAAGTCTTTCGCTGGCCCTGCGGCTGGCCGCGCCCTTCGTCATCGGCGCCGTGGTGCTGAACGTGGCGCTCGGCCTGCTGGCGCGCCTCGCGCCGCAGGTGCAGACCTTCTTCGTCGCGGTACCGGGACAGATCCTGGCCGGGCTGGCGCTGCTCGGCCTGCTGGCGCCGCCGATGATTGCCGCCTTCGCCGAGGCGCTGCGCGCCAGTTTTGCCACCCTGCCAGGGCTGCGCTGAGCCATGGCCGAGGGCGGCGAGGGCGCTGATGCCGCCGACAAGACAGAGGCCGCCACACCCAGGCGGATCGAGAAGTCGCGGCAGGATGGCCAGGTCGCCATGTCGAAGGAGGCGGTGGGCTGGGCGGCGTTGGCCGCCGCCACGCTGGCCGCGACCTTCGCCCTGCCTGTCACCGGCACCGAGATGTTGCGGGCGATGCGCGCCACGCTGGAACGCGCCCATGCGCTGGCAATGATGGATACCGCGCGGCTGCTGTTCGGACAGGGGCTGATGGCGCTGCTGCCGGTGGCGCTGGCCGCGGCGCTGGCCGCGGTGGCGGCGACCCTGGCCCAGACCGGCGGGCTGGTCTCGGCCAAGAACATGATCCCACGGCTTTCCAAGATCAGCCCCTGGGCCGGGCTGAAGCGGATGGTGGCGCCGGAGGCGGGCATGGAATTCCTCCGCAACCTGGTGAAGCTGGCGCTGGTCGGCGCGGCGCTGTGGTTCGCGCTGGGTGATCTGCGAGAGGTCCAGGCCGCGTTGCACCAGGCCCCCGGCGGCCTGCCCGCCATTGCCGGCGCCGCCGCATCGCGGCTGATGCTGGCAGCGCTGGTGGCCTTTGCGGGTATCGCGGTGCTGGACCTGATGTGGGTGCGCTACCGGCACGCCATCCGGCTGCGGATGAGCCGGCAGGATCTGCGGGAAGAAGCCAAGGAATCGGAAGGCGACCCGACGATGAAGGCCCGCCGCCGGCAGATCCGCCAGTCGCAGGGCCGGCAGCGGATGATGGCCGCGGTGCCGCGCGCCGCCGTGGTGGTCACCAACCCCACCCACTACGCCGTGGCACTCGCCTATGGCGGCGACAGCGCCGCGCCGAAGGTGGTCGCCAAGGGGGTGGACGCCATGGCGGCGCGGATCCGGGAAGCGGCGCAGCAGGCCGGCGTGCCGCTGGTGGCCAACCCGCCGCTGGCCCGCGCCCTGTGGCGATTGGAACTGGAGGCGGAGATTCCGCCGGACCACTACCAGGCTGTCGCAGAAATCATCGCTTACGTCTGGCGCCAGCGTGGCGTCGCGGCGCGTCATAGTTGATAGTGGGGCGAACAATGCGCGTGATAACTGCATGGACGCCCAGAAGCCGGCGCCTTCCGCCGCCGGGTCCGAGGATGGTGGCATGAGCGAGGCGCGACGCGGGTTGCAGGCGCTGCTTCGGCGCGCCTTGCTGCCGGGGCCGGATCCGCTGGTGCAGGCGGTGATGGAGGCGGCCGGCAATGGGCTGGCGCTGCTGGATGCCGAGGATCGGCTGACCTCCTGGAACAGCGATTTCGCCGGTCTCTGCGGTCCTATGCTGCCGCCGCGGGCGGGCCTCACGCTGCGCCAGCTTCTGGCACCGGAGGGGCGGGAGGAAACCCTGGTGGCGCTGGCGGCCGGGCAGCGGCGGGTGGTGGCGCTGGCCGGGGACGGGGCGCCGCGGCTGGAGGCGCAACGCTGCCCCCTGGCGACCGGGGACCGGCTGACCGCGCTGCGGCTGACCCGTATGTCGACGCGCCCGCCGGAACAGCAGGCCGCCGCCGCCCGGCTTCAGGCGGTGGGCGCGCTGGCCGGGGGAATTGCCCATGATTTCAACAACCTGCTGACCGCCATCGCCGGCAGCGCGGAGGCCGCGCTGACCCGCACGCCGGAGGGCAGCGCAGCCCCGGAGCTGCGCCAGGTGATGGAAAGCGCCGGTCGCGGCGCGGCGCTGGTGCGCCAGCTTCTGGCCTTCGCCCGGCAACAGGCGCTGCGGCCGCGGGTCGTGGACCTCAACGCGGCCGTCGCATCCATGGGCGAATTGCTGAAGCGCCTGCTGGGCAGCCGGGTGCGGCTCGCCCTGACGCTGGAGGAGCCCTCCCGCCGCGTGCGGATCGACCCGACGCAGCTCGACCAGGTCATCATGAACCTGGCGCTGAATGCGCGGGATGCGATGCCGGAAGGCGGTGCGCTGCGGATCGGCACCAGCCATGCCGTGGTGCTGCGGCCGGAGCCGCTGGGCAGCGAAACCCTGCCGGCCGGGCGCTACGCGCTGCTGGAAGTGGCCGATAGCGGCGCCGGCATCCCGGAGGATGTGCTGCCGCGCATCTTCGACCCCTTCTTCACCACGCGCCGGGAACAGGGTGGCACCGGGCTCGGCCTGTCCACCGTGCATGGCATCGTCAAGCAATCCGGCGGCTTCATCTCCGTGGACAGCCGGAAGGGGGAGGGCACGCGCTTCCGCATCTGGCTGCCTCGGCATGAGGGGCCGGCCGACCCGCCGGTGGTGACCACGATGATGGTGGCGCCGCCCAGCCCGCCCTTGCCCGCCCCGCCGCTTCCCGCGCCGGCCAGCTACGGCAGCGCACCGATCCTGCTGGTGGAGGATGAGGTGCCGCTGCTGCGGCTGGCGGAACGCGCCATCCGCCGCGCCGGCTTCGAGGTGATGAGCGCCGGCTGCGCCGAGGAGGCGCTGGAGATGCTGGAGCGTGGCGCGCCGACCCCGCTGGCCCTGGTCTCCGACGTGGTGATGCCGGGAATGGATGGGCTGGAACTGGTGGCACGGCTGCGGACAAGCTGGCCGGACCTGCCGGTGCTGCTGGTCTCCGGCTATGCGGAGGCGGCGCTGGGGCGGGACCTGACGGCGGAACGGATTCGGCTGCTGGCCAAGCCCTACAGCCTGGGGGCGCTGGTGGCCGAGCTGAGGGGCATCCTGCCGGTGGATAAGCTAAAAGTTTCCTAAATGTTCTTGTCGGGATCGCTGTTCCGCGCGATATTCCGCTCAGCAGGCTGGGGTGCCCGCGGCGACGCCTGAGGGCGCCACGCAGGGTTTTTCCAGCCAGGGGATTGACCGGTGGGTGGTAGACCTGCCTCAATTTCGCCCATAGGTTGAGACCGGATTTCGGGAGAGCGAGCCGCATGGACAAGACCAAGGCTCTGGATGCCGCGCTGAGCCAGATCGAACGCGCCTTCGGCAAGGGCTCGATCATGCGGATGGGCAACAAGGCCGCGACGGATGAGGTGGAGGTGATCTCCACCGGGTCGCTCGGGCTCGACCTGGCGCTCGGCATCGGTGGCGTGCCGAAGGGGCGGATCATCGAGGTGTATGGCCCGGAAAGCTCCGGCAAGACCACGCTGGCGCTGCACATGATCGCGGAAGCGCAGAAGAAGGGCGGCACCTGCGCCTTCATCGACGCGGAACACGCGCTGGACCCGGGCTATGCCAAGAAGCTCGGCGTGGATATCGAGAATCTGCTGATCAGCCAGCCGGATGCCGGCGAGCAGGCGCTTGAGATCTGCGACACGCTGGTGCGTTCCGGCGCCATTGACGTGCTGGTGGTGGACAGTGTCGCCGCGCTGGTGCCGCGGGCGGAGCTGGAGGGCGAGATGGGTGATACCCATGTCGGCCTGCATGCCCGCCTGATGTCCCAGGCGCTGCGCAAGCTGACCGGCAGCGTCTCCCGCTCCAACACCCTGCTGGTCTTCCTGAACCAGATCCGCCTGAAGATCGGCGTGATGTTCGGCAATCCGGAGACCACCACGGGCGGCAATGCGCTGAAATTCTACGCCTCCATCCGCCTGGAGATCCGCCGGATCGGCGCCATCAAGGACCGCGATACCACGACGGGCAACCAGACCCGGGTGAAGGTGGTGAAGAACAAGATGGCGCCGCCGTTCCGGCAGATCGAATTCGACATCATGTATGGCGAAGGCATCTCCAAGGTCGGCGAGTTGATCGACCTCGGCGTGAAGGCGGGCATCGTCGAGAAATCGGGCGCCTGGTTCAGCTGCGACAGCCAGCGCATCGGCCAGGGACGGGAGAATGCCAAGCAGTTCATGCGCGACAATCCTGCCATGGCCGACAGTGTGGAAAAGCGAATCCGCGACCAGGCGGCCGGTCTCGCCAATGCGATGCTGGCGGGCGAGGGGGATGAAGCGGCGGCCGCCGAATAGACGGAACCTTTACGCTGTCAGGCGTTGGATGGCGGCACCGTAACTGAGACCGGAGGTCCCATGGTCCGTCTTCCGCTTGCCGGCATCGCCGCCGCCCTTCTGTTCGCCGCACCGGCCTTCGCGCAATCCCCGACGCAGGTCACCCCCGGCCGTTGCGCCGGGGAGGTCGACATCACCCGCGCCATCGAGATCGCGCGCGGCGCAGGCATCGTCCGCGTCGATCAGGCGGAGTGCGATGACGGGCGGTGGGAGGTCGAGGGTCGCGACGCCCAGAACCGGAAGATCGAAGTGGATGTGGACCCGCGCGATGGCCGAGTGGTGAAGGTCGAGCGCGACTGAGGCGGGACGGCGGGGCGGCCGCGCGCACGCCCCGCTTCCGGTTTGGCTGATTCTGCTCTAACGATCGCGGCCCCTTGCGAGACATGCCGAGACCATGAGCAGCAGCAACGATATCCGCGCCACTTTCCTCGACTATTTCCGGCGCAACGGACACGAAGTGGTGGAAAGCTCCCCCCTCGTACCGCGCAACGACCCGACGCTGATGTTCGCCAACAGCGGCATGGTCCAGTTCAAGAATGTCTTCACGGGCCAGGAAAAGCGTGGCTACCAGCGGGCGACCACGGCGCAGAAATGCGTGCGGGCGGGCGGCAAGCACAACGACCTGGACAATGTCGGCTATACCG
>NZ_JAUYTS010000018.1 GCF_030695085.1 Falsiroseomonas sp. | reverse complement strand
CGTGCCCAACACCCCGGCCAGCTTCGCCCCCTTCGTGCGCGCCATCGAACGCACCGAAATCGTCGATTCCCACACCGTGCGCTTCCACACCGCGGCGCCGCACCCGCTGCTGCCGGTGGAACTCGGCTCCATCGCCATGGTCGCGAAACATGCGGTGGAGGGCCGCGGGACGGAGGATTTCAACGCGCTGCGCGCCGCCATCGGCACCGGACCGTATCGCATTACCAACGCCATCCCCGGCGACCGCTTCGAACTGGCGCGGAATGATGCGTGGTTCGGTCCGCGCCAGAACTGGGAAAGGGTGACCTATCGCGTCGTGACGAACAACACGGCGCGGGTTTCCGCACTGATCGCCGGCGATGTGGATGTGATCGACCAGGTCCCCTCCACCGACCTCGCCCGCCTGCGCCGCGACAGCCGCGTTGCCGTGGCCGAGGTGCAGGGCCTGCGCCTGATCTTCATCGCCTTCGACCGGTCCCGCCGCGGCAACCTGCCGCAGGTCACGGATAATGACGGCCGGCCGATGGAGGTGAACCCCTTCGATGATGTGCGCGTGCGCCGCGCGCTGACCATGGCGGTGAACCGCCAGGCGCTGGTGGACCGGGTGATGGAGGGCGCCGCCGCGCCGGCCGGCCAGTGGATGCCGCCGGGCACCACGACCCATGCGCCGGAGGTTGCGGTGCCGGAATTCGACCCGGAAGGCGCGCGCCGCCTGCTGGCCGAGGCCGGCTATCCGGACGGCTTCCGAATCACCCTGTTCACGCCGAATGACCGCTACCCGAATGATGCCCGCACCGCCCAGGCCGTGGCGCAGATGTGGGCGCGCATCGGGGTCCGCACGGCGGTGGAGGCGCTGCCCTGGACCAGCTACTCGGCCCGCGCCGCGCGCCAGGAATTCCCGATCCGCCTGGCCGGCTGGGGCAGCAGCACGGGTGAGGCCGGCAGCTTCCTGATCAGCGTGCTCGGCAGCTTCGACCGCGCGGCGCGGCGTGGCGCGGCCAATGCGGCACGCTATGCGAACCCGGAGCTGGATGCGCTGACCGACCGCGCGGCCACCCTGCTGCAGCTGGAGGACCGCGCCGCGGTGCTGCGCCAGGCGATCCGGCTCGCGACCGATGATGTGGCGATGGTGCCGCTGTACAACATCACCAACGCCTGGGCGGCGCGCCGCGGCCTGGTGCATGAGCCGCGGATGGATGAGCGCACGGTTGCCATGGGCACGCGCCCGGCCAACTGAGTCCCGCTTGATTCAGGTCAAGGACCCGCGCCTCGCGCGGGCGGAGACTGTCCCGGTCACAACGCCAGGGGCAAGATTCATGAACCACCAGCACCGCAAGGTCCTCCACGCGCTGTTCGCGCACCCGGTCAGCGCCAATATCGACCCGAAGCAGGCCTTTGCGGTGATGGAGGCCGTGGGGGCGGAGGTGACCACAGGCGGGCATGGCCAGGTGAAGGTCTCGCTCGCCGGCCGCACCCACGGCTTCCATGACACCCGCCACAGCCTGTCGAAGGAGGAGGTTGTGGAGATGCGGAAATTCCTGACCACCGCCGGCATCGATCCGGAGCGCGACTACCCGCTGTAGACCCGGGGGGCAACCAAGGGGGTTGCCCATTCGGTCGGTTGGAGGCGATGCTCGCGCCACGGAGAGCAACATCCGAGGGACAGCTTCACCATGACCTTACGCCGCAACCTCCTCGCCGCCGCCGGCGCGGCCCTTGCCATGCCTGCCTTGTCGCGCGGCGCCGCGGCACAGACGCGCTGGCAGATGGCCACGCCCTATCCGGACGGCAATTTCCACACCCGCAATATCCGGCAGATGCTGACGGAGATCGAGGCCGCGACCAGTGGCCGCCTCTCCGTCCAGTTGCACAGCGGCGCCAGCCTGCTGCCGATGCCCCAGATCAAGCGCGGCGTGCAGACCGGCCAGGTGCAGGCGGGTGAGATCCTGCTGACCGCCTATTCGAACGAGGATGTCTTCTTCGACGCCGACGCGATTCCGCAGCTTGTCACCAACTTCGCCCAGGCGAAGAAGCTGGCCGACCTGCAGAAGCCCTATATCGAGGCGCGCATCGGGCGCCAGGGCCTCAGCCTGCTCTACATGGTGCCATGGCCGCCGGCCGGCCTCTATGCCCAGAACCCGATCCCGACCATCGAAGGTCTGCGCGGCCTGCGCTTCCGCACCTTCAGCCCGGCGACCAACCGCTTCGCGGCCCTGGTCGGCGCGCAGCCCACGCTGGTGCAGGCGGCGGAACTGGCGCAGGCCTTCGCCACCGGCGTGGTGCAGGCGCAGATCACCTCCGCCCAGACCGGTGTCGACACGGCCGCCTGGGACTACGCCAAGGTCTTCACGCCGCTCGGCTTCTCGATGACCAAGAACGCCGTCCTGGTCTCCCGCCGCGCGCTCGAGGCGCTGTCCGCCGCCGACCAGGCCGCGGTGCGTGCCGCGGCCGCGGCGGCCGAGACGCGCGGCTATGAGATGAGCGCGGAGGCGCAGCGCAGCACGGAGGCCACGCTCGCCCAGCGTGGCATGCAGGTGATCCCGCCGACCGAGGAATTCCTCGCCGGCCTGCGCCGCATCAGCACCACGATGACCGATGAGTGGGTTGCGCGTGCCGGGGCCGATGGCGCCAAACTGATCGCCGACTACCGCGCCTGACCTGAACGCCCGCTCCCCCCAGACGGGGGGAGCGGGCCGGTGAGGGGGGCCTCACCACCTTCGCGATCGTCCCGAAACTTTCGCTGCACCGCAGCAGGCCCTTGCGCGCGGCGCCCTTTGGCCCCGATGATCGCGGGCAGAACAACACGCTGCCAATCGGGGGCTTCAAACATGATTCTTTCTCGCCGCGCCATTCTGGCGGCTGGCCTCGCTGTTCCCGCACTGCCCCGCCTTGCCCAGGCCCAGGCCACCCGCTGGCAATTCGCGACGCCCTACCCCGACGGCAATTTCCACACGCGCAACATCCGCGACTTCATCACCGAGGTGGAAGCCGGCTCCGGCGGCCGGCTTTCCATCCAGCTGCATAGCAACGGCGCGCTGCTGCCGATGCCGCAGATCAAGCGCGGCGCGCAGACCGGCCAGGTGCAGCTCGGTGAGATCCTGATCTCGGCCTATGGCAATGAGGATCCGCTGCTGGAAGTGGACAGCATCCCGCAGCTCGTCACCAGCTATGCCGGTGCGAGGAAGCTGGCCGACCTGTCCCGCCCGATGCTGGAGGCGCGGCTGGCGCGGCAGGGGCTTTCCCTGCTCTACACGGTGCCCTGGCCGCCTTCGGGCTTCTACACCAACGTCCCGGTCGATACGCTGGAGGCGCTGCGCGGCAGCCGGATGCGCACCTTCAACGTGATGACGAATCGCTTCGCCACGCTGATCGGCGCCACGCCGACGCTGGTGCAGGCGGCCGAGATCCCGCAGGCCTTCGCCACCGGCGTGGTCAATTCCATGGTGACCTCCGCCGCCACCGGCGTGGACAGCGCGGCCTGGGATTACGCGCGCTTCTTCACGCCGATCGGCTTCACCTGGACCAAGAATGCGGTGTTCGTGAATCGCCGTGCGCTGGAAGCGCTGCCGGCGGAGGTGCAGGCCACCATCCGCAGCGCCGCCGCCGCCGCCGAGACGCGTGGCTGGGCGATGAGCGAGGCGGCGCGCGATTCGGCGCAGGCCACGCTCGCCAGCCGCGGCATGACCGTGCCCACCGCCTCGCCCGCCCTGATGGAGGGCATGGCCCGCATCGGCGCCATCATGGCCGATGAATGGGCCGGACGCGCCGGTGAGGATGGCCGCAAGATCATCGCCGATCTGCGGGCGGCCGGCTGAGATGGGCGCGCTGCGCCGGGGTCTGGACCTGCTGTATCTGGCCGGCGGCATTGCCGGCGCCATCACGCTGGCCAGCATTGGAATCATCATCGCCTTGCAGGTGATTGGCCGGCAATTCGGCGTGTCGCTGGATGGCGCGGATGACCTGACGGCCTTTGCCGTCGCCAGTTCGGCCCTGCTGCCGCTGGCCTATGCCTTCCGGAACGGCGCGCATATCCGCGTCGATCTCATCATCGGCCATGTGAAGGGCGCCGCCCGCACGGGCATGGAGACGCTGGCCCTGGTGCTCAGCACCGGTCTGGCCGGCTTCCTGGCCTATGCGGTCGCCGACCTCGCCTATGATTCCTGGCAGTTCGAGGATGTGGCGCAGGGCACCGTGCCCTGGCTGCTCTGGGTGCCGCAATCCGCCTGCGCCGTGGGCTGCACCTTGTTCGCGCTGGCGCTGCTCGACGATCTGGTGGTGCATCTGGCCGGCGGTACGCCTTCCTACCGCCGCGCGGCGGAGGTATCGGCCCTGGAACGCGCGATGGGGGAAATCTGAACATGGACCTCGCGCAGACCGAGGCCGGGCTTCTGCTGCTCGGCGTGCTGTTCCTGATCCTCGGCCTTGGTGTCTGGATCGGGCTTGGGTTGCTGATGACCGGCCTGGTCGGCGTGATCGCGCTGCCCATGCTGATGACCGGGATGGCGAGCTTCCCGGCGGAGAAGGTGCTGGGCAGCGCCGTCTGGGGGTCGCTTGCCAGCTGGACGCTGGCGGCGCTGCCGCTGTTCATCTGGATGGGTGAGATCCTGTTCCGCACGCGATTGTCGGACGACATGTTCCGCGGCCTCGCCCCCTGGGTGCAGTGGCTGCCGGGGCGGCTGATGCATGTGAATGTGCTTGGCTGCGGCATCTTCGCCGCCGTCTCCGGCTCCTCCGCCGCAACCACGGCGACCATCGGTAAGATGTCGCTGCCCGCGCTGACGAAGCGCGGCTATCACCAGCCGATGGCGATCGGCTCGCTCGCCGGGGCCGGCACGCTCGGGCTGCTGATACCACCCTCGATCGTGATGATCGTCTATGGCGTGGCGGCGGAGGTTTCCATCGTCCGGCTGTTCATCGCGGGGCTCGGGCCGGCGCTGCTGCTGATCGTGCTGTTCTCCGGCTACATCGCGATCTGGTCGCTGCTGAACCCGAAGCTGGTGCCGCCGGCCGACCCGCCGATGCCGCTGCGGGAAAAGCTGCGCGCCAGCGGGCAGTTGTTCCCGGTGCTGCTGCTGATCGGCTTCGTCATGGGCAGCATCTATTTCGGCTGGGCGACGGCAACCGAAGCCGCGGCCTTCGGCGTGGCTGGCGCGCTGGCGCTGTCCGCCTGGGGCGGCACGCTCAACCGCAAATCCTTCACCGCCAGCCTGATGGGCGCGGTGAAGCTGTCCTGCATGATCAACCTGATCCTGGCGGGGGCTGCCTTCCTGACCAAGGCGATGGCCTATTCCGGCATTCCGGCGGCGATGGCCACCTGGGTCGGCAGCCAGGGCTTCAGCCCCTTCATGATCATCGCCTTCCTGACGGTGATCTACTTGCTGCTCGGCTGTTTCATCGACGGCATCAGCATGATCGTGCTGACCGCGTCGGTGGTGCTGCCGATCATCGCGCAGACCGGCTTCGACCTGATCTGGTTCGGCATCTTCATCGTGCTGGTGGTGGAGATGGCGCAGATCACGCCGCCCGTGGGCTTCAACCTGTTCGTGCTGCAGGGGCTCACGGGGAAGGGGATGATGACGGTGGCCGGCAATACGCTGCCCTTCTTCTTCCTCATGGTCATCGCGGTGGCGCTGGTGACGATCTTTCCCGCCATCGTCACCTTTCTTCCCAACACCATGATGGGCGGCTGAACGCAGAAAGGGCCGGAGGCTTTCGCCCCCGGCCCCTTTCATCACGCCATGCTGCGATCAGCGCGGCGGCATGCTGGTCCCGCCGCTGGAACCACCCGAGCCGCCCGTGCCACCGGTGCCCGGGCTGGCATCGGTCGCCGTGCCGCGACGCTCCAGCACGCTGCCGGAACCGCCGGTCTGCCCGGGAACGCCCTGGCCGGTCATCGCGGGCGGCGTGCTGCCACCCGAGCCACCGGTGCCGCCGGTGCCCGGTTCGGCATCCGTCGCCACGCCGCTGCGCTCCCGCAGGTTGGTCGTGCCGGTGCCGCCGTAGTTCGGGCTCGTCGGCGCGCCTGTGCTGCCGCCGGAACCGCCAGTGCCGCCAGCGCCCGGATCCGCATCCGTCGCCACGCCGCTGCGATCCGGGCTGGTGGCCTGGCTGACCTGCGTGCCGCCACTCTGGGCGCCGCCACCGACCACGCCACCGCCCATATAGGCGCTGTTGCGGTCATTGCGGCCCGGGTTGCCGCGCATGGATTGCGGCCCGCCGCTGACGTTCAGCGCCGACAGCGTTGCCTGGTCAGCACGACCCGTGGCGGTGAGGCCATTGGCGCGCTGGAATTCGCGCAGCGCGCCGCGGGTGCGCGGGCCCATGATGCCGTCCACGCCGCCCGCATTGAAGCCGCGGTCGTTCAGGGCGCGCTGCACATCGCGGGTCGAGGCGCTGCTGGCGGTGCTGCCGCCGCTGGTGTTGGTGCCGCCGGTTCCCGGAACGCTCGGCACGCGAACCTCCGGATCGTTCCAGACGGGGCGCCCCAGATTCACATCGCTCGGGGAGGTTGTCGCACCGGCCACGGCACCCGCGCCGCCGCCGATCGCCGCACCTGCCACCACGCCCACGGGCCCACCTAGCGCGCCAACGCCGGCACCCGTCGCGGCACCGGCCGCCGCGCCACCCGTCACGCGTTCCTGCGGATCGGTACCGCAGGCCGCGACCATCAGACCCAGCGCCGCGGCGCCGAGGAGACGTGCCTTGTTGGTCATCATGTCGTTCCTTCCGTCGTGGTGGCCCGCTCTCAGGACCGTTCGTGATGCCGGGGGAACGCGGCTTGGCGTGAAATGGTTGCGACGGATGCGCCGATGAACCCGGTGTGGGCGTCGTAAGCGCGGCCGCGCCGCTGTGCACAGGGCGCAGGCCGAATGTTCCGGCTGCTCGCGTTACGCCCTGGCCGGACGCAGCACGCCGGCGCCGACCAGGGCCGCGATTCGCGCCGCGATGGCCGGCGCGGCCGAGGCTTCCAGCCCGAGCAGCCGGACCACGCCGGCCACCAGTTCATCCTCGGTGGAGCCGGGCATGGCGGTCAGCAGCGCCTGGGCCGCCGCCTGCACCTCCGCCGGCGGCAGCAGGGCGGCACGGCGCAGATGCGGCGCGGCGGCGCGACGGTCGCGGGGCAATACGGGGCCGGCGCCTTCCGCGCTCCAGAAGCCGGCTTCCTCCGCAACCCCCTCCAACTGCCGCGCCAGGCGCAGCGCCTGTTGCAGCGCGGCGCGGTCGGTGGCGGACAGCACCTCCTGCCCGAACAGCAGGCGCGCACGTTCCAGCACCGCATCGCCATGCACCGGCTGCTCCACCCGGATCACCTCCGCCAGCAGCGCGGCCAGCCGGGCGAAGGGCAGGTCGGGGATCCGGCCCTCGGGCATCTCCGGCGCAGCCTCCGCATAGGGCCGCGCGAGTCCCGGATCGGCGGGCAGGTGGGTGGCCTGCTGCGGCTCCTCCGGCGCCGCACCAAGCGCCGAGCGCAAGCGTGCGCGTTCCGCATCCGGGCGTTGCAGCCAGGCGAGGCTCCAGGCGCGGTGCAGCCGCCAGCCCATCCGGCCGAGTGCCGCGCCGCGGCCATTGTCCCGATCCCGCGCGCCGCGCAGCGCGGCCCAATGCGCCGCATCGGCCTCGACACCCAGCAGATAGTCGCCGTCCTGCCTTGCGGCCACGTCCAGGAACAGGCCGGCGCTGCCGACGCGCGCTACCGGCTCCATCCCCGCCGCGCTGATCTCATCCGCGATGATGCGGGCGAGCGGCGCGGTGGCGTCGCCGCCGGTCGCGCGGCGATCCTCACCGCCCTCGGCGAATTGCAGGAAGGCCTTCAGCGCGGCGACGCCGGCACCCGTGGCGCGCGCCAGGTCGATATCCTCGGCGGTGATGCCGGAGAACACCACGCAGCGCGTCTTGGCGCGGGTGATCAGCACATTCAGCCGCCGCTCCCCGCCCTCCGCGGATAGCGGGCCGAAGCGCATGGCGAGCCGGCCATCGGCGCCGCGCGCATAGCCGACGCTGATGAACATCGCGTCGCGCTCATCGCCCTGCACATTCTCCAGGTTCTTGACGAAGAAAGGCTCGTGCGGATGCGCGGTGAAGAAGGCCTCCGCCGAGTCATCCTCGCGCCGCAGCGCCTCCACCGCGTCAAGGATCGCATCGCGCTGCCGCAGCGAGAAGGCGGCGACGCCGAGCGTCTCGCCGGGGTTTTCCTTCGCGTGCCGCAGCACGGCTTCGGCCACGGCGCGCGCTTCCGCCTGGTTCACCCCGGCACCCGCCTGCCACTGGCCCGCGACCTTCACCAGCGACAGGCCGAGCGCCGGGGACCGGCCGCGCGGGGAGGGCAGCACCATCAGCCGGCCGCCGTAGAATTGCGCGTTGCTGGTGGCGATCAGGCTTTCGTGCCGGCTGCGATAATGCCAGCGCAGCATCACATTCGGCACGCCACGCGCATTGGCGAGGCCCAGGATGCTCTCCACCTCCCGCGCCGCCACATTCTCCGTCGCGTCCTCCTCCTCCGGCATTTCCTCCTCCGAGGTCATGCGCTGGAAGAAGCGGGTGGGTGGCATCTGCCGGTCATCGCCCACCACCACCACCTGCCGAGACCGGGCGATGGCACCAAGGGCATCGACCGGCTCGATCTGCGACGCCTCATCCATCACCAGCAGATCGAAGGTCAGGCCGGGGCGCAGCCCATGCGGCGGCGCCAGCATCTGCGCGACGGACAAGGGCGACATCAGGAAGACGGGCTTCGCCGCCTGCACCGCGCTGCCGGCGCGCAGCAGCAATTCGCGCACCGGCAGATGGCCGCGCTTCTTCTCGAACTCGCCAAGCAGCAGGCGGTAGCCTGGCAGATCCCGCACCCGCGCCACGGCGGCGGCATGGGTGGCGGCAACCTCCCGCCGTGCCAGCGCGATGCGGTCGCGATCGGCGGCGGCGAAATCGGTCAGCATCCGGTCGAAGCCGGCGCCATCGAAGGCGGCGAGTTCGGGCCGGGCGCGCATGGCGGCCTTCAGCAGCGCCTCATCCACCGCATCCTCCAGCGCATCGGCGGCGGTATCGGGCTTCAGGCTGCCCGCTTCCAGGCGCTGCACCAGCGGCGCCAGCTCCTCGCCCGCCGCCTGCACGGCGCGGCGCCAGGCGAGCCAGGGGGTGAGCGCCTCCGGCTGCGCTGCCCAATCACCGAGGCGCGCGGCGATTGCGGCCAATGACGGGTCCGCCTGGCCGAAGCCCTCGGCGAGATCGAGCTGCGTTGCCGACTCCAACTCCTCCCAGGCCGCCAGCGCCGTCTGCACCGCTGTCTCGTCCAGCACCGGCATCCCGGCCGCCAGGGCGGCCGCGGCGGCGGCACCGTGCTGGCGGCGCCATGCCACCAGCGCAGCCATCGCCGCGGCATCGCCCCACAGCCTGCCGAAGGCGGCGCGGCCGGTGGCCTCGCCGGCCGCCACGGCGCGCGCGGCGGCCTGGCCGGCGATGGCGGCATCCAGCGCCGGCAGCACCGCCGCGCCCTCGGCCACCACCTGCGTGGCCAGCGCCTTGGCGGCACGCTGGGTGGCGGAGAGGAAGGCGAAGAAGCCACCACCCTCGCCCAGCGTGGCGCGCGCCGCTTCCAGCCCCTGGGTGTTCAGCGCGCCGGGGCGCAGCCGCGCATCGCGCCCGGCTTCGGCCAGCGCGGCGGTGGCCGCGGCGAGCGCGGCCAGCGGGTCCTGCTCGGCCTGCCAGGCGGGGTGCGCCAGCGCCGCGGCATCATGCGTGGGCGCTGCCGCGATGGCGGCCGACAGCGCCAGCAGATGCGCCGCCCCCGCCGGCCCCGGCTGCGCCAGCACCATGGCGGCCGCCTCCAAAGCCGTGGCGCCAGCGGTCAGCGCCCGGATCAGCGCGGGCAGCCGTGCCATCAGCCGGTCCTGCGCCAACGGGCCGAGACCTGGTTCGGGGCTGACGCCACGCCAGATGCTGCCCGGCCCGCCCGCGGCGGCGCAGGCCGCCAGTTCTGCCACCGCATTGCGGGCAGCCGCGATGCGCGCCGCGTCCCAATCCCCGGCCGGCAGCGTGAAATCGGGTGCCGCCGCGCCGATGGCCCGCCGCGCCGCCAGCCGGCCCACCACCGCATGCAGCGGCCGCCCGCTCGTGCCCACCGCGGCACCCATGGCGCGGGCATGCTGGTTCAGCCGGGCGCGCAGCGAACCCAGGCGGCGCAGCACCGGCGCACGGTCTGGCATCGCCACCGGGGGGGCAGCCAGTGTCGCGCGCAGCTCATCCAGCACGGCGCGCTTGGACTGCTTCTCCGCATGCAGTTCCAGGCAGGCCGGGCCGAGGCCGATCTGGCCGAGGCGGCGTTCCACCACCTCCAGCGCCGCCAGTTTCTCGGCCACGAACAGCACGCTGCGCCCGTCTAGCACCGCCTGGGCGATGATCGTGGCGATGGTCTGGCTTTTGCCGGTGCCGGGCGGCCCCTGGATGACGACATGGCCGGCTTGCGCCGCGCCGCCACCTGCCGTTTCCCATGCCGCCCCGCCGCGGCGTACCGCCTCCGCCGCCAGCGCCTGGCTGCCATCCATTTCCATCACATGGTCGAGGCGTTCCACCGGAATCGCCTCATCCACATCGACGTCCGGGCCAAAGGGCGGCGGCGCATCCAGCGCCTCGCCGCCGACCAGCGCGCGGATCATGCCATGCGTCAGCAGGCCCGGATTCACCGCGGGGTCCAGGTCGCGCCACATCAGGAATTTCTGGAAGGAGAACAGGCCGACCGCCAGCGAGTCCACATCGACCCGCCAGCCTTCCCGCGCGCCGATCGCGGCCGCGACAGCCTCCGCCCAGGCGGCGGGCGCAAAATCCTCGGCCGGGAAGGGCGGCAGCTCGACGCGGAACTCGGCCTGCAGCTTCTGGCGGAGCGAGAGATTTTCCTCCACCTCCCCGCCCGCGGCGCGCAGCCGGAACACCTGCGAGACACCCTGGCGTTCCAGCGCCACCGGCAGCAGGGCGAGCGGCGCCAGGCGTTCGGTCTCCGGCGTGGCGGGGTCGCGCCAGGCCAGCGCGCCGAGGGCGAGCGAGAGGGTGGCGATGCCCGTCTCCTCCCGCGCCGTGCGCGCATCCTGCATCAGGTCGCGCAGGCGCCGCGCCAGATCCTCCCGCGGCAGCTTCACGCGCAAGCGGTTGTCGCGCCGCGCTTCCTCCCGGCTCTGCGCCGCATCGGCCTGGGTCACGCCCTCCACCCGCACCGGGCGGCGGGTGCGGCGCGGGGCGTCCTCGGCGGTCTCGGCGGAGGCTTCGAAGGTGAAGGCGCGGCCATCGGCCAGGGCGGCCAGCACGAAGCCGGCATCCTCGTCATCCAGCAGAACCACGCCGCGCGACCGGCCGGGTTTCGGCAGGGACAGCAGGCGGTTGCGGGTGGACAGGTCGAGCAGGCCGCGGCGTGCGGCCTCAAGCTGATCGGGCAGCAGGCTCATCGAGCCCCCAGCAGGCGCAGGATTCGCAATTCCTCAAGATCCATTTCATGGGCCAGACGGGCCAGCATCATGTCATTCACCGCGCCTTCGCGGTGCTGGTCCAGCAGCGCGCGGCGCCCGGCGCGAAGTGCCGCCAGGCGAATCCGCATCCGCGCCTCCAGCTCCGCATGGCCGCCGCCATCGGCGACGCCGCGATACACCCGGGCGCGTTCGCGGAATTCGGTCAACAGGTCGCGTGCGACGGCGCCTTCCAGGATATCCTCCGCCCTTTCTTCCACCTCGGCCAGGGTGGCGCGGGCGATCTGTCGGCGCGCCTGGGCTTCCGCCGGCGCCATGCCCGCCACCGGCTTCTCCGCCACGCCAAGGCGGCGGATCACCCATTCCAGCGTGGTGCCCTGCAGCACCAGCGTGGCCAGGATGGCGCAGAAGGCAAGGAACACCAGCAGGTCCCGGTAGGGGAAATCCAGCGGCAGCGCCAGCGCCGCGGCCAGCGACACCACGCCCCGCATGCCCGCCCAGGAGATCACCACCAGATGCCCGAGCGGTGGCCGGCGACCGTCATCGGCCGGCCCCGGCAGCACGCGGGGGATCAACGCCATGGGAAACACCCAGGCGAAGCGGCTGAGGATCAGCGTCAGCGACAGCGCCACCGCCAGGAAGGCCAGTTCCAGCACGCCATGCTGGGAGATCCGGTCGAGGATGCCGCGCAGCTGCAACCCCACCAGGATGAAGATCAGGCTGGTCAGCACGAACTCCACGAAGCCCCACACCGCCTGCGCGCTGATGCGGGTTTCCGGTGCCAGGGTGCGGTGCTGCAACTGGCCGAGCACCAGGCCCGTGGTGACGACGGCGATCACGCCGGACAGGCCCAGGGCTTCCGCCGCGAAGAAGCTGCCGAAGCAGGCGACGAAGCTGGCAGCGATCTCCAGCAGAGGATCCTTCAGCCGCTGGAAGGTCCAGGCGCAGGCCAGCCCCACGCCCCAGCCCATCAGGATGCCGCCGAGCGCCACCAGGAAGAAGGAGGCAACCGCCACCTCCAGCGCGATGCCGCCCGCGGCGACGGCGGCGATGGCGAAGCGGTACAGCACCAGCGCCGTCGCATCATTCACCAGGCTCTCGCCCTCCAGCACCGTTACCAGGCGACGCGGCATCGGCAGCCGGCCCAGCACGGCGGCGGCGGCCACCGCATCCGGTGGCGCGACGATGGCGCCCAGCGCCACCGCGGCGGCCCAGGGCAGGCCGGGGATCAGCAGCTTGGCGACCACGGCGATGCAGACCGCGGTGAACAGCACGGCACCGACCGCGAGGAACAGGATGGGGCGGAGATTGTCCCGGAAGGCCCGCCAATCCGTCCGCCAGGCGCTGGCCTGGAGCAGCGGCGGCAGGAAGAAGGCCAGCGCGATCGCCGGGTCCAGCGTCACGGTCGGCAGGCCCGGGATGAAGGCCAGCACGATCCCGCCGATCACCAGGATGACGGCATAGGGCAGGTTCAGCCGCCGCGCGATCAGCGCGAAGCCGATACAGGCCGCGATCAGGGCCAGCACGGCCTGCACGATTTCCATACCGCCAGCCTATCCGGCCAGGCCCCTCACCAGGCAAGAATTGTTGCGTGGGCCGGCTACTTCTTCCGGGTCAGGGCCAGCGCCAGAACGATGGCTGCGATGATCACCACCGCGACCATGCCCTCCACCACCGCGAAATTCGGCGCATCCCGCGCCACGAACAGCGCGGCGATGGCGCCGGCGACCACCAGCAATCCGCGCAGCAGAAGGCCCATACGCCCCTCCATTCCCGCCGGTTGCCGACCCCCGGCATCGTCCGCGGCACGGCGCATCTTCCCACCCCGGATCGGCGGCGGGCAAGGCGCCGCGCCGGACTCGCACGGCCCGCGTAATCACCGCCTCGTCATGAGGACATGGGTGAGGCTGGCGCGTTCGCTGGGCACGGCACCCGTTCCAGGGCGGGGTCGCATTGCCCATTCCGAAAGGAGAGCGCCATGGCAGAAAGCATCCGCGATATTTACGTGTCGGGCCTGGTCAACGCCCGCGCGCTTGAGACCGAGGCCATCCAGCTGCTGTCACGCCAGGTGGAGCGGCTGCAGAACTACCCGGAGGTGGAGGCCCAGTTGCGGCGTCACATCAAGGAAAGCGAAGTGCAGCGGGACCGGCTGGATGAACTGCTGGAATCGCTCGGCACCTCGCATTCCGCCTTCAAGGACCTGGTCACCGGCTTCATGGGCAACATGGCGGCGGCCGGACATGTGCTGGCGCCGGACGAAGTGCTGAAGAACGCGCTGGCAAACTACGCCTTCGAGCATTTCGAGATTGCCAGCTACCGTTCCCTGATCACCCTGTCCGAGCTTGCCGGCCACGCGGCCGCGCATGCCGCGCTCGACCTGTCGCGGGAGGAGGAGCGGATGGCACAGTGGTGCCACGACAATCTGGACACGGTGACGCGGCGCTATGCGAGCCTGCGGAGCCAGGGCGAGACTGCCGGCGTCTAGGCCGGGGGCGGGTCGGCGGCTCAGCGACCGTCCAGGAACAGCTCACTGCTGGTCCCGTAGTGCTTTGCCGCCCCTGCGTCGCGCCTGAGGCCGCGCGCACTCGCAAATTGTCGCTCACGCGGCGGCCGGGTGCCGGGCTGCCGGCAATTCCAGGCAGGCCTCCGTGCCGCCGCCGTCCGCGGCACGCAGGTGCAGCCGCCCGCCATGCGCCGCGGCCACGCGGGTGACCAGCGCAAGCCCCAGCCCGGCGCCGGGCCAGTTGCGGGTCAGCGACATGTCCGCCTGCAGGAAGGGCGTGCCGATCTGGCTTTCCAGCCCGTCCGGCAGGCCGGCGCCGTGGTCGCGCACCAGGATGTCGATGCCCTGATCCGGCCGCACCGACCAGCCGAGCAGCACCGTGGCGCCCTGCGGGGACGCCTTGATCGCATTGTCCAGCAAATGGCTGAGCGCCGCGGCCAGCAGGCGCAGATCACCGTTGAGCAGGCCTTGCGACTCGCCATGCGCCAGTTCCAGCCGAACCCCCTGCGCCGCCGCCTCGGGCTCCTGCGCGGCCAGGACCCGCGTCAGCAGGCGGGGCACCGGCTCCTGCAACCCCGCCCCAAGCCCGCGGCCGTGTTCGAGCGCGACGATATCGAGCGCGGCCTCGATCAGCGACAGCAGGCGTCGCGCGCCGGAATGAATCAGCCGGCCATAATCCCGCACTTCCGCCGCCGGCAGCGCCATGTCGCCCGCCAGGATCTCGGAGAAGCCGAGGATCGGGATCAGCGGCGTCCGCATCTCATGCGAGATCACCGCCAGCAGGTCGCTCCGCATGCGCTGGCTCGCGGCCAGCGCGCTCCGCACATCATCAAGTCGCGCGGAGGAGGCGGAGAGCCGATCCACCAGCCGTGCCCGTTCGGCCTCCGCCGTGCCGATGCGGAGATCGACCTCGGCATCGCGCAGCGCGCGCGCGCGGCGCTGGCGGCAGCTTGCCAGGGCCCGTTCCACCACCGCCGCCACCTCCGCCAGCCGCAGCGGCTTCTGCACCAGGTCGAAGGTGCGGGCGCGCAACGCGCCGAGCGCGACATCGGCCGTGGCACCGCCGGTCAGCAGCACCACCTCCAGCGCGCGCGCCTCCTCCCGGTCGCGCAGCAATTCCTCGGCGAGGGCAAGGCCGGTCTGGCCGGGCATGCGGACATCGGAGAGCAGGACGCCGATACCCGGATCGGCATCGATGGCGACCTTGGCAGCGGCCGTATCATGCACGCCGTGCACCAGGAACCCGCGCTGCGACAGCCCACGTACCAGCAGCTCGACGATCGGCCGTTCATCATCCAGCACAAGGACGCTGAGCGGTGGCGGTGTGCCAGGCGCGGTCCTGGCCGTGGAATCGGCGGGTGAGGGGTTCATCACCAGACCAGCCGATAGCCCCGGCCGCGTTGTGCCGCGATGGTCATCTGCCCGGCGGAAGCACCGAGAAGTTTCTGCCGGAGATTGGAGGCGAGCTGGTCCACACCGCGCTGTTCGGGCAACAGCCTGCGCCCGAGCACGCGCTGGGAAATCATCTCCCGGTCCGCCAGGTGCTCCGGCTCGGTCAGCAGCAGGGCCAGCAGCCCGGCCTCCGCGCCGGTCAGCCGGATTTCACTGGAATCGGCCGCAACCAGGCGAAACCGCGATGGCTGGAGGGAAACGCCCGCGATGCTCCATGCCGCGGGCTCCGCCATCGTCGCCTCCGGCTTCCATTCCGGATCATGCGGTACCGGTGCGGCCGCCTGGGCTTCCTGCAGGCCGCCGCGTGGCGGGTGGGGGGCGGCCCGGGGACCGACCGAGTCGAGGCGGCGGCTCAAGGCACGGACGCGGGCAACCATTTCGCGCAGGGAAAAGGGCTTGGTCAGGTAGTCATCGGCACCGACCTCGAGGCCGATGACGCGATCCACCTCCTCGGTCCGGCCGCTGACGACGATGATGCCGAGATCGGCGCAGCCGGCAGCTTCACGGACGAAGGCGATGCCATTGCCATCGGGCAGGCCGAGATCAGCGATGACGAGGCGTGGATTGTCGCGGTGCAGCCGCAGCCGGCCTTCGGCCAGGGTGGCGGCGGTCACGGTGTTCCAGCCGTCCCGCGCCAGCGCCGTGCAGATGGTCGCGGCCACCGCGGCATCATCCTCCAGCACCAGGACGGGCCTTTGCTGTCGGGGCAGATCGCCGGCAGGGACGGGGCTGGGGGTGGAACGGGCAGCCATGGGCGCTCCCCCGATTTCGTTGAGTAGGCGCAGCCAGGGAATGTATGGCCCAGCGGCTGGCGTGTCCAACCCGTCGGCGGCCTGGGCGTCGAGATCCTCCGGGCCTGCAAGGCATTCGCACAGCACGGTCATCATGCCCCATGAGTTTGGATGGTGGTGGTTCGTCACGCATGCGGCGGCGAAGCGGCTGTCTCGCCGCCGCTGTTGCCTGTGCCGTCCAGGGCCTGGCGGATCTTCTCCGCCAGGTCGCGCCGCCGGTAGGGCTTGTTCAGCAGCAGCACCCCGGGATCGAGCCTGCCGTGGTGGACGATGCCGTTCTGCGTGTAGCCGGATGTGAACAGCACGCGCAGCCCGGGACGAAGCTGGCGCGCTTCCTGCGCCAGTGCCGGCCCATGCATGCCACCCGGCATCACGACATCGGTGAACAGCAGGTCGAAATCCGCGTGCTGGTGCAGCGCATCCATCGCTTCCGCGGCCTGGCTTGCCACCACCACGCGGTAGCCCAGGTCGCGCAGCTGGGCCGCCACATGCTCGCGCACCAGCGGATCATCCTCCACCAGCAGCAGCTTCTCCGACCCGCCCAGCAACATCTCAGCGTCCCCGCCGCGCGGCGCGCGCGAGGATGGAACGGTGGCGCGCGGCAGGTACATCTTCACCACGGTGCCGTGCCCGACCTCGGAGTAGATCTTCACGTGTCCGCCGGACTGCTTCATGAAGCCGAACACCATGCTGAGGCCGAGGCCGCTGCCCTGGCCGACCTCCTTGGTCGTGAAGAACGGCTCGAAGGCGCGGGCCGCGACCTCGGGCGTCATGCCGCTGCCGGTGTCGGATACGGCGATCAGCACATAGGCGCCGGGTGCGACTTCCCCCTCCGCCTCCGAATAGGCGGCATCGAGATGCACATTCGCCGTCTCGATCACCAGCCTGCCGCCGGCGCCCATTGCATCGCGCGCATTGATGCACAGGTTCAGCACCGCATTCTCAAGCTGCGGCGGGTCGATCATCGCCGGCCAGAGATCGGGCACGCTGGCGAACCGGATCTCGATATGCTCGCCCAGCGTCCGCTGCAGCATCTGGTGCAGACCCGCCAGCAGGCGGTTGACGTCGATCGCCTTGGGGTCGAGGGCCTGGCGGCGGGAGAAGGCGAGCAGCCGGCTGGTCAGCGCGGAGCCGCGTTCCGCCGCGGCCATGTTCATCGCCGCCATCTGCCGCAGATCCTCGTCATGGCCGAGGCTGTCCGCCAGCATCTCCGAATTGCCGAGGATCACGGTCAGCAGGTTGTTGAAGTCGTGCGCCACGCCGCCGGTGAGCTGGCCGATCGCCTCCAGCCGCTGCGACTGGCGCAGCTTCTGCTCCAGTTCCAGCCGTTCCGTGATGTCCGTATTCACGGCCAGGATCGCGCGGGGCCCGCCATCCGCATCGCGCACCAGCGACCACGCGCCTTCGACGAAAAGTCGGGAGCCGTCCTTGCGATATTGTTCAAGCTGCCCATTCCATTCGCCATGCGCCAGAACGCTGGCCGTGGCGGCGCGGAAGGCGCGCGTGTCGCGGTACAGCAGGTCCGCGACGGACCGGCCGATCACCTCCTGCGCCGTCCAGCCGTAAAGCCGCTCCGCGCTGCGGTTCCAATATTGGATGCGATGATCCGTGCCGCGCACCAGGATCGCGTCGCGCGCCTGGTCCAGCAGCGCCGCCTGCTGTTCGAGCTGGATCTGCGCGTGCTTGCGTTCGGTGATGTCGCGCTCCACCGAGACCCAGTGCGTGAACACGCCCTTGTCGTCGGCAACGGGCACGATATCGATCTCGACCCACAGCTCCCGCCCATCCTTGCGGTATTTCAGCAATTCGGTGCGGATCGGCTGATGTGCCTCCAGCGCGGCGTGGATGCGGGCCAACTCGGCGCTACTGGTGCGCGGCCCGTGCAGCATGCGCGGCGTCAGGCTGGTGGCTTCCTCGGGCCGGAAGCCGGTCAGTCGTTCCAGTGCCTGGTTGACGAAGACGGTGCGCGGACCCGCGGGCCCCACCGGCCCGGCCTCCGCGATCATGATGATGTCGTTGAGCTTGTTCGCCGCCACCTCCAGCAGCCGCAGCCGTTCATCGCGCCGGTGCTGCGCCGTGATGTCACGGAAATAGACCGTGAGGCCCCGGCGAGCCGGATAGACGGTCAAATCGAACCAGGTCTCGAAGGGGCTGAAGTAGACCTCGAAGCGCGTGGTCCGGCGCTCCTGCGTCGCCAGCCGGAACTGTCGCTCCAGCTCGCTTCCCACCGCCTCGGGGAAGGCGTCCCACACCACCTGGCCGATCAGTGCGGCGGCATCGCGGCGCAGCAGGCGCTCGGCATGCACATTGACCCGGGTGAAGCGCCACTCGTGATCCAGCGTGTAAAGTCCGTCGCTGATGCTCTCGAAGGTCGCATCCAGCTCCGCGGTCAGCTCGCGCGCCGCGGCTTCCGCGCGCAGCCTTTCCGTCACGTCCCAGACCACGACGAGCCGCGCCTCGCGGCCGCGGAACTCGATCATGCGCGACAGGACCTGCACCTGCCGCATTTCACCGCTGGCAGTACGATGCTGCCAGGGACCGGCGACGCGTCTTCCCTCGAAGCTCTCCCGCGCGCGGTCCCGCACCACCTCGCGCTCGTTGTCCGGACCGATGTCAAGCATGGTCATGCCGAGGAATTCCTCGCGCGACCAGCCATAGGCGGCGATCGCGGCCTCGTTCACCTCCAGGAAGGCCAGCGTGTCCTTGTCGAACACCCACATCGGCGCCGGGTGCTGGTGGAACAGGTCGCGGAACGCCGCCTCGCTTTCGGTCAGCGCCTGCGTCTCCGCCCGCTGGGCGGAGATGTCGCGCTGGATCGACATCCAATGCGTCCGCCAGCCGGTTTCATCCACGACCGGGGAGATGTTGAGTTCGACCCAATAGGGCGTGCCGTCACGCCGCCGGTTGAGGATCTCCTGCCGGATCGGCCGGCCCTGCCGCAATGCGGTGCGGATCGCGAGCCGCGCTTCCGGCGCCGCATCCGCATGCGTCAGCATGCTGGGGGAATGGCCCGTCACCTCCGCCGCGCTGTAGCCGGTCTGCCGCAGGAAGGCGGCGTTGACGTAGCGGATGCGAAGCCCGGGCGCCCCGCCGGGCTGGAGGTCGCTGATCACCACCGGCTCGCTGCTGGCATCCACCACGCGGCGGAACAGCTCCGTCTCCTCCGTATCGCGCAGGCGCCGCAGCAATGGGCGCAGGGTGCCGGCCGCTTCCTGCAACCGCTCGGCCATTGCCGAAAGGTCGCTGCGCGCCGGGCCGAAGCCCAAGGCGAAGCAGTAGCGCTCCGCGCCGACCGAGGTGGGCGTGAGGATCATCGCCGCCATGCCCAGCGCTGCGGACAGCGCCGCACCCGGCAGGTTCCGCAGCATCTCCGGCGTCAGCCCCTCCACGATCAACTGCCGGTCCTCGCGGATCGCGCGGCCGGCGCTGGTGTTGTCGAGGGTCAGGTCGAGCGCACGCAGGCGGGCGAAGTGGGATGGCTCCGCCAGGGCGCCACGGCCCTGTGCGGCGACGAGTTGCAGATGATGGCCATCCGGTGCCAGGCGAAAGAACAGGCACAGCAGGCTGTCCGTATCCTCCCGCAGCGCCGTCATTGCTGCCTCGATCGCGGCTTGGAAGGTGGGCGTTTCCGCCACGCTTCGCAGCAGGCGTTCCCGCAATGCGGCGCGCGCCATCTCCCGTTCGCGCGCGCGGAGCTCACGGCGCAGTTCCATCTGCGCCATCACCGCCGCGGCCAGATCCGTCAGCGCCTGGGCCTGCAGCGGGTCCAGCTTCGGGCGCGGCACCGTGTCGATCACGCATAGCGTGCCCAGCGCCTGGCCTTCCGGGGTCAGCAGCGGTGCCCCGGCGTAGAAGCGGACACCCGGCTCCGAGACGACCAGGGGGTTGTCCGCGTGGCGTGGGTCCAGCACGGCGTTCGGCACCTGGTAGACGGCCGAGCCCTCGATCGCGGTGTTGCAGAAGGCGATGGCGCGCGGCGTTTCATCCACCGCCAGGCCGATCTTCGCCTTGAACCACTGCCGGTCCGCATCGATGAAGGAAACGAGCGCGATCGGCATGCCAAGCAATTGCGCCGCCAGCCGAACGATACGGTCGAACGCCGCCTCCGGCATTGTATCCAGCACATCATAGCGCTGCAGCGCCGCTAGACGCTCAGCCTCAAGCTCCGGTGGTGCCGGTGGGAATGGCGGGCGCGGCAAGGCGTTGGTCTCCGCAGCGCGAGCGCCCGTGTCCTGGGAAAATGTCGCAGGTGTCGGGCCGGCCCGAGGGCAACGAGACGATATCCCGCCACCCTGGCAGGTCAATCATTTCCTGGCCTGCAAGTTGCTCGGATTTGTAGGGCAATGTCAGCCGCCGCATGGCGCGACGCTGACGGCAATGCCGCAGCCGGACCACCGGCATGGAATCGGATTGGCTACGACGACGCCCCGGTTGCGCGCGTGCCGCCCGCCAGTTCCCGCAGGATGCGCAGCTCCGCCGCCTTCACTCGCACCCCTTCCGCCCGCTGGCGCTTCAGCGTCGTCAATTCACGCTCGCCCGGCACCAGCACCTTTTGCGCCGGGTCGGCCGCTGGCGTCGCGTGCAGGATGCCGATGAAATCCGCCATGCGTGCGGCGAGGGATTCGGGGCTGGACAGCTTCGATGCATCGATGGCGATGAAGACATGGCCCAGGTTCTGCGCCACATCCGGATTCTTGTCCCAGGCCTGCACATGGCTGAGGTAGGCGGCACCGGACAGCAGGCCTGCCAGCAGGTCCACCATCACCGCCAGGCCATAGCCCTTGTGGCCGCCCACCGGCAGCAGGAAGCCGGCCAGCGCCGCCTTGGCATCCGTCGTCGGCCGGCCTTGCGCATCGGTCGCCCAGCCTTCGGGAAGCGGCGCGCCGCTCGCCGCCAGGTCGCGGATCTTGGCCCGCGCCGCGACGGACAGCGCCATGTCCAGGATCACGGGATCGCCACCCGGATTGGGCACGCCGATGCCGATCGGGTTGTTGCCGAGCCGCGTATCCTTGCCGCCCCAAGGCGCGATCGTCGTCGTCGCGTTGGAGGCGATGATCGTGACGAAACCCTGTTCCGCCGCGATCAGCGCATAGGGCAGGATCGGCCCAAAGTGGTTGCTGCCGCGCGCGAAGGCGGCGCCGATGCCGCAATCCCGCGCGCCGACCATGGCTTCCGCGAGCCCGCGCATGCCGACCAGCGGGCCGATGCCGTTGCGGCCATCCACCATGGCGAGCGCTGGCATCAGCCGCATCACCTGAAGCTCCGCCCGCGGATCGATGCCGCCCACCTTCACGCGGTTCAGATACTGACCGACGCGGCTGATGCCATGCGTGGTCAGCCCCGCGAGTTCCGCCAGCACCAGCACCCGCGCCGCCTGCACGGCTTCTTCCGGTCGCATGCCGCCATGCGTCAGGGCGCGGATGGTGAGGTCGAGAAGCGCGGCCTCGGCGATGGTCTCGGCGTTCAACTGCCGGTCTTCACTTGCGGATCTTCATTTGCCGGGCCACACCGCGGCGGGGATGTAGACCTCGCCCTTCATGATGCGTCGCGCCGTGCGCAGCGTTCCGCCGCCGAGGATGGTGGCGCTGCCGTCTTCCGCACGGCCGGTGGTGATCACCGCCTCCATCACCCCCGTCGGGTGTTCCAGCGTCACCATCTCCCGCGCCGCGTCGTTCACCACCGCGATCCCGGCGGCGACCGTGCCGGGCAGCTTGCAGGCGCTGGCAATGCAGATGCCGCCGGTTACCGCCATGGCTTCATGCGTCGCAAGCGGGGTGAAGTAGCGCGCTGCCACGCCCGCACCGCCTGCCGGTTCGCCGACCATGGCGAATTTCGGCATCACCTTGCCGGCTACGTCGCCCATGCCCATGGCAAGGCCGGCGGCGCGGCGGATGCGTTCGATCCGCGCCATGAAGTCACGGTCTGCGTCGAGTTCCTTGGCGGTCTCGCGCGCCGTCTTGCCGAGGTCCTTCGCGCGCGCGATCACCACCGGCATCGCGACATCGAGGCAGGTGACGTCCACACCCTCGATGTGATCCAGCGGGTTGCCCGTCGGCATCAGCTTCCCCGTCGCGCCGCCCACCGCATCGGCGAAGTTCAGCACGATCGGCGCGGCGGTGCCGGGCACGCCGGCGATCGCGGCCTCGCCATCATAGGTCACGCGGCCACCGGGGGTCTGCACCACCGCCTCGATCAGCGCGCCGGTGTTGACGGCGCGGATCAGCACGCGGGTTTCGCCATCCTCGGCCGGCACCAGGCCTTCCTCGATGGCGAAGGGGCCGATGCCGGCCAGCATGTTGCCGCAGGTAGGGCCCCAATCGACGAAATCCTTGTCCACCGAGACCTGCGCGAACAGGTAGTCCACCTGCTGCTTTTCCCCCGGCGCGGCCTTGCTGACCATCACGGTCTTGCTGGTCAGCGTGGTGGCGCCGCCGAGGCCGTTGATCTGCCGCGTATCGGGCGAGCCCATCACCGCCAGCAGCACACGCCCCGCTTCCTCCCGGCTTTCCGGCAGGTCGCCGCGGTGGAAATACGGGCCGCGGCTGGTGCCGCCGCGCATGAAGGTGCAGGGGATCGCGGTCTGGAGCGTCATCGGAAGTCCTTGCGGCGCGGCGTCAGCGGAATGGCCAGGGCAGGTCGAAATACTCCTGCAGCAGGCCGCCAGGGAATACCAGGTTCAGCGCATTGGCCAGCACCAGCATCAGGCCACCCGCACCGGCCGTCAGCGCCACCGTCTGAACCCAGGAAGATCGCGCCACCACCCGCAGAAAGACCACGAAGAAGCCGATCAACGCGGCGAAGAAGCCGACCAGGCCGATCGCGCCCATGAAGCCCAGGAACCACAGCAGGAAGCGCCACGGCCCACCATCGGCGGCCCGCGCCTCGCTGTCGAAATTCGCGGACCCCGCGGCGACCGGGCCGCGCATCTGTTGCACCAGCAGCAGCAGGGTGGCGAGGCCGCCGACAATGCCCACCGCGATCGGGAAGATCTGCGCCAGGAAGGACACGCCCAGCCCCTGCTGGATGGCGAAGCCGAAGCCCACCAGCACGATGCCGGAGAAGATGACCTGCGGTGTCATGTTGCGGGCGATGGAATACTCCGCCGCGCCTTCGGTATGGATGCTGCTGCCGCTTTTCGTCCCGCGCAGGCCGGCCCAGATGGAGATGATCGTGATGGCCGCGATCACCAGCACCAGCGGCCGCGTCAGGAAGCCCCAGCCATAGAACTGCACGGCCTGGTACAGATAACGCTCGCCACCCAGTGCCAGCACGAAGCCGATCAGGAAGGCGGGGCGCGACCAGCCGAAGCGGCGCAGGAAGATGCCGAGGATGCCCATGGCCAGCAGCGCCATCAGGTCGGCGAAGCTGCGTGTCGCCTGGAAGGCGGCGAAGCAGATCACCATGATCATGAACGGTGCGATCAGCGCGTAGCGTACCGCCGTCAACTTCGCGATGCCGGGCGCCAGCACGATGCACATCGCGGTGCCAATGACGTTCGCGATCGCGAGCGACCAGATGATGGTGTAGGTGATGCCAAGGTCGTTGCTGGCCATGCCCGGGCCGGGCTGGATGCCGAGCAGGATCATCGCGGCGAGGAAGATCGCCATCGACCCCGAACCGGGAATGCCGAACAGCAGCGTCGGCAGCAGCGCGCCGGCGGCGGTGGCGTTGTTGGCGGATTCCGGCGCGATCACGCCGCGGATGTCGCCCTTGCCGAATTGCGACTTGTCCTTCGTGGTCTGCACGACATGGCCATAGGCGATCCAGTCCACGACGCTGCCGCCAATGCCCGGGATGGCGCCGATCAGCGCGCCGATGCCCGAACAGCGCAGCGTCAGCCAGAAATTCGCCAGCGTGTCGCGCACGCCGCGGAACCAGCCGCGGCCGAGCTGCGCGCCCTGCGCGATGGAGCCACCGCCGCGCAACAGGTCCAGGATCTCAGGCAGCGCGAAGATGCCGAGCGCCACGGTGACCAGGGGAATGCCGTCCGAGAGGTACAGCATGCCGAAATCCATGCGGTACTCGCTGGTGGCCGGCGCCGCGCCGACCAGCCCGAAGCCGAGGCCGAGGCAGGCGGAGGCGATGCCCTTCACCATGTTGGCGCCGGACAGCACGCCCACCATGGAAAGTCCGAACAGCGTCAGCATGAACAATTCGGCGGTGCCGAAGGCCAGGATGATCGGGGCCGCCACCAGCACCGCGAAGGTCAGCAGCAGTGCGCCGAACAATCCGCCGATCATCGAGGCCGCGAAGGCCGCGGACAGCGCGCGCGCCGCCTCACCCTGCTTGGCCAGCGGAAACCCATCCAGCACCGTGGCCTGGGAGGCGGAGGAGCCGGGGATGCCCATCAGGATGGAGGTGAAGGTGTCGGCGGTGGGGATGATGGCCAGCAGGCCGATCAGCATGGCCAGCGCCGAGGTCGAATCCATGCCGTAGAGGAACGGCAGCAGCAGCGAGAGACCAGCAATGCCGCCCACCCCCGGCAGCACGCCGATCACCAAGCCGAGGCTGACGCCGGCCAGCATATATCCCATATGCTGCAACGTCAGCAGATTGCCGAGCGTCGCGAAGAACAGATCAATCATCGGGGGCTAGCCTTCGCGGCGCAGGGTGGCGGGCGGGCGCTTGCGCGCCCCGCCCGCCCGCCCGCTCAGAATCGGACGTTGTGGTTGGTGGCCAGGAAGTCCCGCACCCATTCGCGGGCCTCGGGCTTGATGGTGGTGGCGATGCGGTAGACCGCCTCCACATCGTCGCCCACGGCCTGCTGGTATTCACCCAGCACATCACCCTTGCGCGCCTGCAGCTCCGGGTCCGCCACCGCGTCGGCGAAGGCCTTGCGATAGGTGGCGACAATGTTGGCCGGCGTGTTGGGCGGCAGCAGCGCGGGCTTCTGGCCGGCGAAGCCGGAGGCGAAGAAGGCGAGGTAGGCGTCGTATTCCACGCCGGACGGCTTGCGGCCGTTCACCATTTCATACGCCTCGACGAAATGCGGCAGGTTCGGGAAGGACGGGTCGCGCTGCACATTGCCCTGCCCGTCCAGCACGCCATAGGAGAACATCGGCACCGCCGTGCCCGCCTCCACCATCGGCATCACCTGGGTGATGAAGGCGGAGGAGGTCTGGTAGTCGATGGTGATCTCGCCGCGCATCAGGCCGAGACGTGCCTCGCCGCGGCCGCGCATGCCGAACACATGGCGCACATTCAGCCCGAGCAGGCGGAAGGCCAGCATCGGCACCAGGTCCAGCGACGTGGCACCCTGGCTGCCATAGATCAGTTCCCGGTCACGCAGCCGGCCGAGCTGGGAGGCATTCTCGATGCCCAGGCTCTTCGGCAGATAGACCACGCCGCCGGTGGGAGAGACGTAGGTCGGGATCATCCGCGTATAGTCGTAGCGCACCCGCGGATCACCCAGCAGATAGGGGAACTGGGTGGAGCCGGAGGTGCCGATGAAGCTCAGCCCATCCGGCCGTGCCCGCTGGTAGAAGGTGTTGGTCCCGGTGATGGACCCGCCGCCCGGCACGTTGCGGACGATGACATTGGGCTGGCCTGGCAGGTGCTTGCCGAGATACGGCGCCATGAAGCGCGCCCAGACATCGCTGCCGCCGGCCTCGGCGAAGGGAATGACGAATTCGATCGTGCGCCCGGCGAAATCCTGGGCCTGGGCGAAGCCCGGCAACGCGGCGGCCGCACCAAGGCCGGCGCCCGCGCGCAGCAGGCTGCGACGGCTGGACAGGAAGGGGGTGGCTGGCTGTGTCATGTGAAGTCTCCCGAAAAGGCCGCTGGTTGGCTCCGCGCGGTCGATGAACCCATTGCAATGATTGCACCGAGCGAACGCGCCAGGCGCGAAGCTCACGCCTCGCTCTTTGTCGCAATTCTGCAGCGGCGTCCATGCCGGATGTTGCGCCGGGCGAGCCGGCCGGGTTTTTCGGAAATGCCGCCGCTTCAGGCCAGCGTTGCGGCCACTTTCACGGCGCTCTGTTCGGACAGGATCTCGCGGATCGCCTGGCGCAGCAGGCGGACATCGCGGATGCGGCTGAAGCCGGGGCGGTGGAACAGCGCGACATCGCGCCCCATGCCGCCATCGCCGATGCGGCGATAGGCCACCATGTCATCCAGCAGCGCGCCGATCTGCACGGCAAGCTGCGGCATGAAGGACACGCCGACGCCCGCCGCGACCATCTGGCGCAGCGTCTCCAGGCTCGCCGCCTGCAATTCGGGCCGGTCGACCTGCAGGCGGGTGGGGCAATAGGCCAGGGAGTGGTCGCGCAGGCAGTGGCCTTCGCTCAGCAGGATCAGCTCAGGGACCGGGATGTCGTCCTGCGCCACCTGCTCGACCCGGGCGAGCGGGTGGTCGCGCGGCACCACCAGCACGAATTCCTCCCGGAACAGCTTGAGTTCGGTCAGGTCCGGGCCGGGCAGGGGGGAGGCGGCGAGGATCGCATCCAACTCCCCATCCTCCACCTGCCGCGCCAATTGCCGGGTCAGCCCCTCTGACAGCAGCAGGCGAAGCTGCGGGAAGCGGGCGCGCAGCGGCTTCAGCAGGAAGGGCACCAGGTAGGGGCCGAGGGTGGAGATGACGCCGAGCCGGAAGGTGCCCTCCAGCGGGGCGGCGCCGGCGGCTGCAATCTCGAACATCCGCCGCGCCTCGGCCACCACCAGCCGGGCCTGGGCTGCCAGCTCGGCACCGCGGGGCGTAATCAGCACGCCGCGGGGGGCGCGCTCGAAGCACTCGACCTGGAGGAGCTCCTCGATCTTGCGGATCTGCGCGGAAAGCGTGGGCTGGCTGACGGCGCAGGCCTGCGCGGCCCGGCCGAAGCTGAGATGCTCCGCGACGGCCAGCAGGTATTCCAGGTCACGCAGGGATAGTCCGGCGAGCGTCATGGGCAAGGTCCGGAAACGCAGAATGCAACTGATAGGCATTTAACCGCAAATCGTCCAGCAGGCCCGGATTGACGCTGGCCGAGTGGCGGCCTTACGGCTGCGGAGCAGGGGAGTGTCGCCACTTGGAAACGCACGAAAAATCGCGCCAGCCGAAACACCGGCGGCAGTTCGACCCGGCGGCGAAGGGGGCGCTGGACGGGGTGCGGGTGGTGGATCTGTCCCGCCTGGTGGCAGGCAACATGCTCACCAAGGTGCTGGCCGACCATGGGGCGGAGGTGGTGAAGGTGGAGCCGCCGGCAGGCGACAGCCTGCGCGCCTGGAAGGTCGGCGGCATCGAGACCGCCTGGAAGACCTGCTGCCGCAACAAGCGCAGCCTCTGCCTTGACCTGCGGCAGGCGGAGGCTGTGGCGGTGGTGAAGCGGCTGGTGGCGGATGCCGCGATTTTCGTCGAGAGCTTCCGTCCCGGCGTGCTCGAGGAGATGGGTCTGGGGCCGGAGGAGTTGCTGGCGATCAACCCGGCGCTGGTCATCATCCGCGTCTCCGGCTGGGGCCAGACCGGGCCGTTCCGCCACAAGCCGGGTTTCGGCACATTGGTTGAGGGCTATGCCGGCTTCGCCGCGCTGAACGGCTTCGCGGACCGCGAACCGGTGCTGCCGCCGATGTTCATGGCGGATGCCTATGCGGGCCTCTACGGCGCCTCCGCCGCCATGATCGCGCTATGGCATGCGAAGGCGACGGGGCAGGGGCAGGTGGTGGACCTGTCCCTGTTCGAGCCGATCTTCGCGGTGCTGGAACCGCAGATGGCGAATTGGCGGATCAGCGGCCAGGTGAAGCCGCGCACCGGCAGCCGCAGCACCAACACCGCCCCGCGCAACGCCTATCGCACCCGGGATGGCGGCTGGCTCAGCCTGTCCACCAGCACCCAGGCGGTGTTCGTGCGTCTGATGGCCAGCATTGGCCGGCCCGAACTGGTGGACGACCCGCGCTTCCGCACCAACCCGGACCGCCTGGCGAATATCGAGGTGATCGACGGCGTCATCCGCGACGCCATCGCCGGCATGGATCGCGCCGAGGCGCTGGCGCAATTCGACCGGGATGGCGTGACCATCGGCCCGATCATGGATGTCTCGGAACTAGACCAGGATGCCTACATCGCGGAGCGGGAGGCGCTGATCGAGGTGCCGGATGAGGACATGCCGGATGGCTGGCTGCCCATGCATGGCGAGGTCCCGCGCCTGTCGGTGACCCCCGGCATCCTGCGCAACCCCGCCCCGAAGCTGGGGGCGGATAATGACGCGCTGCTCGGCCCGCTGCTGGGCGCGGCGGAACTGGCCCGGCTGCGGGCGGCCGGGGTTGTGCTGCACGGCAATTAGGCCCGCGCGGGGCTGCCATGCTGCGCCGCGGCGAGGGAGTTGGTGCGGAATCGCGCCGCCTGCGCTAGACACCCGTCACAATGCCCTTTCCCGATCTCCCCGAACGTCTCGCCCAGGCCCTGGCCGAGCGCGGCTACGCCGAACCCACCCCCGTCCAGGCCGCCGTGCTGGACCCCGCAACCGCTGGGCGAGACCTGCTGGTCTCGGCCCAGACCGGCTCCGGCAAGACCGTCGCCTTCGGCCTCGCCATCGCCGAGCAGGTGCTGGCCGGCGGGCGCAGCCAGGCGCCGCTGGCGCTGGTGATCGCGCCGACCCGCGAACTGGCCATGCAGGTGCGGGAGGAGCTGGCCTGGCTTTATTCCGGCACCCATGTCCGCGTCCTCGCCTGCGTCGGCGGCACCGATGTGCGGGCCGATCGCCGCGCGCTGGGCATGGGCGCCGAGATCGTCGTCGGCACGCCGGGCCGGCTGCGGGACCATCTCGACCGCAACAACATGGACCTGTCCCAGCTCCGCGCCGCCGTGCTCGACGAGGCGGATGAGATGCTGGACATGGGCTTCCGGGACGACCTGGAAGCCATCCTCGAAGGCGCACCTGAGACCCGGCGTACCCTGCTGTTCTCGGCCACCGTGCCGCGGGAGATCGTGGCGCTCGCCGCCTCCTACCAGCGCGGCGCGCTGCGGATCGCGGCGACGGTGGAGGGTGAGCGCCATGGCGACATCGCCTACCGCGCCATGCTGGTCGGGCCGCGGGAGGTTGAGGCCGCGGTTGTCAACGCGCTGCGCTGGTACGAATCCGGCGGCGCGCTGGTGTTCTGCAACACCCGCGAACAGGTGAACCGGCTGCATGGCAGCCTCTCGGAACGCGGCTTCTCCGCCGTGGCGCTTTCGGGCGAGCTGACCCAGGCGGAGCGCAACCGCGCCCTGCAGGCGCTGCGCGACCGCCGCGCCCGGGTCTGCGTGGCGACCGACGTGGCCGCCCGCGGCATCGACCTGCCGGATCTCGGGCTGGTCATCCATGCCGAATTGCCGCGCGACAAGGAAACGCTCCAGCACCGTTCCGGCCGCACCGGCCGGGCCGGGCGCAAGGGCGTTGCCGTGCTGCTGGTGACCCATGCGCGCCGCCGCCTGGCCGAACGCCTGCTCTCCAATGCCCGCATCCAGGCCGAATGGTCCGGCCCGCCCTCCGCCGAGGATGTCCGCGCCAAGGACCGTGAGCGCCTGGCCGCCCAGGCCCGCACCGCCGTGGATGCGGTGGCGGATGAGGACGACATGGAACTCGCCCGCGCTTTGCTGGTGGACAAGACGCCGGAGCAGGTGGCCGCCGCGCTGTTCCAGGCGCTCCGATCCTCCCTGCCCGCGCCGGAGGAGCTTTCCGCCCCGCCGCCCGCCGCCCCGCGCCCGCCGCGCGAACAGGGTGCGGAGGGTGTGTGGTTCCGCCTGTCCATCGGCCGCCACGACCAGGCCGATCCGCGCTGGATCCTGCCCTTCATCTGCCGCAAGGGCGACCTGACGCGCAAGGAAGTGGGCCGGATCGAGGTGATGGACCGCGAAACCCGCGTCGAGATCGCGCCCTGGGCCGCCGCGCGCTTCGCCGCCTCCGCCCAGCGCGTCTCCGGCGACGATGACGATCGCATCCGCATCGAGGCGATGCCCAATGCCCCGGCGCCGAGCCGCGCCCCGCCGCGGGAGCCGCAGCGCGACCGTCCGGCGCCGCCCCGGCCGGACCGGCCGGCTGGTCCCCCGCGGCCGGACCGGGCGCCGCGCGCCTATGCCGGACCGCCGCGTGGCGACAAGCCCCGGGCGCCTTATGCGGGTGACAAGCCTCGCGCGCCCTATGCCGGGGCAAAGCGCCGCCCGCAGAGCTGACCCTTCCTGCCCTTCCCCGAATGCGGGGAAGGGTTGGGTGGGGGCTCTTGGTGGGCCCCCTCAGTTCACCTGGATCCGTGCTTCCCGCACCACCCGGCGCCAGCGGGCCAGATCATCCGCGATCAGCTTGCCCAGCGCCTCGCGCGATGTCGCATCCACCGCGAAGCCGACATTGGCCAGGCGCTGCGTCACCTCCGGCGTCTTCAGCGAGGCCACGATCACCTCGTTCAGCCGCGCGAGCGCCGGCTCCGGCGTGCCGGTCGGGGCGACGATGGCGGTCCAGGAGCCGGAGACGTGGTCCGGCAGGCCCTGTTCGGCCATGGTCGGCACATCCGGCAGTTGCGGGAAGCGGTTCGGTCCGCAGACGGCGATGCCGCGCAGCCGGCCCGCCTGCACATGGATGCCCACCGTCGCCGCGTTCAGCACGGCGAAGGGCGCGGTGTTCTGGATCACGGCGGTGGCCGCGGCCGGGCCGCCGGCGAAAGGCACCGGCAGCGCCTCCGTCTGCGTCAGCAGCTTGAACAGTTCCATGCCCAACTGCTCCGAGGACCCGACGCCCGAGGAGGCATAGGCCGGGCCACCCGGGATGGTCTTCATCCAGGCCACCACCTCCGCCACCGTCGTCGCGGGGATGGAGGGGTGGACCACAAGCATGTTCGGCGCCGTCATCACCAGCGTGACCGGTACGAAATCCTTCTCCACATCGTAGCCCGGAGTCCGCAGCACCACCGGATTGATGGTCAGCGTGCCGCTGGCGGCCACCAGCAGCGTATGGCCATCCGCCGGCTGCTGCGCGACGTAGCGGGACCCGATGGCACCCGTGGCACCTGGTCGGTTGTCCACCACCACCGGCTGGCCGAGCGCCGCCGACATGCCCTGCTGCACCACCCGCGCCGCCAGGTCGGTCGGCCCGCCGGGCGGGAAGGGCACCACCATTGTCACCGGTCTGGTCGGGGCCCAGGCGGGTTGGGCGTTGGCTGCGCGGGGCAGCAGGAAGGGGGCGGCGAGCATGGTCAGGGCGTGGCGACGCAGCATGTTCTACCTCTGGAGCCTGTTTGACAGGACAATCTGGCCCGAACCGTACCGATGACGCCAGCCCCGTCGGCTTGACCACCCCGGCGCGCCTTCCGACACTCGCCGCATGGACAGATCCCCCGATGATGTTCGCCACGCATTGGAACAGATCCGTGCGGCGCGCGGCTTCGTGCTGCCGCATCACGGCGCCATGGCCGCCGCCCTGCCGGAACTGCACCAGTCCTATGAGGCGATGTACCGCGCGCTGACCTTGGAGCAGCGCCATCTGGCGCCGCTGGAGAAGGAGGTGGTGTGGCTCGCCATCCTCGCTGGCTGCGATGAACCGGTCGGCACCCACCACCTGCACAAATTCCGCCAGGCCGGCGGCGATGATGCGCTGGCCGCGGCGGTGTTTCGGCTGGCGGGCTGGGCCGCGGGTTCGGCGCGCTATGCCTGCATCGCCACGCATTGGCAGGCGCAATTCCCGGACCTGCCGGCAGCGCGCGAATATCTGCAGGGCTGCGATGCGCTGCTCCAGGGCACGCCACTTTCCCCCAGCCTCGCGCGGATCGCGCTGATCGGCGTGCACACGGCCTGCGAGGAGATGTGGGGCCTCGGCGCCGCACTCGAATCCGCCTATGCGCTGGGGGTGGAGGAGCCGCTTATGGCGGAGGCGATGAGCCTGGCGATCTGGCCGCGCGGCGTGAACCGCTTCGTCAAGGCGACTTCCGCCTGGCTCGACCTGCTGCGTTCCGGCCGGGTCACACCCTCGCCTTCCTTCCGGGCCTGGGCGGACGTGGCGGGGCAGGGGGCCTTCAAAACGCCGGTTTGACGCGGCGCGCCACGGCTTCCTATGCTCGCCCACAAGGAGTGCCCGATGGCCGAGGCTTTGCAGGTTCCCACGCACCTGACCGTGGCGAACGCGGATTTCAGCCGCGCCCTCGGCTATATCGACGGGGCGGTGGTGCCGCTGGCCGAGGCGAAGATCCCGGTCCGCGACCTCGGCCTGATGTATGCCGACATGACCTATGACGTGGTGCATGTCTGGCGGGGCGGCTTCTTCCGGCTGGAGGATCACCTGGACCGCTTCTTCGCCTCGATGGCCGGGCTGCGGCTGGATGCGGGGATGGGCCGGGATGCCATGCGGCGGCTACTGGCGGATCTGGTGCGGCAGAGCGGCCTGCCGGATGCGCTGGTCTATTTCGCCTGTACCCGCGGCATGACGGTGCCCGGCACGCGCGACCCGACCAAGGCGACCAACCGCTTCTTCGCCACCGTCACGCCGCTGATCCTGCGCGGCCAGCCGGCGGAGATGCAGCGCGGCCAGAACGCCATGCTGGTGCGCGACGTGGCGCGGATTCCGGCCAGCGCGGTGAATCCGGTGTGGAAGAACACCCATTGGGGCGATTTCATCCGCGCCGCCTTCCTGGCCAAGGATGCCGGCTGCGACGTGCCCATCCTGTGCGCCACCGATGGCGCGGTGGCGGAAGCGCCCGGCTTCAACGTGGTGGCGGTGATCGATGGCGGGCTGCTGGCGCCGGATGCCGGCGTGCTGGAGGGGATTTCCTGCCGCAGCATGTTCGAGATCGCGGCCGATCTCGGCATTCCCGCCCGCTATGGAAGGCTGATGCCGGAGCAACTGGCCGGGGCGGAGGAGGCCTTCCTGACCGCCACCTCCTGCGGCCTGTTCCCGCTGACAAGGCTGGATGGCGCGCCGATCGGGGATGGCGTGCCGGGGCCGATCACGACGCGCTTGCTCAATACCTACTATGCCCGGAAGAATGCCGGCTGGCACATCACGCCGATATCCGACATCCCGCCCATCTGACGATCGGAGACCCAGACAATGCGGCGCCTGCTCGCCCCCCTAGCCGCCCTTATCCTGGCTGCAACGCCCGCAATGGCGCGCGACCTGACCATCGTGGCCGGCGGCGGCGCGCTGCAGGACCATATGCGCAGCACGCTGTTCGCAACCTTCCCCGGCGGGCCGGTGGTGGATACGGCGTATGACTACAATGTCGGCCCGATCCGCGCGATGGTCGCCGCCCGCAACGTCACCTGGGATGTGGTGATGGTCGAGGCGCCGGACCTGGTGCGCGGCTGCGAGGATGGCATCTTCGAGCGTATCGACTGGTCCGTTGTCGATCGTTCGAAGTTCATGCCGGGTGGCGCCACCACCTGCGGCGCGGGCGCCATCGGCTGGGGTGTCTCGGTCTTCTACGACGAGGCGCGGCACCCGAACGGCCCGTCCAATTTTACCGAGTTCTTCGACACCGCCCGCTTCCCCGGCCGCCGTTCCATGCGGCGCGGCGCGCGGATGACGCTGGAGATCGCGCTGATGGGCGATGGCGTGGCGCCAGCCGATGTCTACAAGGTGCTGGCGACCCCACAGGGCCAGCAGCGCGCCTTCGCGGCGCTCGACCGGCTGCGCCCGCATCTGACCTTCTGGACCGGCGGGCAGCAGCCGATCGAGCTGGTGAACAGCGGGGAGGTCGCCTATGCGGTGGGCTTCGTCGGCCGTGTCGCCAACGGCATCCGCGCCGGGGCGCGCTACAATCTGCGCTGGTCCACCTTGCTGTATGCCTATGACAGCTGGGCGGTGGTGCGCGGCTCGCCCAATGCGGCGCAGGGCATGCGGCTGATCGAGCACATCACCAGCCCCGGGCCGCTGCTGGAATTGACGCGGCTGTGGCCGATCAACCCGGCGGTGCAATCCGTCGCCGACGACCCGGATGTGCGCGCGCGCAACCCGCTGATGATGACGAACCACCAGGCCGGCGGCCTTGAGATCGATACCGAGTTCTGGCTGGAGAACGGCCCGGATCTGGAGCAGCGCTTCGCCTCCTGGCTTAATCGTTGAGGCGCACGAACTGGCTGGCGGCGCTGCTGATCGCGCCGCTGCTGCTGTTGATTATCGGCAGCTTCCTGATGCCTGTGGGCCTCACGTTGTTCCGCGCGGTGGCGGACCGGGAGGTGGCGGCGGCCTTGCCGGACACCAGCACGATACTGGCGGCGTGGGACGGGCAGCGGCTGCCGCCGGAAGCAGCCTTCGCGGCGGTCGCGCGGGAACTGGCCGCGGCGCTCGAGGAACGCCGCATCGGCGATGTCGCGCAGCGGATGAATTTCGAACGCACCGGGCTTCGCACGCTGCTGCTGCGCACCGCGCGGGCCGGAGACCGGCTCCAGGCGCCCTACGTCGCCTCGCTGGTCGCGCTGGATGCGCGCTGGGGCGAAAGCGAGACATGGCTGATGCTGCAACGCGCCGGCGGGCCGACCACCTCGCTGTACCTGCTGCGCGCGATGGATCTGACTCGCGGGCCCGATGGCGCGGTGATGCAGGTGCCCGACGACGAAAAGCTGTTCCAGACGCTGTTCATCCGCACGCTCTGGGTCAGCCTGCTGGTCACCGCCATCTGCGTGCTGCTGGCCTATCCGGTGGCCTACACCATCACCCGGCTGCGCGCGCCCTGGTCCTCCGTGGCGCTGACCCTGGTGCTGATCCCGTTCTGGTCCTCCGTGCTGGTGCGCACCACCGCCTGGTTCGTGCTGCTGCAACGGGAAGGGCCGGTGAATGATGCGCTGATCGGCATCGGGATTCTGGAGGCGCCGGCGCAGATCCTCGGCACGCGCATCGCGGTGTTGCTGGCGCTGGTGCATGTGCTGCTGCCCTTCGCCATTTTGCCGATGCACAGCGTGATGACGCGGCTGGACGCCACCTATCTGCGCGCCGCCGCCTCGCTCGGTGCTAATGGGGTGCAGCGCTTCTTCCGTGTGTGGCTGCCACTCAGCCTGCCGGGTGTGGCGGCGGGCGGGGCCATGGTGTTCCTGTTGTCGGTCGGCATGTACACCGCGCCGGCGCTGGTCGGTGGCGACCGGGACCAGATGGTGACCTGGTTCATCGCCAATTTCATGACGCGCGACGTGAACTGGGGCATGGCCGCCGCGCTCTCTGCCTACCTTCTGGCAATGAGTGGCGCCGTCATCGCGCTGACCCGCATCCTGACCGGCGGCACCATCCAGGCCGGGGCGCGCGCCTGATGCGCGACCATCCGCTCGCGCGCCTGCTGCTGCGCGGCACCACGGTGCTGGTGCTCGGTTTCCTGATGGCGCCGATGCTGGCCGTGGTGGTGCTGTCCTTCTCCCCCACAGAGCTGATGGTGCTGCCGCCGCGCGGCTTTTCCCTGCGCTGGTATGAGGATTTCCTGACCGCCGGGCGCTGGGTGCTGGCCACGCGCAACAGTTTTGTCGTCGCCATCGCCACCACAATCCTGGCCACGCCGCTCGGCACGGCGGCGGCCATCGGGCTGCAGCTTGGGCGGTTTCGCGGCAAGGCGCTGCTGGTCACGCTGCTGACGCTGCCGCTGGTCACGCCCTACATCGTCACCGCGGCCTCCATGTATTTCGCCTATTCGCTGGCGGGCCTTTCCGGCTCGCTGCTCGGGCTGGTGCTGGGGCATACGGTGGTTGCGGTGCCCTTCGTGGTGATGGCGGTGCTGGCCACCTTGCAGACCTTCGATGCCAATCTGCTGCGCGCCGCCGCCTCGCTCGGCGCGGCGCCGCTGCCGGCGATCCTGCGCGTGGTGGTGCCGAACACCTGGCCGGGCATCGCGGCCGGCGCCGTGTTTGCCTTTGCCACCTCGCTCGATGAATTCGTCATCACGCTGTTCCTGGCCGGACCCGGGCAGTTCACCCTGCCGCGGCAGATGTATGCCTCGGTCCGCGAATTCCTCACCCCCACCATCCTGGCCGCCGCCACGCTGCTGTTCCTGTGCTCGCTGATCTTCCTGCTGGTGAGCGAGGCGCTGCGGCTGCGTGCCGCGCGGAAGGTGGTGCGATGACCGCCCCGCTGGTGCGCTTCCGTGACGTGACGAAGACCTATGACGGCCATACGCAGGTCGTGGCCGCGCTGAACCTCGATGTGCAGCGCGGCGAGTTCCTGACCCTGCTCGGACCCTCCGGCTCCGGCAAGACCACCACGTTGATGATGCTGGCCGGCTTCGAGGACCCATCCTCCGGCCGCATCGAGCTGGATGGCGCGCGCATCGACACGGTGCCACCGCATCGCCGCGGCATCGGGGTGGTGTTCCAGAACTACGCGCTGTTTCCGCATATGACGGTGGCGGAGAACCTCGCTTTCCCGCTCTCCATCCGCCGGATGCCGCGCGCCGAGATCGCCAGCCGCACGCAGCGCGCGCTGGAAATGGTGCGTCTGCCCGGCTTCGGCGATCGCCGCCCGCAACAGCTATCCGGCGGCCAGCAGCAGCGCGTGGCGCTCGCCCGCGCGCTGATCTTCGAGCCGAAGCTGGTGCTGCTGGATGAACCCCTCGGCGCGCTGGACAAGCAGTTGCGGGAGGAGTTGCAGACCGAGATCCGCCGCATCCACGCGCAGCTCGGCGTCACCATGGTCTATGTCACGCATGACCAGGCGGAGGCGCTGACCCTGTCGGACCGCATCGCCGTGTTCAACGAAGGCCGCATCCAGCAGCTCGGCACGGCGGAGGCGGTGTATGAGCACCCGGCCAACCCCTTCGTCGCCGGCTTCATCGGGGAGAATAACCGCCTTGCCGCGCGCGTGCTGGATGCGACGCGGCTGCGACTTGGCGATGGCAGCGTGCTGACCGCCACACCGCACGACCTGCCGGCGGGCGCTGCCGCGCTGCTCTCCATCCGGCCGGAGCGTGTGGCGCTGGGGGCGGCGGCGCAAGGCATGACGAATGCCGCCACCGCGCGGGTGGAGGAGGTGGTGTATCTCGGCGACCATTCGCGGCTGCGCCTGGCGCATGCCGGCCGCACGGATTTCATCGTGAAACTGCCGCGGCAGGATGCGGTGCCGCAGCCGGGCACAATGGTCGAGCTCGGCATTCCCGAGGCGGCCGTCACGGTGTTTCCCGCGGATTGAGCCAGATTGCGCTTGACAGGCGACGTCTTCCCGCGTGGCATTCGAGGTGAATTTGCTGCATCGCACCCGCCGAAGGGAAAACCCATGCCCCATCTGACCCGACGCACGCTGTTCGGTGCCGCAGCCGGCCTGGGCGCGGCACCGATGCTGACCAATCCGGCGCGCGCGCAGCAGCGGCCCGGCGTGATCCGCATGGGCCTCTCCGCCTGGCCGCCCAATCTCCAGCCCTGGCCCTCCACCGGCGCCTCCGCCGGCACGGTGAAGATGCTGATCCATCGCCGCCTGATGCGCTTCGATGAGAAGGGCGAATTGCAGGGCGAACTCGCCAGCGAATATTCGCGCGATGCCGAAGGGGCCTGGGTCTTCAAGCTGCGGCCCGACGCCGTCTTCCACAACGGGGAGAAGGTGACCGCGGAGGATGTGAAGTGGTGCATCGAGCAGATCGCCGCTGAACGCTCCACGGCCTACTACCGTACGCAGATGCAGCAGATCGAGCGTGTGGAGACGCCGGATCCGCACACGGTGCGGCTTGTGATGAAGGCGCCGAACGTCACCGCGCCGCTGTGGTTCGCCAATTACAACATGGCGATCGTCTGGCGCGGCTCCCGCGACATGGCGAACGCCATTGGCTGCGGCCCGTATCGCGTGGCGTCGCAGGAACGCGGCACCTGGATTCAGCTTGAGAAGGCGAACAACTACTGGGTGCCGGGCCTGCCGCGCACGCCGGTGATCCGCATGGTGGTCTATGCGGATGAGAACCTGCGCCTTGCTGCGCTGCAATCCGGCGATGTGGACATGGTCGAATATGTGCCCTGGTCCGGCATGGCGGCGGTGGAGAATGACCCGCGGCTGAAGCTGGACGCGCAGATGGGTCCGTTCATGGACATCCTGTTCAACGGCACCCGCCCGCCCTTCAACAACCCGCTCGTCCGCCGCGCCGTCGCCCATGCGGTGAAGCGTGAGGATATCGTGCGCGTCGCTTTCTCCGGCCGCGGCAAGCCGATCGAGGGCATGCCGATCGTCGAGGGGACGCCCTGGTACGACGCCGAACTCGCCAAGGGCCACGCCTATGATCCAGAACGTGCCAAGGCGCTGCTGACGCAGGCAGGTTTTCCGAACGGCTTCTCCACGACGCTGCTCGCGACCTCGCAATTCGGCATGCACAAGGACAGCGCCGAGATCAGCCAGCAATACCTCGCCGCCATCGGCATTCAGGCGGAGCTGCGGCTGACCGACTGGTCCACCCGCGTTTCCGCCGGCATCCGCGGGCAGTACGACATCGCGGTGCATGGCGTCTCGGCCGATTTCAACGATCCGGATGGGCTGACGGTGGTACTGGACACCTCGCTGTCCGACGCGCATGGCCGTTCCTTCCGCCTGTCCACGCCGCGCACGGTGGAGCTGCTGGCCAAGGGCCGCACCGAGTTCGACCAGGCGAAGCGCATCGAGATCTACAAGGACATGCAGCGCGCGGCGCTGGAGGAAGTGCCGGTGGTGGCGCTGGCCTGGCGTGAACAGGGTTACGGCTTCGACCGCCGCATCACCGGCTTCACCAACCTGCCGGGCGCGCTGACCACATCCTCGGGGGCGTTACTGGAGTTCGCGGCGTTCGGCTGATGTGGTGGCTGGCAAGACGGGTTGGGTTGTCGCTGCTGCTGATGTGGGTGGTGGCGAGCATTGTCTTCCTGGCGCTGCACATGGTGCCGGGCGATCCGGCGGAGATGCTGCTCTCCACCGGCGGCGCCATGCCGGATGCCTATGCCATCGCGGAGCTGCGCGAACGGCTCGGCCTGAACCGGCCGATCCTGGAGCAGTATGGCGCCTTTCTCTATGGCCTGACGCAGGGCGATCTTGGCACCTCCCTGGTCGATGATTATCCGGTCTCCGCCGAGATTGCGCTGCGCCTGCCGCGCACGCTGGAGCTGATCCTGGCCGGCACGCTGCTGGCCGTGCTGGTCGCGCTGCCGGCCGGCACCTTCGCCGCGGTGCGGCAGGGTGGCGCCTTCGACCGCATCGCGTCGTCGCTCGCCGCGGTGTTGCAGGCGGTGCCGGTCTTCGTGCTCGGCACGCTGCTGATCCTGGTGCTGGCGCAATGGCTGCGCTGGATGCCCGCGGGCGGCTATGTGCCGCTCGCGGAGGATCCGATGCGGCATCTGGTGCTGCTGTCGCTGCCCGCCATCGCGGTCGCCAAGGGGCTGGCGGCCACCATCTTCCGCATGACGCGCGCCTCCGTGCTGGATGCATTGTCGCGCGACCATGTCCGCACGGCGCGGGCCAAGGGGCTGACGCCACAACGGGTTCTGCGAAGGCATGTGGTGCGAAACGCGCTGATCCCGGTCACCACCGTGCTCGGCCTGCAGATGGGCACGCTGCTCGGCGGCACGGTGCTGGTGGAATATGTCTTCAACTGGCCCGGCCTCTCCACGCCGCTGCTGCGCGCGGTGGAGGCGCGGGATTATCCCATGGTGGTCGGCATCGTCATCACCGTCTCCGGCCTGTTCCTGCTGATCAACCTGGCGATGGATCTGATCTACGCCGCGCTCGACCCACGGATCACCCGCTCATGAGGCGGCTGTGGCTGCCTGCCGGATTCGTCGCGCTGATCGTGCTGATCGCGGCCGCCGCACCTTTGCTGCCGCTGATGGATCCGGTGCGGCAGGATGTGGCGAACCGCCTCGTCGCCTATCTGCCCGGCAGCCCGATGGGGCGCGATGAATTCGGCCGCGATGTGATGTCCCGGCTGATCTGGGGTGCGCGATCCTCGCTGGCCGTCGCCTTCGCCTCCGCCGCCATCGCGGCGGTGATCGGCACGGCGCTCGGCCTGCTGGGCGGCTGGTTCCGCGGGCTGGCGGAGGTGCTGGCGATTCGCGGTGCGGATGTGGTGCTGTGCTTTCCGCCGGTGCTGCTGGCGCTGCTGGTTGTCACGCTGCTCGGCCCGGGTACCGGCACGCTGATCCTGGTGCTGTCCGTGCTGTATCTGCCCGGCTTCATTCGCGTGAGCTTCGCGGAGGTGCTGTCGGCGCGCAGCCAGGATTATGTCGAGGCGGTGCGCGCCCTCGGCGCCCGCACACCGCGCATCCTGCTGCGCACGGTGCTGCCGAATATCGCCGGGCCGGTGCTGGTGCAGGTCTCCCTGGCGGTGGCCTCGGCCGTCGTGCTGGAAAGCGGTTTGTCGTTTCTCGGCCTGGGTGTAGTGCCGCCGACGCCGAGTTGGGGGCTGATGATCCGCGGTGCGCGTGCCACGATGGAACAGGCGCCGATGCTGCTGCTGTGGCCCTGCCTGGCGCTGACGGCGACCATCCTGGCCATGAACCTGCTGTGCGATGCGGTGCGCGACGTAGCGGACAAGCGCGGCGGCGGCGGCGCACCGAAGCTGCGGCTGGTGGACCGCCTGCTGCCCGGCCTGTTCCCGGCGCCGGCCGCGCCGCGGCCGCTGCTGGATGTGCAGGGGCTGACGGTGGAGATCGCGGTGCCCGGCGGCATTATCCGGCCGGTGGAGGACATGTCCTTCCGCCTCGATACCGGGCGCACGCTGGCGATCGTGGGTGAAAGCGGTTCCGGCAAGTCCATGGCCGCCACCGCCATCATGGGGCTGCTGCCACCAGCCGCGCGCGTGGCGGATGGCGTGGCGCGCTTCGATGGTGAGGATCTGCTGCGCATGCCCGAAGCCGCGCGGCGCAAGCTGCGCGGCGGCGCCATGGCGATGGTGTTCCAGGACCCGATGAGCAGCCTGAACCCGGTGCATCGCGTCGGCGATCAGGTGGCGGAGGCGATTCGCGCGCATCGCGACGTGCCGGCGGCGAAGGCGAGCGCGGAGGCGGTGGGGCTGCTCAAGCGCGTCGGCATCGCGGATCCCGATCGTCGCGCGCGGGCCTATCCGCACGAACTCTCGGGCGGCATGCGCCAGCGCGTGATGATCGCCATGGCGATCGCCAACAAGCCGCGCCTGCTGATCGCGGATGAGCCCACCACGGCGCTGGATGTGACGGTGCAGGCCGCGATCCTGGACCTGCTGGCGGATCTCAGGCGCGAGGAGGGGATGGGCCTGGTGCTCATCACCCATTCGCTCGGCGTCGTCGCGGAAGTGGCGGAGGATGTGGTGGTGATGTACGCCGCGCAGGTGGTGGAACGCGGCCCCGTTTCGCAGGTCTTTGCCAATCCGCTGCACCCCTATACGCGCGCCTTGCTGGCTGCGGTGCCAGATGGGGATATCGAGCCGGAGGGTATTCCGGGCGTGGTGCCGCGCCCCGATCGCTGGCCGCCCGGCTGCCGCTTCGCGCCGCGCTGCACCTTCGCGACCGAAGCCTGCGAGACGCCGCCGCCGCTGGAGGAGGTGCAGGGCCAGGCGGTGCGCTGCGTGCGCTGGCGGGAGCTGCGCGCATGAGTGAGCCGCTGGTGGTTGCCGAGCGCGTCGAGATGACCTTCGCGCCGCGCGGCATCTTCGCGCTCGGCAAGCCGGTGCGTGCCGTGGCTGGCGTGGATGCGACGGTGGCGCGGGGGGAGGCGCTGGGCGTCGTTGGCGAAAGCGGCAGTGGCAAGTCCACGCTGGGCCGCGTCCTGCTCGGCCTGCTGGCCGCCACGGGCGGTGCTGTGCGGTTCGATGGCATGGTGCTGCCGAAACCCGGCAGTGCCGCCTGGCGGGCGCTGCGCGCGCGCATGGGTATTGTCTTCCAGGACCCGTTCGGAAGTCTCGATGCACGGCGCACCATCGGCGCACAGGTGGAGGACGGGCTGGCCATCCACACCAGCCTCTCCGCCGCCGAACGCCGCGCGCAATTGACGGAAATGTTCGTGCGCGTCGGCCTCGATCCGCAGCGGCTGGATGCCTATCCGCATGAATTCTCCGGCGGCCAGCGGCAGCGACTCGGCATTGCGCGCGCGCTGGCCACCAATCCGGATTTCCTGGTGGCGGATGAGCCGGTCTCGGCGCTGGATGTCTCGATCCAGGCGCAGGTGGTGAAGCTGCTGGCGGAACTGCGGCGCGACCTCGGCCTCGCGATGCTGTTCATCAGCCACGATTTGCCCGTGGTGCGGCATCTGTGTGACCGGGTCATCGTCATGTATCTGGGCCGCGTCATGGAAGAGGGCCCGGTGGCGGAAGTCTTTGCCCGCCCGTTGCACCCCTATACGCGGGCGCTGCTGTCGGCCACGCCGATGCTCGACCCGGCGCGTCGGCTGACGCGCGAGATCCTACCCGGCGAGCCGCCCAGCCCCTCCGACCCGCCCTCCGGCTGCGTGTTCCGCACACGCTGCCGGCATGTGCGGCCGGAATGCGCGGAGACCGTGCCACCCCTTCGCGAATTCGGCAGTTTGGCCCACCGTGTCGCCTGCATCCGTGCCGATGAGATCAACTGAGGAACCGCCAGCATGACTGAGATATCGCCGACGAAAGTCCGCATGGGCGAGATCACGGGCGATGAGGCCCGCACGCTCTATCCGCAGAACCCGGTGATCCTGCTGCCGATGGGCAGCCATGAGGATCAGGGCCCGCATGCGCCAATGGGCGACTATTTTCTGGCCGAGAAGATGGCCGAGCTGATCGCGCTGCGCGCCACGGCGGAAGGCACGCGCACCGTGGTGGCGCCGGTGCTGCCCTTCGGCAAGGGGGATTTCTTCGGCCCGATGCCCGGCGGCATCGCGCTGTCCGCCGCCACCTTCCGCGCCGTGCTGGACGAGATGTTCGGCGAATTGCTGCGGCACAAGCTGACGAAGCTGGTCGTCATCAACGGCCATGGCGGCAACGTCAACGTCATCAACGAGGCGACGCGCGCGGTGATGCACAAGACGGGGCTGGTGATCCCGGCGCTGTATCTCTGGCGAATCGCCTATGCGGAAATGCCAAAGCTGCTGGGCGCGGAGAAGGCGAAGGCTGTCTCCAGCCACGGCGCCGATCCGCTGACCAGCCTCGGCATGCATCTGTTCCCGGAGCGCATCCGCACGGACCTCATTCCCGAACCGCGCAGCGGCAACCCCGAGGCGCTGGGCCTGCCCTTCCAGGGCTGGGGCTCGCTGAGCTTCCAGGGTGCCGAGGTGACGGTGCCGATCGAGTATGACGCCGTCAGCCCGAACGGCCTCGGCACCGGCGACCCGCGGCTGTGCAGCGCCGAATCCGGCAAGCTGATCGCGGACCGGCTGACGGAAATCGGCGCAGGCTTCTGCCACCACTACGCGAAGCAGTAGCTGCAGAAATTCAGGGCCGCGTCACACGACGCGGTCCTGCTCCGGAATCGGCTCGCCCTTCGAAACGCGCACCATGTTGCCCAGCCAATGCTGGATGCTGCGGCGGCTGTTCTCATAGGCCGTGCTGGCGCAATGCGGCGTGACGATCACATTGTCCATATGCAGCAGCGGGTGGTCGGCGGGCGGCGGTTCCTGGTCGAACACATCCACTGCCGCGGCGCGGATCGTGCCGGATTTCAGCGCCGCCACCAGATCCGCCTCCACCACCACCCCGCCGCGTGCGACGTTGATGATCATCGCGCTGGGCTTCATCTTCGCCAGCGCCGCGGCATTGATCATGCCGGCGGTCTCCGGCGTCAGCGGGCAGTTCAGTGAGAGGAAATCAACCTCCGCCAGCAGATCATCCAGCGCGCGATACTCCACGCCGAGTGCCTTCGCCTGATCCTCGGGCAATTGCGTACGGGAGTAGTACAGCACGCGGCAATCGAAGCCCTGCAGCCGCTTCGCCACGCCCTTGCCGATGGCGCCAAGCCCGATGATGCCGACGGTCTTGCCGGAGACCATCACCGATTGCTTCCACACCTCGTTCTTCGCCCAGCCGCCGGCCGCGGTGCTGTTATGTGCGGGTACGATGCGCCGTGCGAGGGCCAGCATCAGCCCGATGGTGAAGTCCGCGACCGGCGCGGCATTGCTGCCCGTGGTGCGCGCCACCTGGATGCCGTGCTTGCGGCAGTAATCCAGGTCGATGTTGTCGATGCCGACACCCCATTTGTGCAGCAGCTTCAGCTTCGGCCCGGCCGCCAGCACCTCCGCCGGCACCGGCACATCCCACCACAGCGCGTAATCGGCATCGGCGACCTCCGCCTTCAGATCCTCGACGCTGCGGCCCTTCACGGCGGTGGCGGAAAAGCCTTCGGGCAACAGGGACTGGATGATTTCGGCCATCTCGCCGGCGATGGGCTGCAACAGGGCGATCTTCTGGGTCATGTCCTGGTCCTGGGGAGGTTCAAGCAGGTTTGCCGGTTTCGAGCACGAAGCGCACGCCGGCGCGTGCCAGCCCGCCACCCAATGCCACCACCGATCCATCGGCGCGCCAGCAGGCCGCGCCGGTCATCGTGCCGTCGCCGTTGAAGGCGATGCCGTTCATGCCGCCGCCGATGGTCGCCACGCGCCGCACCGCATGGCCGCGCGCCGCGAGCGCGGCGGTCACATCCTCCGGCACCGCCGGCTCCAGCTCCAGCGCCAGGCCCTGCGTCCAGATGCGCGGCGCCTCGACAGCCTGTTGCAGCGTCATGCCGTGGTCGATCAGGTTCAACACGGCCTGGAAGGCAGACGGGAAAATCTTCAACCCGCCGGGCAGGCCGAGCGCGAAGGCGGGCCTGCCGTCCTTCAGCGCGATGGTCGGCGCCATGGAGGTATAGACGCGCTTGCCCGGCTGCACGGACAAAGCGAGGCCCGGGCGCGGGTCGAAATTATGCATGTAGTTGTTGGCGATCAGCCCGGTGCCGGGGATCGCGATGCGGGCGCCGAACAGCGCGTTGATGGTCTGCGTCGTGGCGACGATGTTGCCTGCCGCATCCGCCACCGTCACATGCGTGGTGCAGTTCGATTCCCCCAGCGAGGGATGCGCCGTCCAGGCCTGCGCCCGCGCCATGTCGATCTCGGCCCGGCGCAGATCGGCATAGGCGCGCGACGTCAGCTTGCCGACCGGCACGGTGACGAAATCCGGGTCGGCCGTGGCCACCGCGCGATCGGCGAAGGCCATCTTCAGCACCTCCGCCACCAGGTGCCAGGACTCGACCGTGCCGAAGCCCATGGCGGCGATATCGAAGCCGTCCAGCACGTTCAGCATCTGCGCCACATGCACGCCGGCCGAGGCCGGCGGCGGCGGCGCGAACACCTCAAAACCGCGATACTGTGCGCCGATCGGCGCACGCTCGATCGGGCGGCTGGCGCGCAGATCGGCGCGGGTGATGATGCCGCCGCCGGCCGCCAGCGCATCCGCCACCAACCCACCCAGCGCGCCGTCATGCAGCGCATCCGGGCCATGCCGGGCGATGGTCCGCAGCGTCTCCGCATAGGCGCCCTGCACCAGGCGTTCACCCGCCGCGCGCTTCACCCCACCGGGCAGGAAGCGCGCCGCCAGATCCGCATCGCGCGCCAAATCCGCCGCTGCATCGCCGATGCAGTCGGAGAGATAAGGCGTCACGCGAAAACCATTGGCGGCCAGGTGGATGGCCGGCGCCATCACATCGGCCAGCGACCAGGTGCCGAAACGCTCCAGCGTCTGCGCCCAGGCGCGCAGCGAGGCCGGCACGGCGACGGAGAGCGGGCCGATCGCATTGGCGCGGCCCTCCACCTCCCGCTCCTCCGGCGGCACATCCGTGCGGGGGCGGTACATGTCGGGCATGGCGGCGGCGGGCGCGGTGGACAGGCCATCCATCACCGCGTGCCGGCCATCGGCCATGCGGATATGGCCGACGCCGCCGCCCAGCACGCCGACCATCATCGGCTCCACCACCGTCAGCGCGAACAGCGTGGCGATGGCGGCATCCACCGCATTGCCGCCCTCCAGCAGCACCTGCGCGCCGGCGGCGGATGCCATCGGGTGATTGCTGGTGACCACGCCGCGGGACCCGGTGGCGGGCGTCTTCTCCAGCTTCAGGGGAAAGCCGTTCTGCCCTACGGAAACCGATGCCATCGCCGGACCAATCTGCTGCACGAAGCGCAGTCTGGTCCGCGATGGCCGATGCGGGAAGGGGGGCTACAGTGCCAACTGGACCTTCATGGCGCGCGTACGGTCCGCGGCCAGGTCGAAGGCGGCCACGGCGTCCTCCATCGGCACCACCTCGGTCAGCAGCTTCATCGGGTCGATCGCGCCGCGGGCGAGCGCATCGACGGCGAGAGCGAATTCCTCATGGAAGCGGAATGTGCCGCGCAGCGTGATCTCCTTCGCCACCAGCGTGTTCAGCGGCACGGAGGCATCGCCGCCGATGCCGACCTGCACGATGGTGGCGCCCGGCCGTGCCGCGGCAATGGCGCCGGCCAAAGCCAGGCCGCTGCCGGCACATTCGAACACCACGTCGAAGCTGCCCTTGTCTGCACCATAGGGCGCCAGCGCCTCCGGCTCCGCCCGCAGATCATGCGCGGCATCGGCGCCGAGTTCACGCGCCAGGGCCAGCGGCTTCGGTGCGAGGTCGGTCATCACCACCTGCCGCGCCCCGGCATGGCGCGCCACCAGCAGGCACAGCATGCCGATGGGGCCGGCGCCGGTGATCAGCACCCGCGCGCCCAGCAGCGGCCCGGCCTGGCGTGCGGCATGCAGGCAGACGGCGAGGGGTTCGGCAAAGGCGGCGCGTTGCAGGTCCATACCGGCGGGCAGCTTCACCGCCTGGGCGGCATCGCAGACAAGATGCTGCCGGAAGCCGCCATCGACATGCGGCATCCGCATCGCGCTGCCGTAGAAGCGCATGTCCAGGCAATGCTGCGCCTGCCCCGCCAGGCAGTAACGGCAGGCGCCGCAGGGGCGGGACGGGTTCACCGCCACCTTGTCCCCCACCACCAGCCCCGTCACGCCGCTGCCCAGGGCGGAAACCTCGCCGGCAATCTCATGCCCCAGCACCATCGGCTGGCGCACCCGCACCACGCCGAAGCCGCCATGCAGGTAATAATGCAGGTCCGACCCGCAGATGCCGCCCTGGCGGATCCGAACCGCGACCTCGCCTGGGCCGGGCGGCGCGGAGTCCCGTTCCTCCACGCGCAGATCGCGCGCGGCGTGGATGATGATGGCTTTGGCCGCCTGCATGTCCGGTCCTCCCGATGCCTGATGCTTGGCGCTTTCCCGGGCCGCGATCAAGCGTGGCCCGCATTGACGCTGCCGGGGGCAGGCGGCAGGTTCGGCGCAACACGCCAGCGCAAAACCCTCGATGCCAGGAGAACCGCGCCATGTCGCGTCCCGTCCTTTCGCTTCTCGCCGCCGCCCTGCTTGCCGCCACCCCCGCGATGGCGCAGCAGCCGGACCGCGCGCGCACCCTGCGCGTGGCGCCGGAGACGCTGACCACGGTGCTGGACCCGCATTTCACCACCAGCTTCACAACCCGCGACTTCGCCTATCTGGTCTTCGACACGCTGGTCGCGGTGAATGACCAGTGGCAGCCGACGCTGCAGATGCTGGAGCGGTGGGAGCGCAGCGATGACGGCATGACCTGGACCTTCGTGCTCCGCGACGGCCTCGCCTGGCATGATGGCAGCGCCGTCACCGCGGAGGATTGCGTGGCATCCCTGCGCCGCTGGGGCGCGCGGGATGCGCTGGGCGGCGCCATGATGCGCGCCTCCGCCAGCCTCGACGTGGTGGATGCCAGGACGTTCCGCCTGGTGCTGCGGGAGCCGTTCGGTCTGGTGCTGGAAGCGCTCGGCAAGCCCGGCGCCATGGTGCCGATGATGATGCCCGCCCGACTGGCCGCCACGCCGCCGACACAGCAGGTGACGGAGGTGATGGGCAGCGGCCCCTATCGCTTCGTGCGCGAGGAATACCGCCCCGGCGATCGCATTGTCGTCACCCGCAACGCAGCCTACCGCCCCCGCCCGGAACCCGCGGTCTGGGCCAGTGGCGGCAAGGTGGCGCGGATGGAGCGGGTCGAGCTGATCGCGATGCCCGATGTCTCCACCCAGGTCTCCGCGCTCACCACCGGGGAGATCGATTATGTCGAGCGCCTGCCCGCCGACGTGCTGCCGATCCTGGAGCGCAACCGGTCGGTGACCGTCGCCACCGTCTCCCCCTATGGCTACCAGGGCATCCTGCGCTTCAACCACCTGCACCCGCCCTTCGACAATCCGCAGGTGCGGCGCGCGGTGATGCTGGCGGCGAACCAGGCGGACTACCTGGCCGCCGTGGCCGGGCGGCCGGAGTATGCCCGCGAATGCCGTTCGATGTTCGGCTGCGGCACGCCGCTGGAGACCACCGCCGGCATGCCGCCGGCGACCGACCTCGAAGCCGCCCGCCGGATGCTGCGCGAAAGCGGCGCGGACCTGTCGCGGCCCGTCGCCATTATCCACCCGGCCGATGCGCCGGGCATCGCCGCACTCGGGCTGATCTCGCAGGGCCTGCTGACCCAGCTCGGCTTCAATGTCGATCTCCAGACCATGGACCTGAACACCTATTTCGGCCGCCGCGCCCGGCAGGAAGGCTGGAACCTGGCGCACACCACCAACACGGTGCCGGACATGCAGTCCCCGCTGCTGAACCCTTTCGTGAATGGCGCCGGCCGCACCGGCGGCTTTGCCGGATGGCCGGAGAATGCGGAGGCGGAGCGCCTGCGCCGGGAATTCGCCCGCGCGCAGGATGATGCGGCGCGCAAGCGTATCTCGGACGAGATCCACCGGCTGGCGGCGGAGGATGGATTCTACATGCCGCTCGGCCAGTTCACCGCCGCCAGCGCCTGGCGGTCCGACCTCAACGGCGTGCTGCGCGGCCCGGCGATGTTCTTGTGGAACCTGGAGCGCCGCTGATGCTGTCCTTTTCAGACTATCTCGACGCCGTGCCGAAGGTGGAGTTGCACCTGCACATTGCCGGCGCGATCCGGGCGGCGACGCTGGATGAGCTTGCGGCCAGGAACGGCGTGCGCCTGCCGAAGCCTGCGGCCGAGATGTACCGCTTCGAGACTTTCTATGAGTTTCTCGACATCCTGCGCCTGGGCGCGCTGGCGGTGCGGACGCCCACGGAATTCGCCCGCATTGCCTTCGAATGCATCGAGGATCTGCACCTTCACGGCAATGTCCGTCACACCGAGATCTTCTTCAATCCGCACTACTTCACCCCGAATGGCGTGACCTATCCGGAAATTGTCGATGGGTTGCTGGAAGGGCTGGCGCGCGGGCGGGCGCAGTACGGGGTGTCCTCCGCGCTGATCGCCTGCATCGACCGCAGCGTCTGCCTGCCCTCCGAATCCCTGCAGATGGTGGAATGGATGGCGAAGTGGCAGCGGCCGGAGGTGATCGGCATCGGCCTGGACGGCGCCGAACGCGCCGGCCCCGCGCATCTCTGGGTCGAGGCCTGGCGCCAGGCAGGCCGGGCCGGCTACCGCCGCACCGCCCATGTCTGCGAGGACAACCAGGCGCAGTTCGAGGCGCCGCCGATGCATTACAGCCTGTGCCGGGACATGCTGGGCTGCGACCGGCTGGACCATGGCTACAACATGCTGGCCGACCCTGCCGTGGTGGCCCGCGCGGCCAAGGACCAGACGCCCTTCACCATGGCCTGCTGGTCCGGCATGTCCTGGAACCGCGCGCCACGCCGCCAGCGCATCAAGGCGATGTTCGACGCCGGGCTGAACATCAGCCTCGGCACCGACGACCCGACCATCTTCGGCACCACCATGGGCCATAGCTGGCGCACGGTTTTCGCCGATCTCGGCTGGGGCGTGGCGGAGGCCCGCAGGCTGAGCCTGGCAGGGCTGGAAGGCTCCTGGCTGCCGGAGCCGGAGAAGGCGGCGATGCGGGCCGAATTCACCGCGACTCTGGATGCGCTGGAGCGGGATCTGGACCCGGCGGATCGCGCGCTGGACCTCGCCGTCACCCGTCGCTGACGGGACGCCACCAGCGGTTGATGGTCTCGGCCGTGATCTCGGCGCCGCGGCCGCTGGCATAGGCGGCGGTCAGCGGCACGCGGCGCTGCTCCTCCCCCAGAACCAGGACAGGGCGATGGGTACTGCCGGCACCTTTCCGGGAGCCGCGCCGTGTCTCCACCTCCACGCGGTGCAGCGCGTCCAGGGGAAAGCTCTGTTCCGTGGTGCCGCTGGCCTTGATCCGGCGCAGCCGGATCAGCCCCTCGGTCCGGTCGAGACGCAGCTGGGAAACCTGGATCAACACGCCGAAGGCCAGGGCGGCGACCGCGATGGCGATCGCCAAGGCGCCGAAGCCGCTGGCCAGGTCACCGGCGAGCAGCGCGGAAATGCCATTCCAGGCGAAGGCCAGGATGAAGAAGCCCGCCATGAAGCCGAGGAAGACCGGACGGTCTTCCAGAGTCAGGCGATCGGCTGTCTGCTCGATGACCTTCATGCGGCGCCGCGCCCGCGGAACGGGCGGCCCGCCTGGCCACCCACCCGCGGCTGCTTGCCAAACATCAGTCGGCGTACTGGCCCGCCGCCTGGATCAGCGGCCGCCACTTGGCGATGTCCGCCTGCCAGAATTCGCGATGCGCTTCCGGCGTGGCGCGCGCCACAGGCACCGGCGCGGTGCCCAGCGCGGCGAAGCGGGTGCCGACATTGGCATCCTGCAGTGCCGCCACCAGCGCCCGGTTCAGACGGGCGATGACCGGTGCCGGCGTGCCCTTCGGCGCATACAGCCCGTGCCAGACGCTGACCTCGAAGCCCGGCAGGCCGCCCTCGGCGGCGGTTGGCAGGTCGGGCAGCGCGGCGATGCGCTCCGGCGTGGTCACGGCGAAGCCGCGCACGCTGCCGGCCTTGATCTGTTCCGTCGTGTTGGTGGTCTGGTCGCACATCAGGTCGACCGTGCCGGCCAGCAGGTCGTTCATCGCAGGCCCGGTGCCGCGATAGGGTACCGTGGTCATGCGGGTGCCGAGGGCCTGTTGCAGCAGCAGGCCACACAGATGGCTGGCCGCGCCGATGCCGGCATTGGCGTAGTTCAGCTTCTCACCCTCGCGGCGCACCAGCGCGATGAGTTCGGCCATGTTCTGCGCCGCCAGGCTGCTACGGCCGACCAGCGTCATCGGCACCTCGGTCACCAGGCCGATGGTCTCGAAGCCGTTGATCGGATCATAGGCGACGCGGCGATACAGCGTCGGGATCGTCGCCATGCCGATATGGTGCAGCAGGATGGTGTAGCCATCCGGCCTCGCCTGGGCGGCACGCTGCGCGCCGAGCGTGCCACCGGCGCCGCCGACATTCTCGACCACCACGGTCTGACCGAGAGAGGTGCTCATCGCCTGGGCGATCAGCCGCGCCACCGTATCGGTCGGCCCGCCGGCGGCGAAGGGTACGATCATGTTGATCGTGCGCGACGGAAATGCCGCTTGCGCGAAGGCGGGTGCGGCGAGCGCGGCGCCGGCGAGGCCGAGCAGGCCCCGCTTTCCAATCCTGGTCATCTCGGTCTGTTTCCTCAGGCGTCCATTTTCAGCGCAGCGATGAAGGCGCTTTGCGGAATTTCGACCTTGCCGAACTGCCGCATCCGCTTCTTGCCTTCCTTCTGCTTGTCCAACAGCTTGCGCTTGCGGCTGATGTCGCCGCCATAGCACTTTGCCGTGACATCCTTCGACATGGCGCTGATCGTCTCACGCGCAATCACGCGCCCGCCGATCGCGGCCTGGATCGGGATTTTGAAAAGCTGGCGCGGAATCAGCTCCTTCAGCTTCTCGCAGATCTGCCGGCCGCGGCGGTCCGCCTGGGTGCGGTGCGCCATGAAGGACAGCGCATCCACCGGTTCCGCATTCACCAGGATGGAGATCTTCACCAGGTCGCCCGGCTGGTAGCCATCCACCGTGTAGTCGAAGCTGGCATAGCCGCGGGAGACGGATTTCAGCCGGTCGTAGAAGTCGAACACCACCTCATTCAGCGGCAGGCGATAGACCGCCATCGGGCGGGTGCCGACATAGGTGAGTTCCACCTGTTCGCCGCGCCGTTCGTTGCACAGCGTCAGGACGGAGCCGAGATACTCCTCCGGCACCATGATGGTGGCCTTGATCCGGGGCTCGCTGATTTCCTCGATCACGCTGGGGTCCGGCATGTCGGCCGGGTTGTGCAGCTCGGTCTCCTCGCCGTTCGTCTTGCGGATCTTGTAGACGACGGACGGCGCCGTCGCGATCAGGTCGAGGTCGAACTCGCGCGAAAGCCGCTCCTGCACGATTTCCAGATGCAGCAGCCCGAGGAAGCCGCAGCGATAGCCGAGGCCGAGCGCGGCGCTGTTCTCCATCTCGTAGTGGAAGCTGCTGTCGTTCAGCCGCAGCTTGCCGACCGATTCGCGCAGCTTCTCGAAATCATCCGCATCCACCGGATACAGGCCGCACCAGACCACGGGGATGGAGGGCTTGAAGCCGGGCAGGGCCTCGGTGGCCGGGTTGCGGTCATCGGTCAGGGTGTCGCCGACATTGGTATCGGCCACGGTTTTGATCGCGGCGGTGACATAGCCCATCTCGCCCGGGCCGAGGCTTTCCACCGCCACCATCTTGGGGGTGAAGACGCCGACCTGCTCCACCGTGTGGGCGGTGCCGTTCGACATCATGCGGATCTTCATGCCCTTGCGCAGATGGCCGTCCCGCACGCGCACCAGCACCACCACGCCGAGATAGGCGTCGTACCAGCTATCCACCAGCAAGGCGGTCAGCGTCTTCTCGGCATCGCCGGTCGGCGGCGGCAGGCGGGTGACGATGGCTTCCAGCACACCCTCGATGTTCAGGCTGGTCTTGGCCGAGATCATCACGGCGTCCGAGGCGTCGAGGCCGATCACATCCTCGATCTGCTGCTTCACCCGGTCGGGCTCGGCGGCAGGCAGGTCGATCTTGTTCAGGATCGGCACGATCTCGTGCCCGGCGTCGAGCGCCTGGTACACATTGGCCAGTGTCTGCGCCTCGACCCCCTGGGAGGCATCGACCACCAGCAGCGAGCCCTCGCAGGCGGCGAGCGAACGGCTCACCTCATAGGCGAAGTCCACATGGCCGGGCGTGTCCATCAGGTTGAGGATATAGGTCTCGCCGTCATTCGCCTTGTATTGCAGGCGGACGGTCTGCGCCTTGATGGTGATGCCGCGCTCCCGCTCCAGCTCCATATTGTCGAGGAGCTGTTCCTTCATCTCGCGCAGCGCGACCGTGCCGGTGGTCTGGATCAGCCGGTCGGCGAGCGTGGACTTCCCATGGTCGATATGGGCGATGATCGAGAAGTTGCGGATGCGGGAGAGGGGTGTGTCGGTCATCTGGTTCCGGGCGCCGGCCATGGCGGAAAGGCCCGCCTGCGTTACCCGGGAGATAGGGCAGAACCCGCATAAGTCCAAACTTTTCCGGGCACGGCGCGTGCCCTGGCTGTTCGGTCCGGGTTACTCGATTCGGGCGCCGCTGATCTCCACCATCTCCCGCCACCTGGGGCGGTCGGCCAGGATGCGGGCGCGGGTGGCGGCCGGGTCCAGCGGCGGCAGCGGCAGCAGGCCATTGGCCCGCAGCCGGTCCTCCAGCCCCGGATGGGCGGCGGCGCGGCGCAGGAGTTCGACGGTGCGTTCGGCCAGCTCCGGCGACAGGCCGGCGGGGCCGGCCAGGATGTTCCAGCTTTGCAGGTCGATCTCGCCAATCCCGTGGCTGGCGAATTCGCCGAGGCCCGGCACATCCGGCAGGAACGGCACCCGGGCGCGGGACCCCACGGCCATCGGCTTCAGCGTGCCGGCGGCGACATGCGGCAGCAGGGCGGGCATGAAGTCGAAGGCCATGTCGATATTGCCGGCCAGCAGATCATTCAGCGCCGGCGCGCCGCCCCGGTAGGGCACCACGAGGATGGAGGCCCCGCTGCGCCGGGCGATGGTCGCCGTCAGCAGATGGGATGCGCCGCCGCTGCTGGCCGCGCCATTGGTCAGCTCATTCCCCGGCCGCCTGGCCCAGTCGAGCATCGCGCCGAAATCCGTCCAGCCGCGCTGTTCCGCCCGGTCCGCCCGCACGCAGCACAGCGTGGTGGAGGTGACGACGCTGGTTATGGGCAGGACGTCCTGGTCCACATCCAGCGGCATCCGCGTCATCATGGCGGGCAGGGAGGTGAACAGGGTGATGCTGAACAGCCCCGTGGTCAGCCCATCCGGCGTCGCCTTGGCCACCGTATCCATGGCGATCAAGCCATTGGCGCCGCTGCGATTTTCGATGACGACGGCCTGGCCGGATGTGGCCTGGATCGCCTCCCCATACAGCCGGGCGATGGTGTCGGATTGCCCGCCCGGCGGGTTCGGCACGATCAGCCGCAGCGGCCGGCTGGCCGAGATCTGGGCGAGAGCCGGGGCTGCCAGAGGCAGGGCGGCGGCGGCGAGCAGCGTGCGGCGGGCGATCATGTCGAAAAGGTGCCGTGTCTATCGCGGCCGCGAAAGAGCAAATATCAGACCTGTCGGATCAGCCCGAAGGAGCCAAACGCCATGCCCAAACGCGCCATCGCATCCCCCAAGGTGTTCAAATCCAGCCGCCCCTTTGCCCAGGCAACCATCGCCGGCGGCTTCATGTTCGTCTGCTCCACCGGGCGGGATGTGCAGGGGAACTTCGCCGTTGGCGACGTCCGTGCCCAGACCCAGCAGACGCTGGACAATATCCGCGCCCTGATCGAGGAGGCCGGCGGTACCATGGATGATGTGGTGAAATGCACCGTCTACGTGACGGACCGCGCCAATTGGGAGCCGATGAACGAGGTCTACTTCGCCAATTTCGTCGAGAACCCGCCGCACCGCGTATCCTGCATCGTCAGCGGGCTTGGTTCGGTCGATTGCCTGGTGGAGATCGACGCGACGGCCTATCTCGGCAAGGACTGATGGCGCGCCCGGTCCCGCAGGCTGCGGGACCGGGCTCGATCCTCACCCCCGCAGCACGGCGCCGGTCGCCTTTGCCACCGCGGCGACGATCTTTGCCGTCACGGCCTCGATCTCCGCATCGGTCAGGGTGCGTTCCCTTGGCTGCAGGATGGCCTGGATCGCCAGGCTGATCTTGCCTTCCGGCAGTTTTTCGCCGGCGTAGCGGTCGAACAGCACCACATCCGCCACCAGTGTCTTCTCCGCGCCACGGGCGGCACGCAGCAGTTGTTCGGCCGGCACGGTCGCATCGACGATGAAGGCAAAATCGCGCCGCAGCGGCTGGAAGGCGGGCAGGTCGGGCAGGCCCTTCTTGCGGCGCTTCGGCTCCGCGATCGCGTCCAGGAACACCTCGAAGGCCACCACCGGCCCGGCCAGGCCGAGCGCCTTCACCGCCTGCGGGTGCAACTCCCCGAAGGTGGCCAGGATGGTCTTCGGCCCCTGGCGCAGCACGCCGGAGCGCCCGGGGTGGTAGAAACCGGGCGCATCCGTGGTCAGCATGATGGCCGCCATCGGCACGCCGAGCGCTGCCAGCACCGCCAGCGCATCCCCCTTCGCATCCAGCGCATCCACCGGCCGCGCGGGGGCGGCCCAATTGGCCGGCGTCTGACCCGCCCGGACGCCGGCCGCGACGGCCAGCTGGCTCGCCCCCGCCGACGGGTCGCGATAGGCGCCGCCGATCTCGCCCAGCGCCACATCGGCAAAGCCGCGCGCGGCATTGCGGGCGGCTGCCATGGCGAGCGAGGCCACCGGCGTCGGCCGCATCTGGTCCAGGTCGCTGGCGATGGGGTTTTCCAGATGCAGCCCTGCGGGCGTTTCGCCGAACAGCGCCGCCGTGGCGCGATCCAGGAAGCCGTAGGTCACGCAATCCTGCATCCCGCGCGCGGCCAGCACCCGCCGCGCCAGCGCCGCGCGTACCTGCTTCGGCGACAGCGCCGGGCGCGGTACCGCGGAGGTCACGGGCAGCGACACCGCCGGCACCGCATCCAGCCCGCCGAGGCGCAGCACTTCCTCCACCAAGTCGCATTCCGGCTCGATCTCGGCGCAGCCCTCGGCGGCGATGCGGGCGCGGTCGGCGGGCAGGGAAGGGTCCTGCGCCAGCGCGCCATGGCCGGCGATGTCGTTGCGCCAGGACGGCACGGCCACCGTGACGCGGTTCGCATCGCGCTGCGTCACGGTGAAGCCGAGCCGTTCCAGTCGGCCCACAACCTCCGCCTCGTCCAGTTCCAGCCCACCGAGGTCGCGCACCCGGGCGAAGCGCAATGTCGCCTCGCGCTGCCAGGCCGGTGCCGCGCCGGCTTCGGAAATCTCGGAGGCCTCGCCCCCGCACAGCTCCTGGATCATCCGCGTCGCGGCTTCCAGCGCCGTGGGCAGCAGCGCCGGGTCGATGCCGCGCTCGAAGCGGGACCGCGCATCGGTCCGCACATCATGCCGGCGGCCGGACAGCGCGATGCGCACCGGGTCGAACAGCGCGCATTCGATGAAGCATTCGGTGGTGGTCTCGTCGCAGCCGGAATGCTCGCCGCCGATGACGCCACCCAGTGCTTCCGCGCCATTGGCATCGGCGATGACGCCGTCATCCTCGGTCAGCGCGTAGGTCTTGCCGTTCAGCGCCAGCAATTCCTCGCCCGGCCGGGCCATCCGCATGGTGAGTTCGGTGCCCGAGACCTTCGCCACGTCGAAGACATGCAGCGGGCGGCCGATGGCGAAGGTGAAGTAGTTGGTGATGTCGACCAGCGCGCTGATCGGTCGCAGCCCGATCGCCACCAGTCGGTCCTGCAACCACTGCGGCGAAGGCCCATTCTTCACGCCGCGCACGGCGCGCCCGAGCACCCAGATGCAGGCGCGCGGATCGGCGATGCGCCAATGCAGCGGCGCCGGATAGGCCGCCGTCACCGGCGCCACATCCCACGGCTTCAGCGTGCCCAGCCCCGCCGCCGCCAGATCCCGCGCAATGCCGCGGACGGACAGCGCATCGCCACGGTTCGGCGTGACCTTGATCTCGATCACCGGATCATCGAGGCCGGCCCACTTCACATAGCTCTCGCCGACCGGCGCATCCTCCGGCAGGTCGACGATGCCCGAATGGTCGTCGCCGAGGCCCATCTCACGCGAGGACAGCATCATCGCCTCGGACTTCACGCCGCGGATTTCGCCCAGCTTGAGCGTGATGCCGGTGCCCGGGATGAAATCGCCCGGCACCGCCAGCACGCCCTTCATCCCCGTCCGCGCATTCGGCGCGCCGCAGACCACGGAGAGTTCGCGTCCATCGCCGACATCGACGCGCAACTGCCGCAGCCGGTCCGCATTCGGGTGCTGCACCGCCTCGATCACCCGGGCGATGCGGAAGCTGGAGAGCGCCGCGGCCTTGTCCTCGATCCCCTCCACCTCGATGCCGATGGCGGAGAGGGTGGTGGAAATGGTTTCCAGCGTCGCATCCGTCTCCAGATGCTCGCGCAGCCAGCTCAGGGGGAATTTCATCGGATCAGATTCCCTCGTGCAGGCTGGCCGGGGCGAGCGGGTCGGCGGCCCAGTGGCGCAGCCAGCGCAGGTCGCTTTCGTAGAAGGGGCGCAGATCGGGCATGCCGTGCTTCAGCATGGTGATGCGCTCGATGCCCATGCCGAAGGCGAAGCCCTGCCATTCGCGCGGGTCCAGCCCGCAATTGGCCAGCACCTTCGGGTGCACCATGCCGCTGCCCAGGATCTCCAGCCAATCGCCGCCGCCGCCGAGTTCGCCGGTCTTCTTGTTCCAGCCGATATCCACTTCCATGGAAGGCTCGGTGAAGGGGAAGTAGGACGATCGGAACCGCACCGGCAGGTCGGAAATGCCGAAGAAGGCCCGCAGGAAATCCGTCAGGCAGCCCTTCAGATGGCCGAGCGTGATGCCACGGTCGATCACCAGCCCCTCCACCTGGTGGAACATCGGGCTGTGCGTCGCGTCATGGTCGGCGCGATAGGTGCGGCCCGGCGCGATGATGCGGATCGGCGGCGCCTCGCCCAGCATGGTGCGGATCTGCAAGGGCGAGGTCTGCGTCCGCAGCACCAGGCGCTGGCCTGCGGCATCCGTGCCCGGCATGTAGAAGGTGTCGTGGTCCTGCCGCGCCGGGTGATGGTCCGGGATGTTCAGCGCGCCGAAATTATACCAGTCGCCCTCGATATCCGGCCCCTCGACCACCCGGAACCCCATGGTGCCGAAGATCGCCGTCAGCTCCTCGATGGTCCGGCTGATCGGGTGGATGCCGCCCTCGGCGGCCGTGCCCGGCGCGAAGGGGCGGGGCGGCAGGGAGACGTCAAGGCGTTCCGCCTTCAGCCGGGCCGTCAGCGCCTCCGCCTCCAGCGCCGACTTGCGGGCTTCCAGCAGCGCCTCGACCTCGCCCTTCAGGCGGTTCAGCGCAGCACCACGCTCCTTGCGCTGGTCGGGCGGTACGGCGCCCAGCCCCTTGAGCAACCCGCTCAGGCTGCCCGCCTTGCCGAGCACCGCCACCCGCACCGCATCGAGCGCCCGGAGATCCGCGGCGCCGGCCAGCGCCGCCTCCGCCTCTTGCCGCAGCGCCGTCAAATCGTCCGTCATCATGCCAGCATCCGGATACGGAAAAGGCCGCCCCCTGCGGGACGGCCCTCCTGTGTCAGTCTCAGTCCGAACCGAAAGGTTCAGGCCTGCGCGGGGAGGGCGCCCTTCGCCTTCTCGACGATGGCCGCAAAACCTGCCGCGTCGTCGAAGGCGAGCGCCGCCAGCATCTTGCGGTCGATCTCGATGTTCGCCGCCTTGATGCCCGCCATGAAGCGGGAATAGGTGATGCCGTGCTCACGCACCGCGGCATTGATGCGCTGAATCCACAGACCGCGGAAATCACGCTTCTTGTTGCGACGGTCGCGATAGGCATACTGCAGCGCCTTCTCGACCCGCTCGAGCGCGGGGCGATAGGCGGTAGACGACCGACCGACATAGCCCTTGGCGAGCTTGAGGATCTTCTTGTGACGGGCGTGCTTGGTTACGCCCCGCTTCACACGTGCCATGTTTCAGATCCTCCCTTACCGGCTCGAACCGTAAGGCATCCACTGCTTCACCGTGTCGCTGTCCTGCTTCTCCAGCAGGAAGGTGCCACGGTTCTGCCGCTTCATCTTGTTCGTCTTCGCCGTCAGCATGTGGCGCTTGTTGCCAACACCGGCCTTCACTCGGCCGGACGCCGTCAACGTGAAGCGCTTCTTCACGCTCGACTTGGTCTTCATCTTGGGCATTTGGACCTCCAAGGTCTGGCCGGTCCCACCTCACCCCAACCCCCCTCTCGAGAAGTCAGACCGCACCATGCGGCAGGGACACGTATCCGCGGCCAGGCATGCCCAACCAGAGGCCATGACACGCGGAGCGCGGCTTGTAGCGGCGCGAGGGCGGCGGCGCAAGTTGCGGTTGCGCTTGGTGATTGCAGGAGGGGCGCTGTCCCTCTCCACTCCTGCTCATGATTCAAGGGTGCCAAGGGTCCACTGACCCTTGGCAGGGATCGGACGCATGCGTCCGATCGGGGACAGCGTCCCCCTGCAGGCCACCCGCGCCAAACCCTCACGCTGCCGCCGAAAGCGCCTCGCGACGCAGCAGGGCGGTCAGGTGGGCGGCGATGGCGCCCATGCCGGTTTGGGTGCCGGTGCGGCCGGCGCGGGTTTCGGCTTCGGCGTTGTAGTTGGTGTTGGTGTTGACGTCGTAGGCGAAGGTGTTGCCGTGCACATCGGTGATGAATTCGATGGCACCGACGCCGATGCCGTTGGCCAGCAGGAAGGCTTCCATGCGGTGGATCAGCGGGTGCTGGAAGCCTTCCTGGATGCTGAACTTATGGGTGGCCGCGACGGCGGGGCAGGCGGCGCCTTCCTCGATGTTGCAGGCATCCGCCGGGCAGAGTTCGAAGCCTTCGGAGGTGTCCACCTTCACCGCATACAGGAAGCGCCCGCCGACGAATTCGGCGCGGGTGATGAAGGGGTCCGCCGCTTCGATGTAGCGCTGCACCAGCCAGATGCCGTCGCGCGGATGCGCCTCCGAGTCCGTGGTGATGTCGAGCAGCGCCAGCGCCTCTCGCAGCCCGGCCTCGCTGCGGACCAGACGCACGCCGAGGCCCTTGCCGGCACGGTTGTGCTTCAGGATCAGCGGATAGCCGAGTTTTTGCGCGGCCTCGGGGATATTCTCCCGCCCCACCACCGCCAGCGTCGCGGGCACCGGGATGCCGTGGATCGCCAGCGCCTGGTACTGCGCGACCTTGGAGAGTTCGAGTTGCAGGGCGCGGCGCCCATTCACCAGCGGGCGCTTGTGCCGCTCCAGCACCTCGATCACCGCGCCGGCATATTCCGGGGCATAGACATGCCCGCGGGTGTGGGAGGAGGCGCTCATCCGGTTGTAGAACACGCCGGGCGGCGGCGGCCGGTTCAGATCCAGCACACCGCGATCGAGGAACCACTCCTCGAAGGGCGTGCCCAGGCTGTCGAAGGCGGTGCGCAGCGGCGCCACCCAGGCGTCGTTTTCATGGATCACATGGACCTTGGTCATGGCAGCGGCCCCTCTCGGCAGGCTGATTTGTCGCCGAAAGAAGAGGATTATTCCATGTCAAGGCAATAGAGTCGGGACAGAAAGATTTTTTATCTACCATTCGGCAAAAAATAGCAAAAATTGTTCTCCATCCCGTGGCGTCGCCGAGCACGGCCTGCTGCATCTCCGGCGGCTGTTCCGGTTCAGGGGTGGCGATCGGGCTCGACCGGACCGGCTGGCGGGCCGGCGGCATGGGCGGGACTTCCCTGGTTCGCGCCGCAGGCCGGGACGGCTCGGCGCCTGACCCATCTGCCGGTGCTGCCCGCGGGTTTCACCGCGCTGGCGCGCGCTCTATATCCAGGGGGTGACCATTCCCTTCCGCAAGATGCACGGCCTGGGCAACGACTTCGTCGTGCTCGATGCGCGTGCCCACCCGCTGCCCATCACCGCAGCCGGTGCGGCCGCGATCGCCGACCGGCATTTCGGCATCGGCTGCGACCAGTTCATCGTCATGGAGCCCGGCACGGATGGCGCCGATGTCTTCATGCGCATCCGCAACCCGGATGGCTCGGAGGCCGGCGCCTGCGGCAACGCCACGCGCTGCATCGCCTCCCTCGTCGCGGATGAGGCCGGGTCGGACCGCGTGGTGGTGCGGACCATCGCGGGCGATCTGCCGGTGGAACGCCTGGCCGGTGGGCTGTGGCGGGCGGATATGGGGCGGGCCAGGCTCGGCTGGCAGGATGTGCCGCTGGCGCGGGAGATGGATACGCTGCACCTGCCGCTGGCCCGCGGCGATGTCGCGGACCCGGCGGCATGCTCCATGGGCAACCCGCACGCGACCTTCTTCGTGCCGGAGCTGGACCGCGTGCCCATGGCCGAGATCGGCCCGGGGCTGGAGACCGACCCGATCTTCCCCGACCGCGCCAATATCGGCTTCGCGCAGATCCTCTCGCCCGAGCATATGCGGCTGGTGATCTGGGAACGTGGCGCCGGCATCACGCTGGCCTGCGGCTCCGGCGCCTGTGCCGCCATCGTCAACGCGCATCGCCGCGGCCTGACGGGGCGCCGCGCCACCATCACCATGCCGGGCGGCGATCTGCAGATGGAATGGCGCGCCGATGGCCATGTGCTGATGACCGGGCCGGTCGCCACCGCCTTCACCGGGACGCTGCCCGCCTCGGCCATCGTATGAGTGTCCGGACGCTGAATTTCGGCTGCCGGCTGAATGCCTATGAGACCGAGGCGATGCGCGGCCTGGCCGATGCCGCCGGCCATGATGCGACCACCCTCATCGTCAACACCTGCGCCGTGACGGGCGAGGCCGAGGCGCAGGCGCGCCAGGCGATCCGCCGCGCGGCGCGCGAGACCCCGAACGCCCGCATCATCGTCACCGGTTGCGCCGCGCAGATCGCGCCCGAGGCCTGGGCCGCGCTGCCCGGCGTAGCGCGGGTGGTGGGCAATGCCGACAAGCTGCGCCCCGAGGCCTGGGCGCCGGATGCGCCGGCCGGCCCGGTCTCCGACATCATGCAGGCGGAGGCCGCACCGCCTTTGCCCGTGACGGAATTCGCCGGTCGTGCCCGGGCGCTGGTGCAGGTGCAACAGGGTTGCGACCATCGCTGCACCTTCTGCGTCATCCCCTATGGCCGCGGCCCCTCCCGCTCCGTGCCGCTCGGTGTGGTGGTGGAGCAGGTGCGGGCGCTGGTGGCGCAGGGGTACCGGGAGGTGGTGCTGACCGGCGTCGATATCGCGAGCTATGGCCCGGACCTGCCCGGCCAGCCGCGCCTCGGCCAGATGGTGCGGCGGCTGCTGGCGCTGGTGCCGGAATTGCCGCGGCTGCGGCTGTCCTCGCTGGACCCGGCCGGGATGGATGACGACCTCTGGCGGCTGCTGGCGGAGGAACCCCGGCTGATGCCGCATCTGCATTTGTCCCTGCAGCATGGCGCGGACCTGATTCTGAAGCGCATGAAGCGCCGCCATTCGCGGGCGCAGGCCCTGGCGCTCGCCGCCCGCGCCCGCGCCCTGCGGCCCGACATCGCGCTCGGCGCCGACCTCATCGCCGGCTTCCCGACGGAGGAGGAGGCGCATTTCGCCGAGATGCTGGCCCTGGTGGCGGAGGCCGGGCTGAGCTTCCTGCACGTCTTTCCCTTCTCCGCCCGCCCCGGCACGCCCGCCGCGCGCATGCCGCAGCTTCCGGTGGCTTTGCGCCGCGAACGCGCCGCAAGGCTGCGCCAGGCCGGTGCGGCGGCGCGCCAGGCGCTGTTCGCCAGCCGGCTCGGCCGGGTGGAATCGGTGCTGCTGGAACAAGGTGGCCGCGGCCATACGGAACAATTCGCCCCGGTCCGGGTGGCGGGCCACGCGCCCGCCCCCGGCAGCCTGCGCCCGATGCGGGTGCTGGCCGCCGACGACCAGGGCCTGATCGCGGAGGCGGCCTGACCATGGCACTCAAGGGATTCTGGGACCGCCTGCGCGGCCGCGAGCCAACCCCCGAGCCGGCCCCGGAGCCGCCCCCCCAGCCAGCGCCGCCACCGGAACAGGTCGCGCCGGCGCCGATGCCGCCGCCGGTCGCCCCGCCTCCGATCGCGTCACCGCCGGTCGCGCCACCCCCGGTCGCGCCACCCCCGGTCGCGCCGTCGCCCGCGCCCGAGCCGGTTCTGCCGGCCCCCGTCAGTCTCGATCCGGCGCCGGAGGCCCCAGCCAGCGAGCCGGAAACGGCCGCGCAGGCCTCCGGCGGCTGGTTCTCCCGCCTCAAGACCGGCCTGTCCCGCTCCACCGCGCGGCTGACCGATGCGCTGACCACCGTCTTCCGCAAGCGCCGCCTGGATGACGCGGCGCTGGAGGAGCTGGAGGATACGCTGATTGCCGCCGATCTCGGCGTCGCCGCCGCGCGCCGCATCGTCGAGGGCTTCCGCAAGACCCGCTTCGGCAAGGAAGTCTCGGATGAGGAGGTGAAGGCGGCGCTGGCGGAGGCGATCGCGGAGATTCTGGCCCCCGTCGCGATGCCCCTGGATATCCAGCGCGATCGGGCCCCGCATGTGGTGCTGGTGGTCGGCGTGAACGGCACCGGCAAGACCACCACCATTGCCAAGCTGGGCCAGCAGTATCGTGCCCAGGGCCTCAAGGTGATGTTCGCGGCGGGGGACACCTTCCGCGCCGCCGCGGTGGAACAGCTGCAGATCTGGGGCGATCGCACCGGCTGCCCCGTGGTGGCACCCGCCAAGATGGGCGCCGATGCCGCGGGGCTGGCGCATGACGCGTTGGCCCGGGCGCGGGCGGAGGGGATGGACCTTCTGCTGATCGACACCGCCGGCCGCCTGCACAACAAATCCGCCCTGATGGAGGAGCTGGCCAAGATCATCCGCGTGATCCGCAAGCTGGACCCCTCCGCGCCGCATTCCGTGCTGCTGACGCTGGATGCCACCACCGGTCAGAACGCGCTGCAACAGGTGCGGACCTTCAAGGAGATGGTGGCGGTCTCCGGCCTCGCCGTCACCAAGCTGGATGGCAGCGCCAAGGGCGGGGTGGTGGTGGCGCTGGCGCAGGAGATCGGGCTGCCGGTGCATTTCGTCGGCGTCGGCGAGAAGGCGGCGGATCTGCGGCCCTTCACCGCGGCGGACTACGCGCGGGGGTTGGTGGGGCTGGGCCAGTAACCCCCACCGCGGGTTGCGCGATTGCTGTCAAGTTTTGCGACGCGATCATCTGGATACGGTTTCTCAACTTTTTGTCATACGTTTTACCCTTCTTGTAGGGTTCGGTCGCGTCTAGTTTCCTTGTCGTGAGCGCAATAATTTCGCCGGCGCGACGCAGGAGACGACGCAAGATGCGCCGAACGTGGTTTGCTTTCGCCCTTCTGCTTCTTCTGCCAACTGTCGCGCAGGCACAGTCGGGCAACCCGCTGCATGATCAGGTCACCAACCTGACGGAACAGGCCCGGCAGGCGGAGGTCTTCCGCGTGCTCTCCGGCGGCGGCATGGGCTGCCAGGCGGTGATCGCAAGCTATTTCGCCGGGTTCGACCAGGGCCGCACCGCCTATTGGGATTTCCGCTGCCGCGAGGGCGCGCAATACCGGATGTCGCTGCCGCCCCAGCGCTTCGCACGGCTGAGCGTTTCGGTCTGCGGTGCGCTCGGCGGCGGCGTCGCGGCCGGCCCGTGCTTTCAGCCTGTGGGGCGCGCGCCGGCGGCGCCGGGCGGTACCGGCATGGGGGTGCAGGTGGCCGGCGGGCAGGCGGCCGCGCCGGCCAATAGCCGCTTCGGCGCCGTCTATGCCACGGATGCGCCATTGCCCGCCTTCGGCTTCGGCAATGGCTCCGCCGACCGGCTGGCGGTGAACACCGCCGCGGTGCGCGCCTGCCAGGCCCAGGCCGGGCGCGTTCCCTGCAAGTTCCAGGGCGAGATCGTCAATCGCTGCGGCGCCCTGGTGCAGGCTGTCACGCGGCATCCGAATGCGGTGGTGATGACCGGCGACATCAGCACCATGGTGCTGGCCCGCAACTTCCCCGGCCTCGGCGAGACGGTACAGGCGGCGGAGGCGGAGGCGATGGAAGCCTGCCGCGGCCTTCCGGGCGTTACCTGCCGCCTTGCGGCCTCCGGCTGCTAGGCGGACATGAAAATGCGCAACCTCCTCTCCGCCACCCTCCTTGCCGTCTGCCTGGTGGCGCCTGCCATCCAGGCGCAGCCCGCCGGCGACGCACTGGCCAGCATCCGTGCCCGGGGCGAACTGGTCTGCGGCGTGAACGGCGCACTGCCCGGTTTCTCCGCGCCGGACGCGCAGGGCGCCATGCGCGGCTTCGATGCCGATTTCTGCCGCGCCGTCGCTGCCGCCGCGCTGGGCGATGCTGCCCGCGTGCGCTTCGTGCCGATCGAGACGCCGGAGGTCGGCATGACGGCACTCGGCGCGCGGCAGATCGACCTGCTGGCCCGCAACACCACCTTCACCTACTCGCGGGAGACGATGCACCAGGTCGCCTTCGCCGGCCTGACCTTCTTCGACGGCCAGGGCCTGCTGGTTGGCCGCGATTCCGGCATCGCCGGCCTGTGGCACCTGGATGGCAAGCGGGTCTGCGTCACCGGCATCACCGGCACCGCGGGGCGGGAGGTGGTGGAGAGCGAGGCCGCGCGGCGCGGGATCAGCGTCACCGTCATCGAGGCCGGTGGCGGCCCGGCACTGCTTCAGGCCTTGGTCGATGGGCGCTGCGAGGCGGCCTCCACCGATGCCTCCCAGCTTGCCATCCGCCGCGTGACGGAACTGCCGAACCCGGATGACTTCATCCTGCTGCCTGAGATGCTGAGCCGCGAACCGCTCGGCCTGCTGGTGCGGGAGGGGGAGGAGAAACTGCGCCAGGTGGTGTTCTGGGTGGTGCAGGCGATGCTGGAGGCCGATGAGTTCGGTGTCACCAGCACCAACCTGATCGACATGGTGCAGTCGAACGACCCGGTGCTGCGCCGGCTGATCGGGGTGGATGAGGGGCTGGGCCGGAATATCGGCCTGGACGGCGACTGGTCGCAGCGCGTGCTGTCGCAGGTCGGCTCCTATGCCGAGGTGTTCGACCGCAACCTGGGCGCGGGCAGCCGTTTCGGCCTGGATCGTGGCGCCAATGACAATTGGCAGCGCGGGGGGCTGATGTTCCCCCTGCCGCTGCGCTGAGGAGCAAGCCGATGCGACAGACGCTGATCCTCGGCCTGCTTGCCGCCCTCACGGCCCTGCCGGCCACCGCACAGACCACGCTCGAACAGGTGCGCGCGCGGGGTGAATTGCTGTGCGCCACCAATGCCGGCCTGCCCGGCTTCGCCCAGGCCGATGTTCAGGGCATCGTCCGTGGCCTGGATGCGGATACCTGCCGCGCCATCGCGGCCGCCGCGCTGGGCGATGCGAACAAGGTGCGCTTCATCGGGCTGACCACGCCGCAGGCCCTCGCGGCGCTGCGTGAGGGAAGCGTGGATGTCGCCAGCCGCAACCTGACCCAGACCATGGGCCGGGATACAGATCTCGGCCTGGCGCCGGCCGGAACCAACTTCAATGATGGCCAGGGTTTCCTGGTGCCGGTCGCCTCCGGCATCACCGATCCCAAGGCCCTGGATGGCAAGCGCGTCTGCGTCGTCGCCGGCAGTTCGAACGCACAGGCGCAATCCGACGTCGCGCGCCGCCTGGGAATCCGCACCACGCCGGTGGAGGCCCCCGCCTTCACCGGGCTGCGGGATGACTATGCCGCCGGGCGCTGCGATGCGGTCAGCGCCGACATGTCCGGCCTGATCGTGCTGCGCCAGACCGGCACCGCGGACCCCGCGGCGCATCGCCTGCTGCCGGACATCATCAGCCGCGAGCCGCTGGGCCCCCTGGTGCGCGATGGCGACCCGCATTGGCGCAGCCTGGTGTTCTGGGTGGTGAATGTGATGCTGGAGGGCGAGGCGCAGGATATCGGCACCACCAATGCCGCCGCCCGCCGCGCCGATCCATCCCCGCTGGTGCGCCGCATCCTCGGCGTGGAGCCTGGTCTGGGCGCGCCGCTGGGCCTGCCGGATGATTGGGCGTTTCAGGTATTGAGCCAAGTCGGCCATTATGGCGAGGTGTTCGAGCGCAGTCTTGGCCAGGGTTCGGCGCTGAAGCTGGATCGTGGGCTGAACGCGCTGTGGAACCGCGGCGGGCTGATGTACCCGATCCCGATGCGCTGAGGCCCGTCGTTACTCGATCGGGATTCTGAGCCGCGCGCCGGGCGCCAGGTCCTTCAGCAGCACATCCTGCCGGTCCGACAGATGTTCGCGGCCGAAGGTGAAGCCCCGCTGCTGTTCACGCTCGTCGATGATCATCGGCTCCAGCCGCGGCCCGACCGGATTGCCGAAGATGTCGGGTGGGGCCTGGATGTTCCGGTTGGGCATCGGCGCCAGGTCGCCCAGCACCACCGGGGGGCGCATCATGCCGGGCAGGGGCGGGGCCGGAGGCGGTGGTTCCGGCAGGGGAAGCGCATCCGCCGCGCCGCGCCGCTGCGCCAGCGCCGATGCCGGCGCCAGCAGCGCGAGGCCGGCGCTCAATAGGAAACGGCGCCTCATAGCGCCGCTTCCGCCAAGGGCGTGATACCGCGGCGGTCCTCCGGCGGGTTGCCCCGCGGCGCGCCAAGCGGGCCGTCCCCGGCCTCCCGCCACGCCCGAAGCACCCAATGGACCGAGGGGAAGGCCAGCTCCGCCCAGGGGATTTCGTCCCAGGCGAACAGTCGCACCTCCAGGCTCTCCGGCCCCGCGGCGAAGCCGGGGCTGGCGAGGGCCGCGCGGAACAGGATCTGCACCTGGCCGATCCGGGCGATGGAATAGACCGCCAGCACGCCATCCAGCCGCAGATCGGCGCAGGCTTCCTCCTGCGCCTCGCGCCTTGCGCCTTCCTCCACCGTCTCGCCGAGTTCCATGTAGCCGGCCGGGATGGTCCAGAAGCCACGGCGCGGTTCGATGGCGCGGCGGCAGAGCAGCACCTTGCCCTCGACCCCGACAACGGAGCCGACCACGATCTTGGGATTTTCGTAGGCGATATAGCCGCAATCGCCGCAAGTCAGCCGTTCACGGTCTTCCCCTGGGGGCGTTATGCGGGTGAATCGGGCCGTGTCATGCGCCATGGCACAAGGGTGGCGCTGGCCGGGCCGCTTCGCAAGCCGTGGCGGATCACGCCCTGGCTAGCCTAGCCTTTTCGCGCCAGCAGCACGAAGGCCAGCGAATCCTCCGGCCCGGCGCGGCGGCCCAGGCGGCGGGCGGCCTCGATGAATTCCGGGTCCTCCTCCAGCGCCGCCAGGCCGGGCGCGGCACCGGGCAGGGACCAGCCGGGGGACAGGAAACAGCCATCGCTGCGCGTCACCACCAGCCCGGCGGCGCGCAACATGCCGGTGACCTCGCCCGGCGTGAAACCCAGCGGTGCCACCTCCGCCCCCAGGCGGCGCAACGCGCGCAGCGCCAGGCTGTCGCGGTTCATGGCGGAGAGCATCAGGCGGCCACCCTGGGCCAGCACGCGGGCGGCTTCGGCGAAGGTGGCGGCGGGGTCGGCCAGCGTCTCCAGGCTGTCCAGCAGCAGGGCGGTGTCGAAGCTGGCATCGGGGAAGCTGAGCCGCGCGGCATCCATGCGGGCGAAGTCGAAGCGTGCATCGCCGCCATGGCGAATCGCGGCCGCATCCAGCGCGGCCTGGGAGATGTCGATGCCGGTGATGCGCGCCGCGCCCGGCAGCAGCCCACCGAGGCGACCCGCCCCGCAGGCGATGTCGAGCACCGCTTCCGCCCGCGCCTCACCCAGGTATTCCGCCACCAGCCGGTCCAGCTCGGCCTGGAAGGCGGCCTCCCGCGCCGGGCCGGGGGTGCCGCCGGGCAGCAGCCAGGGGCGCGGCGGCACTTCGCTCCGCCGTGGCGGGGTGCGCGGCGGGCGCGGCCGGGCAGGGGGGATGAGCGCGGGCAGGGGGCGTGGGGCGGACGCCTCGGCCACCATGGGCGCGGGTTCCGGTTCCGGCTCCGGCTCCGGCTCTGGCGGCAAGGCGAGGCGGTTCACCTCGAAGGCGCGGACATGGTCGGTTTCGGTCAGGTCGGGCAAATCCGGGCTGGCGGTGGGGGCGAAGACGACGAAGACCGGGTTGGCGAAAACCGGCACGCCCTGCCGCGCCAGCGCATCGAGGAAGCCGCGCGGTATGCGGTCCAGCTCGCCCTTATGCGCCACGACCCAGGCAAAATCGGCCGGCGCCCGGCCGGTGGCTGCGGCGAAGGGCTCGGCGCGGGGGATCGCCCAGCGGAACGGGTCCGGCGCCACCACGCGGTCCGCCGGCGCGAGGCGGCCGCGCAGGAACTGGGCCGTCTCGGCCCAGACGGTGTCGTCATGCGGGAAGGACATGCGGTCTCGGGCGCCTGCTGCGATGCGGGGCAGTTAAGCGGGCCGCCTCATGCGGGGCAACCGAGCTGGTCGGCCAGCGCCGGGAAGCTGGGCGCGACGAAATCCCAATCCTGCTCCGCCACCAGATCCTTCGCCTGGTCCGGGCCGTATTCGGTGGGCCGGGCGATGAAGGCGGTGCGGAAGCCGCAGCGCCGGGCGGCGGCCAGGTCGCCATTATGGGCAGCCACCAGCATGCAGGCCTCCGGCGCCAGGCCGAGGATCTCCGCGGTCCGCAGATAGGCCTCCCGGTTCGGCTTGTAGGCCTGCGATGCCTCGGCGCCGAGGATCGTGTCCCAGGGCAGGCCGGCCCGCTTGGCCATGTTCAGCAGCAGCGCGATGTTGCCGTTGGACAGCGGCGCGATGATGAAGCGGGTCTTCAGCCGGTGCAGCCCGGCCACGCTGTCCGGCCAGGGGTCAAGCCGGTGCCATAGGCGGTTCAGTCCATCCAGCTCCGCCTCATCCAGGCTGGCCGGGTCCAGCCCGTGGTCGCGCAGCACGCCCTCCAGGTTTTCCCGGTGCAGGATGTCGAGCCTGGTGAAGGGCCGCGCCTCGGTTCGCACTGCCTCCATCGCAGGCTGGTAGCGCCGGCGCCAGGCATCGGCGAAGGCGGCGCCATCCACGCCTGGTAGGTGGCGCGCCAGGAAGGGCGCGGCGTCGCGGGCGATGGAGGACCGCCAATCGACGACGGTGCCGAAGACGTCGAACAGAAGCGCCTGAACCGGCGGCATCATTCGGCGGCCTTGGGCAGGTTGCCCGCCTCCGCCGCCCATTTCTTGTCGAACTCCCAGACATCCGGGAAGCCCATCAGCTCGCACATCCTGGCAAAGCTGTAGGCGTCATTGACGCCCATGTTGTTGGAGTGGCCATCGGCCTTGAGCTGGCCATAGGCCTTCTGCAGCGCCGCCGCGACCGTCAGGAAGCCCACCGCCGGGTAGATCGCGATGCGGTAGCCCATGGCATGCAGCCGGTCCGCCGGGACGATCGGGGTGCGGCCGCCCTCGACCATGTTGGCGAAGAGCGGCTTCTTGATCTGGCGGCCGACCTCGGCCATCTCGGCCTCGCTTTCCGGGCTCTCGATGAAGATCACATCGGCGCCGGCCTCGGCGAACATCTTGCCGCGGCGGATCGCCTCATCCAGCCCGAGGGTGGTGCGGCTGTCGGTGCGCGCGATGATCAGGAAATCGGCGCTGCGGCGGGTCTCGGCGGCGACGCGGATCTTCAGCGCCATTTCCTCCGCCGGAATCACCTTGCGGCCGGGCGTGTGGCCGCATTTCTTGGGGACTTCCTGGTCCTCCATCTGGATGGCGGTGACGCCCGCATCCTCATAGCCGCGCACCGTGTGGCGCACATTCAACAGGCCACCATAGCCGGTATCGGCATCGGCGATCACCGGGGTGTTGCAGCCGCGGGCGATGGTGCCCATGCGGCTGACCATGTCCGTGTAGGTCGCGATCCCCGCATCCGGCAGGCCGAGATGGGATGCGGTGACGCCGAAGCCGGTGGCGTAGAGCGCCTTGAAGCCCATGCCATCGGCCACCTTGGCGGAGATCATGTCGAACACGCCGGGGGCGAGGACGAATTCATCGGCGGCAAGCGCCTGGCGGAGCGAGGGGTGCGGCATGGGGCGGGTCCTTCAGGCGTTCGTCAGCAGGAAAGGCACATTGGCACGTTCCGCGATGCCGCGGATCTGCGCCTCCAGCGCGGGCGGAATCGGGATGCCATGCGCGCTGCGCTCGGCATGTTCGGCGCGTTCCGGGTCGCCGGGCACCAGCACCGGCTGGGCCGGGTCGGCGGGCAGCGTGGCGCGCAGCACATCCACCGCCTGGTCCAAATCCTGCTGGAAATCGCCCTCCGGCCGGAAGGCGCAGGGGTCGATCGCCAGCATGAAATGGCCGATATCGTCCGGATCCTCCGGCCGCTGGGTCTTCACCCGGATCGGGGAGAATGAGGCACCGGACAGGGTGGCGCCCAGGATATGCGCCATCAGCGCCAGCCCGTAGCCCTTGTGGCTGGCCATGTCCGGGGTGCCGCCGACCGGGGAAAGCCCGCCCTCCGGCTTCTCGAACACCTGCGCCACGGCGGCGGCGCCCTCCGTCACCGGGTTGCCGGCGCCGTCCATCACCCAGCCGGCCGGAATCGGCTTGTTGCGGAGTGCCCGGGCGCGAACCTTGTTGGCCGCCGCGGTGGTGGTCGCCATGTCCAGCACCACCGGCGGCTGGCGCTGGCCGGGGGCGGCGAAGGCGATTGGGTTGGTGCCGAGCACCGGCACCGCGCCATGCGTCGGCACCATCGCCATGGTGCGGGTGCCACTGGTGACCAGGCCGATGCAGCCGGATTTGGCCGCCAGCTTCACATACCAGCCGGCGGCGCCGAAATGGTGGCTGTTGCGGACGGCAACGGCGCCGATGCCGTGCTGCTTGGCGCGCTGGATCGCCAGCCGCATCGCGTAGCCGGCCGCCGGGTGGCCCAGCCCCGCGCCGCCATCCACCAGCGCCACCGCGCCGGTTTCGCTCTGGATGCGGGGCCGTGCATTCAGCTTCACCTGGCCGACCTGGCGCATGCCCTCATAGCTCGCCAGCATGCCGATGCCGTGGCTGTCCACGCCCGCGAGGTCGGTGTCCAGCATCACCTCCGCGGTTTCCGCCGCCAGATCCCCGGGCATGCCCCAGGCCTCCAATATGGCCAGGATCTGCGCCCGCACGCTGTCCGCACTTGCCCGCATGTCTTCGCCGTTTCCACTTTACCAGTTTTGCAAGGGGTGCACCCGGGCGGGCGAGGCGTCAATCACGGGTCCGGCCTGGCTGAAAATTGCATTAGAATCAATGTGATTGTGCCGGTGCGGTTGCCGCTGTTAGCCTCCGCCGCGGTATTGGACTCTCCCCCCTCGGAACGACTGCGGAGGCTCCCCGACATGTCCGGACGAAATTCCACCGAAGCGGCGCGCGACGCGGAGGCCCCGGCCGTCCAGCGCCTCCATCCCACCGCGCCCCTGGCCGAGAAAGCCACCGTAAGCCGGCGGAGGGATCCCTTCGCCCATGGCGAATTGCCGCAGCGACCGAACTACCTGCCCGAGGAAGCGGAAACGGTCGGTGATCGCTCCGAGATCTGGGCAACCTTGAAGGGGCTGGCGCTCGCGGCCGCGGCGATTATTTTTCTCGGCTGGCTGCTCACCGCCGGCTGATCGGCGCGTTGGTCCTGGCGCCGGGTCGTTGCCCGGGACGGAGCCAGGCGATGACCGAACGTTCCTACCCCCTCGACGCCGATCGCGGTGCGGTGCGGGCCGCGCCCGGTCTGGCGCCCTCGCGCCCCAATCCCTTCACCCCGCGGGGCGCACTGCCACCCTCGCGCCCGATCGCCAAGCCGGAGGAAGGCGCGCGACGGGGGGAGGGTCTGGCCGCCATCGGCTCCGGCCTTCTGGTGCTGGCGCTCGCGGCGTTGCTGGCCTGGGTCCTGTATCTCGCCCTCGGCTGAATTTCGTGTGCCCAGCGTGCGGCGCCAGCACGGACCGCGGCCTGGACCGCCTCGTCAGGCCAGCGCGCGAGGGCCGTGGCACGTGCAAGTGGATCGTTCACGATCCGAACGATTCGCTGTTAAGCATTGCCACGAAACGACTGAAACGAACGCGGTGTTTGCAACCCGGCCCCCGCTTCGGTATTTCAGGACGATGCAGATCGAACGCCGGCCGCTCCTCGCCGCAGCCCTCGCCCTGGTCGCAGCCCCGGCGTCAGCCCAGCGCGCCCAGCCCGTGAACCTGCCCGTCGCCATGCCGGCCAATGCCTCGCCCGGCTTTGCGCCGCTGCCGGCCACGGATGCACTACTCCGGCTGGTCGACCGCCTGCTGCGGCTGGAGGAGGACGGGCTCGACCCGCGCCACTATGGCATACCGGACAGCACCCTGGCGGCCAGCAACCCTGCCGGCTACCGGGCAGCCCTGCATGCGGCCTCCGCCGCCGCGCTGTCGGACCTGCTGCTGGGCCGCGTGCGCAGCCTGCCGGACCGGCCGGACCTGCGGCGGGACCATTCCGCCGTGGGCCTCCAGGCCTGGCTGACGGAACTCGCCAACACGCCGGACCCGGCCGCGCTGATCGACCGTGCGGCGCTGCGGCCACAGGGGGCGGCGGCGCTGAAGGCCGAGCTCGCCCGCCAGCGGCAGATCGCCGCCACGCCCTTCACGCCGATTCCCGGCGAGGCGACGATCGACCCGGGCATGGTCGATCCCGTCCGCGTGCCGTTGCTGCGCGCCCGCATCGCGGTGGAGGACCCGGTGCTGGCCGCCGCGCCGGATGCCGGCGCATTGTACGACGCGGTGCTCGAGGAAGCGGTCCGCCGCTGGCAGGCCGACAATGGGCTGCAGGTGGATGGCCGCGTCGGCCGCATTTCCCTCGGCCTGCTGAACCGGCCGCTGACCGCGCGGGTGGACCAGCTGCGCGTGGCGCTCGACATGCGCCGCGCTGCCGCGCCGCCGCCGGCGGAACGCCGGGTGGAGGTCAACGTGCCCGACTACCGCCTCCAGGTGATGGAGGGGGAGCGGGAGGTGCTTTCCATGGCCGTCATCGTCGGCCGGCCGGACCGCGCCACGCCGATGATGGCCGTGCGGCTGACTGCCATCCAGTTCAACCCGCCCTGGGGCGTGCCGGAGCGCAATGCGCGGGAAGACCTGCTGCCGCGCTTCCGCCGCGACCCCCAGGCGATGATGGAACGCGGCTTCCGCGTCTTCACCATCGTCGGCGGCGAACGCATGGAGATCGACCCGCGCACCATCGACTGGTCCAGCATCAACGGCCAGCGCTTCCCCTATTTCGTGCGGCAGGATGCCGGCGACAGCTCGGCGCTGGGCCGGCTGAAATTCATCATGCCGAATACCGAGGACATCTTCCTTCACGACACGCCGGACCGCCATTTGTTCCGCCGCCCCGACCGCGCCTTCTCCTCCGGCTGCATCCGCCTGGCGGAGCCGAACGCGCTGATGGAGGTGATGCTGGAGGGAACGCCCGGCTGGAACATGGCGCGTGCCGAACGGGCCCTGGCCAGCCGCACCACCAGCGGGGTGTCGCTGGGCCGCAGCCTGCCGGTGCGGCTGCACTACAACACGGTGATCGTGGAACCCGGCGGCCGGGTGCGGATCCGGCCGGACATCTACCGCCTCGATGCGGCCTATGCGCGCGCCATGGCCGCCGCGCCCAGGCCGCTGGTGGCGGGGCTGGCGCGCCAGTGATGCGGAAGCCCTTTGGCCATGGCGGCCTGTGGTCCGGCGCCTGCCCGTGCTGCGGCCCGGAATCGCTGGTGCCGGTGGAGGCCGTGCCGCGGCGCGGGGTGCTGGCGGCGGTGCTGGCCGGGGTGGGCGTGGTCGCATCCGGCCCGGTGCTGGCGCAGGGCGCCACGCGCAGCCTGCGGGTGCGCCGGCAGGTGACCCTCGAAAGCTTTTCCGGCGTCTATTTCCGCGATGGCCGTTATGACCGGGATGCGCTGCGCCGGCTGGATTATGTGTTCCGCGACCTGTCCCGGGCCGAGACCACGCCGATGGACCCTCGGCTGTTCGACGTGATGTCCACCGTCGCCCGCCAGATGGACAGCGACGAGCCCTTCGAGGTGGTCAGCGGCTACCGCACGCCGGAGACCAATGCCGGTAATGCCAGCCGCAGCCGCCGGGTCTCCCGCGTCTCGCTGCACATGTCGGGCATGGCCGCCGACTGCCGCCTGCCGGGGCGGAGCGCCGTGCAACTCGCGCGGCTGGCCTCGGAGATGCGGCTGGGCGGCGTCGGCCTGTATTCCCGCGATGGCTTCGTCCATCTGGATTGCGGGCCGGTTCGTCGCTGGTAGGCGTTCGTCGCTGGTAGCCGTCAGGCGGCGATCGTCGCAGCCGCCGGCAGGGCCAGGGTGCCATCGCTGGCACGCAGGAAGCCCTCCGTTATGTGTTCGGCCAGCGTATCCACCGCGGGCACGCCGCGTGCCGCGGGCTGGCGCAGCAGCAGGATGCCCATATCCGGCAGGGGCGGCAGGCCCTCGGCCTCACCCATCCAGGACAGGCCGAGCGGCAGGGTGGTGGGCGTGCTGACGGTCAGCGCGAGGCCTGCCAGCGCTACGGTGAAGCAGCCGGTCTGTGTCGCGGAATTGTAGGTGACGCGCGCCGGTCGCCCCGCCGCCTGCAACGCCTCCAGCGCCGCGCTGCGCCAGGCGCAGGCATGGTCGGGGCGGGCGGGGTTCTCGTTCGGCCGGGACAGGGCGAGGGGCAGCGGGTCCCGCCGGTGCAGGCCATGCGCCGGGCTGCCGACCCAGCGCAGCGGGCCGCGCCAGATGCGCTGCGCCTGAACGCCTGGCGGTTCCTGACCCTCGCTGACCAGGGTGAGATCGAGCTGTCCGTCGCGAAACTTGTCCACAAGCACATCGGAGTTCAGGCAGGTGACATCCAGCTCCACCGCCGGATGCGCCTCCGCGAAGCGGGCCAGGATGGTGGGCAGCCAGTTCAGCGCATAGTCATCCGGCGTGCCGAGCCGGACCGAGCCGACCATGGGCGGGGCGCGGAAATTTCCGATGATCTCGTCATTCAGCGCCAGCAGATCGCGGGCACGGTCCAGCAGCCAGGCGCCCTGCGGCGTGGCCTGCACGCCGCGCGGGGTGCGGACCAGCAGCGGATGGCCGAGCAACTCCTCCAGCCGCCGGATCTGCATGGAGACGGCGGATTGGGTGCGGCCGAGCCGGTCCGCCGCGCGCGTGAAGGACCCGCCTTCGGCGATCAGCACGAAGGCGCGCAGCAGATCGGGGTCGAGGCCGAGGGTCCGGGGGGCGAGGGGTGCCATGCGGAGAGCATCAAGGATCTTGATGCGCTACGTCAATATAACTCGTTTTACTGATGGCGGGGCGCGTCCGATGCTGGCGGTGGATCGACCAGCAGAAGGAATGCGCTCCATGTCCGGCTTCTTGCTCTCGCCCGGGGGCGTGCGGCGGAACCTTGCCCCCCTCGCGCGGACCGCAGCGGCGGCCCACGGGTTGCTGGGCTGGCTGGCCCTGACGCTGCGAACCATCGCCACCCGCCGGTACCTGGCGGAGATGGATGACCGGATGCTGAAGGATATCGGCATCAGCCGCGGCGAGGCGCTGACGGAGGCGGCGCGCGCGCCGTGGGATGTCGGCCCACGGGGGAATATCCATCCGCGCGGCTTTTAGACTTTCCCGGGGCACCGCGCCCCGGGGGCTCAATCCATCTGTTCGGCAAGCTCGATCATCGGCTGGCGGCTGTTATAGGCCTCCATCAGCCGGTCGGCTTCGCTGATCGGCCGTACTTCGACCCTGGCGAGGCCGGCTTCCCGCATGCCGAGTTCATCCGCGATGCGGGGCGAAAGGTCGATGATCCGGCCGTCGATGAAGGGGCCGCGGTCTTCGATCACCACGGTGCGGGTGCGGCCGTTCCGCAGATTGGTCACTTCGACGACGGTGCCGAAGGGCAGGGTGCGGTGCGCGGCGGAGTTGGAATTGGGATCGAAACGGTCGCCGTTGGCCATGGGGCGGCCGGTGAAATAGGTGGGGTGGTAATAGGAAGCGATGCCGCGTTGCGGCGAGAAATCACTCGCTTCCGTCGGCATCGGAGCAGCGGCGGCAAGGGCCAGGCAGGCCAGCAGCGCGAGGCGCCGCATCGGCAGGTATGGCAATCCAGATCCTCCTTCACGCCACCCTAAATCAGGAGCGGCCTCGGTGGCACGCGGTTCCAGGGGGCCGGGTCACGGCCGAACCGATGGCACCCCGGACGGAAGCCGAGGTTGCATGTGCCTTATGGCGACGAGGCGGCGCGCCGGGGGGTGCGTCGCGGTGGTGATGCCGCCGGGTCGGGGGCGGCACCGTGTTAGGGCCGCAGGTGGCCCATCGGGTCAAGCACGGACTTTGCTCGCCTCACTCCGGCGGGGCGATCCGGTTGGATTCGTGTAATGCGGCGCCGATGGATAGGACAAAAACCTCACGCCTCTCACGCGAAGGTGAGAAGCCGCCAGGGTCCATCCCGGTCAGGGCGGTAAGTGCAGGGGTGAGGCCGTCGCTCACCAGGGCGGTCACCAGGCCGCGCAGGCGTCCATTTTCATCCAGCGCCGGCCCTCCAGAATACCCCATCAGGGCACCGATTCGGGCGGTGAAGCCGGGGCCGCGTCCGGCCAGGGCCGTATTGGTCTGCTCCACCCGTCCGCTGGCCAGCGCCGGCCCGGCGGAGGGGGCGCCGATGGCCCAGATTCGCTGGCCCGGATCCGGTGCGGCCGAATCCAGCGGCACGGGTTCGAAAACGCCCGGCGGAACACGCAGAACGGCCAGATCCAGCGCCGCGCTGCGCGCCACCACCACGGCCGGGACCGTCATCGCGGCGTCGCCGCGCTGCGCCTGGAGATGAACCATTCCCTCCGGCAGCACATGGGCGTTGGTCAGCAGCCGGCCAGGCGCGACCGCCACGGCGGAGCCGAGCGGTATGCCGTGGCTCGACAGCGCGGCGAAGCCGCAGCTGGCGGCCGCGGCGGCCGGCCCACCGCGGGCTTCTTCCGCCGGCAGCCGGGTGCAGGCACCGAGCACCAGGGCGAGGCCGAGCCCCGCCAACAGGAAGCCAAGGGTGCGGGCGGCCTCCGCACAAAGGCGTGGCAGGCGCTTGAGGCCCGGTAGGCGCGTGGATCGCATGGGAACATCCTGGACCGCATGTCGCCACAGGCTGCGCAGCCTGGGGTTTCGGCTTCCTGAATCGCCCCGGCCCGCATATCGTTTGCGAATGACTCGCAACTACGCTACCGATGACCCATCAGGCAGGAGCGATTCCATGGCAACAACCGGCCTTCCCAATTGGCCCTGGACCGGCGCGGAGGCCGATGCGCTGCCGGTGGCGGAGCGGATGCTGATCGATTCCGCGCGCGCCTGGGCCGCGGCCGCCCGCCAGGGGCAGCCCGCCCTGCTGGCCGTGCGCCGCCTGCTGGCAACCGAGGATGCGATGGGGGCGGCCGAACCACTGGATGCGCTGCTGCGCACCCTGGCGCAGCACCCGCTGACGCTCGGCTGCCCGCTCTGTCCCCGCCTGGTGGGGGAGGAGCCGGCGCTGCTGCTGGCCGTGTCCTGCGCGCAGCGCGGCCCGCGGCGGGAGGCCCTGGCCTGCCTGCTGCGGCGCCTGCCGCCCTACCAGGCCTATGCCGCCACGGCTGCCGCCATCGCGCTGGGCTGCGCCTTTCGGCGGGCCGGGCTGAAGCTGGGCGATCCCTGGTCCGCCTGAACCGCCCCTGACGCTCGCGGTCCCACACATATATAGGTGGCCCGGGCAGGAGTGAGCATGGATCGCCGAGTCTGGTTGCTGACGGGCGCGCAATTCGCGGCGGCGACCGGGGCCTATGCCTTCACCGGCCTGATTGCCCGCATGGCGGAGGATCTGGGCGTCAGCCTGGCGACCGCAGGGCAGCTCGCTGCCATCTATGCGCTGACCTTCGCCATTGCCGGGCCGCCGATTGCGGCGCTGACCGCGCGGGTGGACCGGCGGCTGTTGCTGACCCTGGGCCTCGGGCTGATCGCGCTGCTCAACCTGGCCACCGCGCTGGTGCCGGATTTCACGACCGCGCTGGCGCTCCGGGTGGTCACGGCGCTGGCGGCGGCGCTGGTGCTGCCTGCGGTCGCGGCCTCGATGCTGGTGCCGGCGGCGCAGCGCGGGCGGGCCATCGCGATGGTGATGGCGGGGCTGACGCTGGCCTTTTCCTTCGGCATCCCGCTCGGCACCGCGATCGGCGGAGCGCTGGGCTGGCGTGCCACCTTCGTCTTCGCCGGCAGCCTGGCGGCGGTGGCGGCCCTGGCCGTATGGGTCGGCCTGCCGCGTCTGCCGAGCACGGATCGTGGCGGCGCGGCCTCCCTCCGCATGGCGCTGCGGCCGGACATCCTCGCGGTGCTGGGCACCAGCCTGCTGGCCTTCGCCGGGCTGTTCTGCATCGCCGCCTATCTCGGCCCCATCGTCACGGCGACGACGCGGATCGAGGGGTCCGGCATCGGTGCGGTGCAGGTCTTTGTCGGGCTGGGAAGCCTGCTGGGGATTGGCCTGGGCGGGCGGCTGGCCGATGGCGGCGGGGCGCGGGTGCCGGTGGCGCTGTTCCTGGTGCTGACGCTGGCGCTGCTGGGCTATTCCCTGCTGCTGACGCAGCCGCCGGCCTTCTGGCACGTGGCGCCGCTCAGCCTGCTGGTTTTTGCCGGATCGGCCTCCCTTTTCGCCTTGGCGCCGCTGGTGCAGGCGCGGTTGATGCGCCTGGCGCCGGAGGACCGATCGGTGGCGCTGGCACTGAATGGCGGCTTCATCCTGGCCGGGCAGGGCGTGGGCGCGGCCTATGGCGGGGTGGTGATCGCGGCCGCGGGCCTGGCCTGGACCGGGCTGGCGGGAGCCATGCTGGCCCTGGCCGGGGCGGCCCTGGCACGGCGCGCCTATCGAGCGGTGCCATAGGCGTTACCTATGGCCGCCATGGCGATCAATGCTTGATCGTTGCGCTCTGGCATGCGGCAATACGCTTAGGGAAACGGAGACAATACGCGATGCAACGTCGCACTCTGCTGGCCGTACCGACTGCCGCGCTGCTCGCCACACCCTGGATCGCCCGCGCCCAGGGCGCCTGGCCGGACCGGCCGGTCCGGATCATCGTGCCGTTCCCTCCCGGTGGGTCGAATGACACCGTGGCGCGCATCCTCCAGCCGAAGCTGACCGAATTGCTGGGCCGTCCGGTGGTGGTGGAGAACCGGGCCGGCGCCTCGGGCTCGGTCGGGTCTTCGGAAACCGCGCGGGCGGCGCCGGATGGCCATACCTGGCTGCTGGCGAATGACACGCTGGCCACCAATGAAACGCTGATGAGCCTGCCCTACCGGGTGATGGAGGCGTTTTCCTTCTGCACCCTGGTCGGCACCTGTCCCTATGCGCTGGTTACCCATCCCTCCACGCCATTCCAGAATTTCACCCAGATGGTGGAGGCCGCGAAGGCGCGGCCGCAGACCCTGAACTACGCGACCACCGGAGTCGGCAGCGGGGCGCATATCGCCACGGTGCTGCTGCAGCAGCGCGGTGATTTCCGGCTGGAGCATGTGCCCTATCGCGGTGGCGGACCCGCCCTGCAGGATTCCCTGGCAGGCCATGTGCCGCTGTTCATGTCGAACATCGTCATCATCCTGTCCCACATCCGCGCCGGCGCGCTGCGGCCGCTGGGCCTGACCCAGCAGACCGACAGCCGCTACCTGCCCGGCGTGGTGCCCTTCACCCGGCAAGGCTTCCCGGGCTTCGAGGCGCTGACCTACTGGCAGCTTTGCGGCCCGGCCGGCATCCCGCAGCCGATCCTGGCGCGCATGCAGCAGGCCGTGAAGCGGGTGCTGGCGGAGGAGAATGTGCAGGCGCGGATGGCCGAGCAGGGCGCCGACATCGTCGGTTCCACCCCGGCCGAGACCGAGGCCTTCGTCCGCGCCGAGATCGAAAAATGGGGCGCCGTGATCCGGGAGAACAACATCCGCGCCGATAGCTGAGGGCCAGTCCTCGCCGCGGGCCCGACAGCAAAGGCTTGGCGAAGCGGGGCCGCCGCCCTTAGTTTGGCGGAGAAACGTATAAAGGGAGGAGTTCTGCAGATGATGCAGCGTCGCAATCTGATGACCCTGGCGGCCCTGGGCCTGGCCGCGCCCGCCGTGGCGCGCGCCCAGGGGAACTGGCCGGACCGGCCGATCCGGCTGATCGTGCCGTGGGCGCCGGGCGGCTCGACCGACACGGTCGCCCGTCTGTTCCAGCCGCGGCTGGCCGCGCTGCTTGGGCAGCCGGTGGTGATCGAGAATCGCGGCGGCGCTTCCGGCTCGATCGGCGCCACCGAAATGGCGCGGGCGCCGGCGGATGGCAGCACCTGGATGCTGGCCTATGACAATGAGGCGCCGAACCAAACCCTGCTCCGGCTGAACTACCAGACGCTGGAGGCGCTGGTGCCGGTCAGCCTGGTGGCGACCGGCCCCCTGGTGATGACGGCGCACAAGGATACGCCGTTCCGGAATTTCCAGGATGTGGTGGCGGCGGCCAAGCAGGACCCGGATCGCCTGAACTACGCGACCTCCGGGGTCGGCGGGCTGGCGCATATCGCCACGACCCTGCTGCAGCAGCAGAGCAGCTTCCGGATGACCCATGTGCCCTATCGTGGCGGCGGACCTGCTGTGCTGGCCGCGATCTCGGGGGAGGTCCCGCTGTTCATGACCAACGTGGTCATCGTCTCCCAGCACATCCGCGCCGGCACGCTGCGGCCGCTCGGTGTGACGACACGGGGGGAGACGCGGCATGTGCCGGGAACCCAGAGCTTCGCGCAGCAGGGCTTCGGCGATTTCGAGGCACCGACCTGGTGGGCCTTCTTCGGCCGGGCCGGCACGCCGCAGCCGATCGTGGACCGGATGCACGCCGCGCTGACGCAGGTACTGAACGAGCCGGAGGTGAAGGCCCGCATCGAGGAACAGGGCTGCGACATCGTCGCATCCTCGCCTTCCGTTGCGCGGTCCTTCGTGGCGTCGGAGATCGAGCGCTGGGGCAAGGTGATCCGCGACAACAACATCCGCCTGGACAGCTGAAACTTTTTCCAAGGAAAAATGCAGCCTGATGACAGGGGCGGCCCGCCGGGGCCGCCCCTTTTCCATGCCGAGGCCAGGGAAAGCCTGGGGTTTCGGGGCGGGCAGGGGGGCCTGAGGGGCCATTTGACAGGAGGCCACCCCGCCATTAGAAAGCGCCCACCGACGACGAGGCAGCCACTTGAACCCGAGCGAGACACTCGCTAAGTTCATCGGCCCGCTGAGGCGGAGGTAACGGGACAAAGAAGCTGGTACCCTACGGGGTGCCGGCCCATCGGTCCCACCGCTCATTCAATCTGTATATCTGTTGAGGGAAGAGTATTTGGTTTGCTCTTTGGCTCTTGCGCTGTGGCTGTCTCACTGAGGTGGGGTGGTTGATGGATGCGGGGGGAAGGGTGGCCGGATGGAATTGTGTTTTTGATGGTTAGATG
>NZ_JAUYTS010000004.1 GCF_030695085.1 Falsiroseomonas sp. | reverse complement strand
CAGCGCGCCCGCTATATGACCCTGGAAGCCATCAGCACCGTCAGCGATAATGCCACCGTCAGGCTCTCGGCCGTGCCCGCCTGATATGGCGGCCCAGCCCGCCAAAGATCATCGCGCTCCTACACCACGCGATGGGACACGAGCCCAAGGGACGCCACTTTCCGCACATCAACAACGCGCTCGCCCCCGCTGCGGCACATCGCGAGGCTTCCATCATGAGGTCATGACCTTGCGCCACCCGCGAACCGCGTCCGACACTGGGTTCCGCAAGGCTGGGATGCTGATAATTGGCAATCAAGGTCGAGAATTGCACCGTCCATGATCTGGCGGCTCTTGGCGAGGAGTGGCAGGCCCTGGAGCTTCGTGCCGCTCCGTCCTTTTTTCAAAGCTGGACCTGGATTGGCTGTCTTGCGGCCGAGCGGTACCCGGACCCCGTTCTGCTGCGGGCCTTCCAGGGTGGGCGGACCTTGGGGCTTGCCTTGTTCAATAGACGGCACGGGCGCCTGTGCCTGGCCGAGAGTGGCGAGCAGCAACTCGATGCGCCATTCATCGAGCACAATGGACCGCTGCTGGCCACGGGAAGCGAAGGCCTCGTCGCTGATTTCCTGCAGGCGGCATGGAAGGTCAAAGCGGTGCGAAGGCTGAACCTGAGCGGCGTGCCGGCGGCGGTGGTCGAGGCGGCAGGCGGTGTTCCGCGCCGCCTGCAATCCCGCCCTGTCCCCGTGCTGGATCTGGGTCCTATCCGCCGTGCGGGAGATGCCTGGCTGGCGCACCGCAGCGCCAATACGCGGCAGCAGATCCGGCGTTCTGCGCTCGCCTACGTCAAGATGCAGGGCGCACTGCATCTGTGCCGTGCCGAGACGCCGGCGAAGGCAGCCGCCTTTCTCGATGCCCTGATCGAACTGCACCAGGCGAGCTGGCAGAAGCGGGGCCAGGATGGCGCCTTCCTGCGGGACTTCTCGCGCCGTTTCCATCATGCACTCGTACTGCGGGCTTTGGCGCGGCAGCAGCTGGATCTGTTGCAGGTCAGCGCTGGCGGCGCGGATGTCGGATATCTCTACAATTTTCGCTGCGGAGGCCGGGTACTTGCCTACCAGAGTGGCTTCGCGCCGGCTTTGGTGCCGCAGGCGAAGCCCGGCATGACCTGCCATGCCATGGCGATCGATGCTGCCTTGCAGCAGGGCATGGAAACCTACGATTTCCTGGCCGGCGACCAGCGCTACAAGCGCAGCCTGTCCGACCGGGAGGAAACACTTTGGTGGGCCGAGCTGGTGCCGCGCTGGTCGCCTTGGGGGCTGGCTTTGCGGGCCGTCCGCGCGATACGTCCGGCGGGGTGGCGGGGCTGAGCTGCGGCAGATTGGAGCCTACAGGCCGCACCGCAGCCTTCCATCGCTTCAGCGCATGGCCGTGATCATGCCGTGCCCGCCGTCATCCGTGGCAGTCACCACGCGATATCCCAGCGCCTGCAAGCGATCACGGCACCAAACCAGCCCCTGGGCGCCGCACTGGTGCCATTCCATGAATATGGCGCGGGCGTTGATTTGCGCGAAACGCGGATCCTCCATCAGCTCGTATTCGCCACCCTCAATGTCCATCTTCAGGATATCGAGGGGCGTGTTGAGCAGGTCGGGGAAAACGTCGACGATGGCAATATCGATGTCTCCGCCATCACCGATCGTGGAACCGGAGCCGCGATCCGAGAGGCTCGCATTGCGCGCCTTCGCCCCTGCTCCAGCCTGGTTCAGCTTGACGCGATGCGAGGCGCCATTCAGGCCGATGTTACGCGCCGCTTGTCTGGCGTGCCCGGGATGCGGTTCGTAAGCGTCCAATTTGCATTCTGGAAATCTGGCCAGCCAGTAGAGACAGGAAAACCCCACATTCGCACCGAGATCGACCACGCGCCGTACCTTGGCTGAATCGAGTCCCAACTCATCGCCGTAGAGATCCAGGACAAAGATCTCATAAGCAACGCCGAAGTCGTTGTTGCGGCGATCGCCGAACAAGGTTGGGCGTAACTCGATGACTGGACCCAGCCGCGTGCGCACGTGAACGTCCCGTTTTCGACCTGAGAGGCGCCATAGCCCATAGGTGATGGCGCTGCGGGGCGAAAGGGCGCGAAAGAAATCGAGCATATGGGCAACTTTCGGTTGTTCAGGCTGTGCGAAGAAGCCTTCCTGGCCCGCGCTCAGGTCCCGTTGCGAGAGGGTCGGCTCCCTTCACCTGAGCACGGGCACCTAGGTCAGGCGGCCTTCTGCGTCGGCACGTCGCGCATCAAGGCGGCGATTTCCTTCTTGCCATGCCCGGCAAACACGCCATTGGCGAACCGCCATGTGCCGATGAAGTGGAAGCACTTCGTGTCCGGGTGCGGCGTGGTACCGGCGTAGCTGGCATAGGCGGGATAGGGTAGCACGACGGCGCCGGGCGAATTGGCCACCGCGAAGTTGGAGGCGCATTGTTCGGTGCCCCACTCCCTCCAGCGTTTCTCGCCGACAAGCTTCTCCATCTCGCGGTGGAAGCGCTCTATCTCGCTGCGCGGGAAGCCGCCGCGCGCAAAGCCCGCGAGCCCGGACGAGCCACGCACATATCGCAGTGTCTCATGGCCGGGATACTGATCGAACAGTCGCTCCGAGACCTCGCCGATATAGTTGCCCTCGATCCGGCGTGCGAGCTCGGCCGCATCGCGCATCGAATGCAGCACACGCCGATCGGCCATCGTGAAGGATTGATTGGCCTCCATGCAGGCCACGACCTCGCTCACATCATCGGCCACCGACAGCACATCGGCGTCGATCTGCACGATGTAGCGGTCTTCTGCCAGATCGAGGATATGCAGGATACGCTCCCAAGTGCCGCCACGCTGGCAGGGGCCGGTTTCGATGTCCTCTAGAACCTTGAACTCGATGCCCTGAATGTGACGGCGCATCGTCTCCAACGAGTCGTGCGGCGTATCGCGGTCAATGATGGCAATGGCCCGGCCCTTGCCGACGCGGCGGTAGAAGGCCTTCATGCTGAGGACGTACATCGGCACGTGTCTGGGCGACACCATGCTGACAAAGGTCCAGGGCGCATCCTGGAGCACCAGCGGCGGCGTATCGAGGATGCCGCTGATCGCGCGGTTGAAGCGCCAGTACGAAAAATTGCGACGATACCTGTAGAACATGGTGCTCTCCGAGCTGATGAAGATGAAAACGTGCCGTTGGTGTCAACGGCTGAGCACAAGGCGGCGCGGACGCAATCGCGCCAGCAGCCGCCCCGCGAGGTTCAGCAGGCGCCGCTCTTGCCCGTCGGGCCGGCCGCAGAACTGCCAGAGCAGCAGTTGCGTGGCGACGTGAACGACCGCGCCGGCCGGTGCCAGGATAGAAAGATCGCGCAAGGCCAGCAGCATGTCACCGGCGCCCGGAGGCAGAAGGCCGCGCAGCGCCAGCACCGCCGCCGCCATCGCCACTGCGGCCAGGATGCCGCGCCAGATCTGCGCCAGGGCATCACCCAGCCCATGGCCCAGCAGACGGCCCACCTGATGATGCCAGATCGCTGCATTCAACACGCCCGTCGCCAGCATCGCCGCCAGCGCACCTTCCACCCCGGCCCACATGGCGCCCAGCACCACGGCCGGCACGCGCACCAGGACGATGATGGAATAGGTGACGACGAAGCGGCGCAACCGGTCCAGCACGGTGAACATGTTGAAGTTGAAATGCGCCATGGCGTCGACCAGCGCGTAGAGAGCACAGAGCGTCATCAGCGGCGCAACGCCTTCCCAGCGCGGCCCAAGCGCGATCCGCTCGATCTCCGGCGCCACGAGCGCGATACCGACCGACAAGGGCAGCAGCACGGTGAAGAGGAAGCCGAATCCGTTGAGGAACTCGCGGCCCAGCAGCGCCTTGTCATGCATGCTGCGTGCGTAGCCGGCATAGATCGGCCCACGCACCGGCACCGCAATCTCGGTCACCGGCGTGGCTGCAACCTGGTAGGCGATGTTGTACATGCCGACCGACTGCATCCCGAGCATCCGCCCCAGCACCAGGTTTGGCCCCTGACCATCAGCGACGGCGCAGGCATTCATGAGCAGCGACCATTTGGAAAAGGACAGCAACTCGCGCCAATGCTTCAGCGAAAAGCGGGGCCGGTGCGGCGCCAGCCAGTAGCCGTAGGGAATGGCAATGAACTTCGCCAGGATATGGCCCAGAATAAGCGCCCAGTAGCTGCGCCAGAAAAAGGCGAGCACGATCGTGACGATGAAGGCCACGATCTTGATCACGACCTGCTGGCGGAACAGCAGATCGAACCGCATCTCCCGCTGCAGGCGCGCCAGGCCGATGCTGGCCAGCCCGTCCATCGCGACGTTCAGGGCAATCAGCATCAGCACCGGCGTCAGTCGCGGTTCGCGCATCAGCCCCGCCTGCCACTCTGCTGTCAGCACGACGAGGCCGCCGAGCAGCAGGCAGCGCAGAAGGTTCATTGTCCAGGCGGTATCGTAGAAGCTGCGATCCACACTGGCGCGACGTACCACCACGAGGGCGAAATTCGTCGTGCTGATCAGGTCGACAACCGCGAAGATGGCGGCGGCCAAGGCGACGATGCCGAAATCCTCGGGCACCAGCAAACGGGCGAGGATCAGCGTGCTGATCACGCTGATGCAGCGCACGGCCAGGCGACCGACGATCATGAAGGCGGCGCCGGTCACGACAAGGCGGCGGGTGTTGGCCGCGGTCGTCGGGTCTTCGGCCGGTGGAACCGGGTTCACCGCCGCGGGTACTGAAGCTGGCGGCTGCATCAGGCCCCCGCGAGGTCGGGTAGCGCCCGCGCCGTCCCGGCATCCTGCGCGGCGAGGAAGCCCTCGAAGACCAGCAGCTGCCACAGCGCCTGGGAGTGATCCGAACCGCCGGAGGCATGCTCCTCCACCAGTTGCGAGACGGCGGACGGGTCGAAGATGCCGCTGTCGAGCATGGCGCCGCCCAGCAGGCGCCGGCGCAGCTCCGGCGCGCCGTTGCGAAACTGGCTGCCGATGGCCTGCGCAAAACCCTGCTTGCGGCCCCACAGCAGCTCCTGCGGTAGGTGCGGTGCCATGGCTTGCCGCAGAACATGCTTTCCGACGCCGCCGCGCAGCTTCAGCGAAGCCGGCAGCGACATCCCCCATTCGACCAGCTCATGGTCCAGGATCGGCGGCCGCAGTTCCAGTGACGACGCCATGCTGGTGCGGTCGGTCTTCACCAGTATGTCGCCCGGCAGGTAGGTGTGCAGATCCGCGTATTGCGCCGCCAAAAGGGGATCGCGCGGGTCGCATTCATCCATCAGCGCGCCGATACGTGCCATCGGGTCATGCCCATCAAGCGCCGCGCGCCAGCCCGGCGAAAACAGGCCGCGCCGCCGCTCATCGGCAACCTTGCAGACGGTGCGGTAGTAGCCGACAGCGCTGTCGAGCGAGATCTCCGTCAAGGTGTTCTTCGCCCGCAGCCAGCGTGGGGCGCGATCGAGCTTCGGATAGGCGCGGGCGAGCGTTCCGAGGACCCTCCGGCGCACCGGGGCTGGCAGGCAGGCGCGCGCCGTCTCGGCTAGCATGTGCCAGCGATAGCGCCGGTAGCCGGCCAGGACTTCATCTCCGCCATCGCCGGACAGGGCCACCGTCACATCCTGTCGCGCCAGCCGGCAGACCGCGAGGGTGGGCACCGCGGAGTGGTCGCCGAAGGGCTCGCCGAACAGCACCGCCACCTCTCGCGCGGCAGACAGGTAATCGGCCTCGCTGGTCTCGGCGCGGTGGCGGGTGCCATGGCGCTCGGCAACCGCGGCAGCAGCGGGCCGCTCGTCATTCGGGCCGGTAAAGCCGATGGTGAAGGTAGACAGCGGGCCTCCCTTGCCCTCCCGCGCCGCGGCTGCGGCGAAGGCGACGATCGAGGCGGAATCCACCCCGCCGGACAGGAAGGCGCCGAGCGGCACATCGGCCATCATCTGCGCACGGACAGCTGCCTCCAGACGCGCGGCCAGTTCCACCGCCGCTTCCGCGGGCGCGGCGACGGAGGCGGTCGGCGGCTGCCAGTACCGGCGCGGGACGGGCGGGGTCGTTTCGCCGCGCCGCTGGAAGAGGAAATGTCCGGCGGGCATGCGGCGAATGCCGGCATAGATGGTCGCCGGGTCCGGCACGTAGCCGAAGGCCAGATAATCCTCGACCGCCGCGGGATCGAGGCGCGCCGAGACACCTGGTACTGCCAGCAATGCCGCCAGTTCGGATCCGAACGCCAGGCCGCCATCGGGAAGCGTCGCGTAGTGCATCGGCTTCTCGCCGAGCCGGTCTCGCGCGAGCAGCAGTTCCCCGCGCTCCCGATCCCACAAAGCGAAGGCGAACATGCCCTTGAGGCGATCAAGCACGCCCAGGCCCCATTCCCGCCAGCCATGCAGGATGGCTTCGGTGTCGGAGCGGCTTTGGAAGACGTGGCCCGCGGCGCGCAGCTGCTGGCGCAGCGCCTCGTGATTATAGATTTCTCCGTTGAAGACGATGGTCACCGCACCACCGGCGATCGACATTGGCTGGGCGCCGCCTGCCAGATCGACAATGGAAAGGCGGCGATGGCCGAGCCCCAGATGCGGCTCGCTATGCACGCCTTCGCCATCCGGCCCGCGATGCCGCACGGCGTCCGTCATGCGCCGCAGAAGGGCCAGGCTGGGCGCCGTGGGATCCACGGCATGGAACAGGCCGACTACGCCGCACATGCTGAAAGCTCCTGGTGAGGCGATTCAAGGCGGCGTGAAATGATGGCGCCGAGCAATCCTGAATTGCCATGTGCCAGCGGCGGCGGCCATGTAATCATTTCGCGTTTCGCGTGCTTGGCATGCGTTCGCGCGAAGAATTGAGTAATGATTTCCAGATCACCGTTCTGTGAATAAGGGCGAAAAAGGGCTACCCCCGTTCCATGAGTGCAAATCGTCACGACCTGTCCGCAAGACCGTGGTTCCTGAGCGCCGGTTCTGATGGTTGAGGGCCGCGAACCGCGGCGGCTGGCCTGGCCAGCCGCCGTGCTGTTGATCGGGCTCCTCTCCGCGCTGCTTTGGGGCCTGCTCTGGATTGTCGTCAGGGTCATCATGAGCTGACAGCTTCCGGCATGTCGGTCGCAGCCCCAATGGCCAGGCCTGGCCGGCCGGCACGCAGCCACATGACCACGCTCTCCAACCCGGGGCGGAGCGCCACCGGATCACGCACGCCCAGCAGCGCGCGCATCTGATCAGGCGAGCCCAGCGAATCGCGGATTTCGCCGCTGCGCGCCGGCATATGCCGCAACACCGGCTCCACCCCGCAGACGCTGCCGATCAACTCGGCAAGTTGCCGCACCGTGGTCATGCGGCCGGTGCAGACATTCAGCACGGGCGCGGCCGTGCTCGCTTCCCGCATTCCCGCCAGCAGGGCGGCCACCACGTCGCCCACCGCCACGAAGTCACGCGTCTGGCCGCCATCACCATAGATGCCGACCGGCTCGTTGCGTACCAGTCGCTCGCAGAAGATCGAGATGACCCCGGAATAGGGTGAACGCGGATCCTGTCGCGGGCCGAAGACGTTGAAGAATCGCAGCCCGAGGGTCGGCACGCCATGCACCGCACCGGCGACCCGCGCGTGCTGCTCGCAGCCCAACTTGTCGGCGCCATAGGCCGAAAGCGGTCGGGTCGGAGCATCTTCGGTCAGCGGCAGGCAGGCCGGATCGCCATAGACGGCGGCTGAGGAGGCGTAGACGACCGGCAGCGGATTGTCTGCCCCGTCCGCGGCCGGCGCGGCGCGGGCGGCCTCGAACACCGTGATGGTGCCGGTGAGGTTCACCCTGTGCGTGCCGAGCGGATCCTGCACGCCCCGCTCCACGGAGGCGATGGCCGCCAGATGGAAGCAGCCATCCATCCCGCGCAGGGCCCGCGTCATCGCGCCCAGATCCGCGATGTCCCCGACCACCAGCTCGGCACCCGGCGCCAGGTTGTCGCGATGACCGCTGGACAGGTCGTCCAGCACACGAACCTGGTCGCCGCGCGCGATTAGGGCTTCGCAGAGATGGGAGCCGATGAAGCCGCAGCCACCGGTGACCAGGTATCGAGCCATCGAATCAACTCCGGGACGGCGCGGCGGTCGGCCGCCGCGCGCCATGGGGGTGGAGAGGGAAAGCGCCGGACAGTGTCGCCAGGGCGGGCACGGCCAATGCGCCGAAGGAACGAACGTGCGGTTCCATCAGGCGGGCACGCAACGCCGGACCCGGCTCGGCAGCCGTGGTGCGCCACGCGGGGCGATGTTCAAGGTCGGCTGGCGCGCGAAACTCATCGGATCCGTGAACGGTGCCCCGGCGCCGGCAAGCCAGTCATAGGTACGCCGCGCGCCTTCGTGGTCCAGGATGTCGGCAAGCTGCGCCAGGGACTGCATGGCCAACCGGGCGTATTCGCCCTGGCTCCTGGCCCAGCCATCGCCATTCGACCGGTTGCGCGCGCGCGTCGCCTGCCCGACTTCGGCCCAGCTTCGGAAAGGCCGGGCAATGCCGCCCTCGCTACCCGGAAGGCTCGCGATGAGGACGAAGGCCGCGCCGTCGTTGCGCGCGAAGCCGCGATCGGCCGCGTTGAAACGGCCGACCAGGAAGTTGGCCATCCAGCCGAGAAAGACCCGCGCATCGGCATTGCCCTGCCGTGCCGCCGCCGCCGCTGCGGAGGCGAAGTAGTCCTGCTGCCAGGGCAGCAGCTCCACCCCACCCCCGCCAAGTTCGTAGGGCAGCAGCCAGCCATGCAATTCGCCCTGCAGCTCCGTCCAGGCCGGGATCTGCTCCCGCAGCCACGACCAGTTCCGGTCCGCGACATGTCGCAGATAGGCCTGGTTCGCGTCACCATCCGGTGCGGTCCATGCGGCCTCGTCCAGTTGGCGGATGGACCATGCGGCTCCGCGAACCTGCCGCTTATGGACGACAAGAAAGCCTTCCTGGTTGTTGCGCATGCCCGGCGGGTTGCGCACGGCGGGCCAGATGCCGAGCACGTTCCAGGCGCCCTGCGCCATCACCTCATCCGCGAAAGCGCGGCGTCCGGTGATCAGATAGGGTACGAAGCACAGGTCGGGCTGGTGGGTCGTGTCGATGTTCCAGCCGGTATCCCCGCTGATCTGCTGCGCGAGTCCGCCCGGTGGACGACGGCCGCGCCCATCCGTCCATAGCCGCGGCCAGTGCTGCGCATCCAGCCAGCCGCCGCGCCGGTCCGCGCCGCCATTCGGATCCCAGAAGTGCCAGGGAATGGTCCCGGCCGCCTCGGCCTGCCCGATGCAGTAATCGGCCGCCCGCGGATCACCGCTGATAAGCCAGGCGGCCTGGTAGCCAGTGGTGGGGCCCAGATCCATGCGCCCGCCACCAGTCGGCATGTACTGCATGATGCCGCGCGCATCGAAGGCCGCATGCCAATCCGGCCGCGCCATCTGCTGCGTCATCGAAGCCAGCATGGTCTCATCGACGCCCGCGGTCAGGTCGTAATGGGCGATGGCGCCGGTGTCAGCCAGGTAGAGTGTGTCGTGGCGCACCGGTGGTTGCGTCGCGGCCGGCTGACCACCGGGCAACGCACCGAGCAGCCGGCCCCAGCTGCGATACTGGTGATGCGCGGGCATCGTGGCCTGCAGCGCCTCCCGACCGTCCAGCACAACCCGCGCCGAATAGGCTGCCACGCCACCGCCGGGCTGCATCGCAATGTCGTTGCGGAACCAGACATCGACCCAGAGCGTGCCGTCCGCCCGTGCCGCGATATCGGCCACCAGGCGCATGGAGGTGGCGCCGCCCACCACCTCCGGCGGCACCGCGGCGCTGATGCGCCGCTGCACCGCCAGCGGTCCGGACTGCCAGGATGCGCCCAGTGGTGCGGCCCGCAGTTGCTCCAGCAAATCCAGCCGCCAGGGCCGGCCACCGCCCGAGAGCGGTGTCAGCTCGACCACGGCCTGGCGCCCCGACAACGCCGCGGCCAGATCAAGCGCGGGCTCCGCCGGCGTGTTCGCGCGCGACAGCACGAAGCCCTGTCGTGCGTTGTTCGGCAGTCCAGCGGCTTCCAGGCTGACCACCGCGAAGCGCGCCGTGCCATCAGGATGCCGCGTGACCACGTCAAGTTGGACCCGCGAGGCGCGGCTCCCCCCGCGTGCAGCAAGCGTCGCGCCGCGCGGCATCTGGCCCGCGCGGAACGGCAGCCCGAAGGTCAGGATTTCACTGCCGGATGCCCGGCCACTGCCCTGCAGGAGCAGCCCTGTCAGATCCTCGGCCCGCGCGAGGCAGGGCAGGGGATCCGCCAGCACCACACCACCGCGGCCGGCGGTATTCGCCCGCCCGACGCCAGGTCCCGCCACGGCACAGCCCGCCAGCAAACCAGCCCCCAGCAGCCCAACTCCGCGGCGTCCGAGCAAAGGCCCGGGGCGGGATTGTTCGTCCCCCTCCGGGGAAGCTCCCGCCTTGTTCCACTTGCTCATGCGGCTCGCTCCCTCATCGTGCTGGCCAACGCCATCATCGCCCCGTGGGCTATGCCCACCGCTTCAAGCGTCATGTGGGCCATGCCCATCTCCTCAACGCTGGCGACGGGACCCCGCGCCCTGCGCCCGGCGAACCCGCCAGGACTCTGTGGGTCGACCTGTGGCGACCGGTGGCTCGGCAGCCGGCGCCGGGGTTTCGCGACGGGCGCGCGACGGGCCACGGGCATCATTGTCCGGCAGGCTGGCTTCCGCGCCTTCGATCGTGTCGCAGCGCATGTCGAATGGCCACCAGCCCCGCGTACGATAGGCTGGGGGCAGGATGCTCCAGACGCAAAGCCAGGCGACGCCCAGAAGCATGGCGAGAAAATACAGGCTCTGCATGAGGTGCTCCTTGTCGCTTGCGTGACGGTCATGTGCTGGCCCGCCCTTGCCGGCTCCAACTCGCGGCGACGGCGGGACGCGGCGTGGCGGAGTCTGCGCGCACGGTTCGCCAGCCGAAGCCGGCAGGTTCCGCGTCGCTCTGCTGCGAAAGGCTGCGTCGCGCGATGGCGAGCGCGGCGGGCGCAACCACCAGCAGGGTCCAGTAGTAGTCCCAGTAGGCGAGCGACAGGAAAGTGCCCGCCGCGCAATAGGCGACGATCGAGACCTGCAGCATCCGGCCGAGATCGCCCGCCCAGGCAAGTTGTGGATGGAGGCGCGCCAGCCGGATCAGTCGCCAGGCGTACCACGCGCCGGCCAGCGTCAGGCCCAACCACAAGGCAAAGCCGATGAAGCCGTGTTCGCCCATCACTTCGAACCAGATGCTGTGCACGGCCCTCGCCGGGCCACCCGGCATCACGGTATCGACGGCAGATTGCGTGTAGGGCCCCCGGAAGCCCGAGCCGACCAGTGGCCGATCCAGCGCCAGACGGAACGACACCTCCCACAGTTTCAGGCGGGTCGTCGCGGATTGATCCTCCTCGTAGGTGCCGATGGTGTTCATGCGGTCGGTCCATTGCGCCGGCATGAAATTGATGGCGACCGCGAGCACGGCGGCCATGATGATGCCGCCCAGCAACTTGTGGCGGGACCGCAGCCACATCACCACGATGACCGCCGCAATGCCCAACAGGGCGCCACGCGAGTAGGTGCCGATGATGGCGAACAGCGTCAGCACCATGGCGGCGGCCAGCCCGATGCGCACCAGCCGGTGACCGGCCTGCAGGCGCAGGTAGTTCATCAGCGGCAGCGCCACCAGCATCGCGGCGCCGATGTGGTTGTTGTCAGCGATCATCGACTGTTCCGGGCCCCAGACCCGGTAACTGCCGCCGGTCATGATGGTGAAAATGCCGCCGCGCACGCCGTAATAACCGATGGCGATCACCATCAGCCAGATCAGCGCGTCCAGCCGGCGCCGGTCGGACAGCATTGCGGCCGTCAGCATCAGCACCACGATGACCCGCATCGCCCGGTCCCACTTGGCCCAGGCATCGGCCGGCGTGCCGAGTCCGGTGAAGGTCGTCAGTGTGAACATCGCCAGCATCAGCACCAGCAGCACGGTCACGCCATTCACGGGCAGTTGGCGCGGCTCCCTTGCCAGGACGCATCCGATGAGCGTCGCGCCCAGTACCATCACGCCCCAGGGCAAATTGGCAGCCGTTCCCCAGATCTCGCGGTGCGGGTTCATGAAGGAGATCCAGGACCACAGCAGGATGCCGACGAAGGGCTGCGCCAACGCCGTGACGAGCATCGGGAACAGCACCGCCATGAAGACCAGGTTGCGGATCATCGAACTGAGGCTCCGGCGCTACGCGCGAGGATGTTCAGGCGCATGCCCGCACCTTCCGGAATACCGAAAGCTGGCCCAGCGTCGTGTCTTCCCAGCCGAAGCCTTCTGCGTAGGCGCGCGTGGCGTCCCGGTCCTGGCGTGCGGCCAGCAGGCGGCGCACGCTTGTGGCGATCGCCTCCGGCGTGGTCTTTTCCATCACCACGCCTGCGGCCGGGCTGCGCACCGCCTCGCGACTGCCCCAGGCGGGGCTGGCCACCACCGGGGTACCGCAGGCCATTGATTCCAGCAGCACATTGGCCCAGCCCTCACGTGAGGAGGCCAGTACAAGCGCGTCGGCCGCGCTGTAGTAACGCGCCAACTCGGCATGCGGCCGGCTGCCCAGAAGATGCACGCGGTCCGCCACGCCGAGCTGCTCGGCCAACGCCTGCAGCGCGGCACGCTCCGGCCCGTCACCCAGCACCATCAGCGCATGCCCGGGCAGCAGCGGCAGGGCGCGAATGATCAGATCATGCCCCTTGCGCGGAATCAGGTGGCCAACCGACAGCAGCAGCGGCCCGTTGCCCAGGCCCAGCGCAGCGCGCGTCTCGAGCCGGTCGCCGGCCGGCCGGAAGGCCTTCAGGTCGACGCCGTTGCGCAGCACCGTCACCTTGCCCGCCGGCGCGCCCAGTGCCACCAGGCCATCCTTCAGCCCGACACTCACCGCGATCAGCGCATCCGCACGCCGTATCGCATGCTGGATCAGCCGGCGCGGCACGGCGTGGTTCGGCAATTGGGAAATGTCGGAGCCGCGCGCGGTGATCACGACCGGCAGCCCGAATTCGCGCCCCAGCCAGACCGCCGCGACGCCGTCCGGATAGACATAATGCGCATCGATGGCATCGAACCGATGCCCTTCCGCCAGCAGCTGGGCAAGCACGCGACGGGCGCTGGCGTAGAGCGTGGCCGGCCCGGTCAGCATGCCGACGCCCGGCAATGCGGCGAAGCGCGGGTGGTGCACCGCCAGCCCGTGGCGGTCCTCCCGCACCGGGATGCCGGCATAGCGCGCCCAACCCTGCATCCGGGCCCCGCCCAGCCGCGCGGCCGCGGCGAAGGGGAAGTACGGTACGGGCGCCAGCACGGTGCTGCTCGCCGCGCCGCTGGCCACCAGATGGCGCAGGCGGTTTTCCACGAAGACGCCGTGGTTGGGCTGTGCCGCATTCGGGTACAGCGTGCTGAAGGTCAGCAGCCGCAGCACGCCTTCCGGCCGCGCTGCGTCGGCCACCTGCGGCCGTGCCTCCGGCAGCATCAGGGTCTGGTCCGGAGGCATCAGCCTTGTGCTCCTGGGGCCTTGCGGCACATTGCTCGTCTCAGTTTGAAAGGGTGATGCGCAGGCGCTCGGCCGCCTGGCGCTCGGCGAAGTCGGTGGTCGAGGCCAGCACCGGCTCCAGCGCGCGCCGCGCACCGGCGCCGTCACCGGCCTGGTGCAGCGCATAGGCCAGGTGGTAGCCGGCGGACGGCCCCTGCCCGGCGCGCACCGCCTGGCGCAGCAGCGTCACCGCCAGCTGCGGTTCACCGCTGCGGGCCAGGATCCAGCCGAGCGTGTCGGCGATGTTCGGGCTGGGGGCCAGGTAGTAGGCCCGCTCGGCGAAGCCGCGCGCCTCGGCCAGATGCGCCTCGCCCTGCTCACCCAGCACCCAGGCCAGGTTGTTCAACGCGATGGCGTTCTCCGGCGCCGCGGCCACCACCCGACGCAGGCGGGTCTCCGCCTGCGGGAAGCGCCGGGCCATCAGGTCGAACTGCGTCAGCGTGTTCAGCGCCGCCAGGTCGTCCGGGTTGGCTGCGACCCAGGCCTCCAGCACGGCCGACGCCTCCGGGGCGCGGCCGGCGGCGAGCAGCGCGGCGGCCTGCCGCTGCACGAGCAGGGATGCCGGAGCGCGGGCCTGCGCCGCGGCATAGGCTTCCGCGGCCTCGGCATGGCGCTGCTGGCTCATCAGCAGGTCGCCGGGCAGGGCGCGGGCGGTGGGCGGGGCATTCGGCGCACGAGCCAGCCGATCCGCCTCGGCCGTCGCCGCCGCCATGCCGCCAGCCCCTTCACGCAGCACGCCGAGCAGCGCCTGCTGCAGCCCTTCATCGGCCGGCGCCTCGCGCAGGCCCTGGCGCAGCAGCACCTCAGCATTGCGCGTGTCATTCTTGCGCACCAGCAGCGAGGCGAGGCGCCGGCGGGCCGGGACGGAGGAAGGATCCTCGGCCATCGCCTCGCGCGCTGCGCTCTCAGCGGCGTCGAATTGCTCCAGTGCCGCATGCAGCTCGGCACGCGCCAGCGGCAGCCCGGTGCCGCGCTGGTTGCGCAGCGGCTGGGTGTCCAGCACGGCAAGCGCGGCGGCGGCATTGCCGCGGCGCAGCAGCAGGCCCGCATGGTTCAACGCGAGCTGCGCATTGGCCGGGTGGGCCTGCTGCGCCGCAGCCAGCGCCGCCTGGGCGGCCTCCGCCACCTCGCTCCGGGCCTCACCCGTTTCGCCCTGGGCCAGTGCGGCCAGGCGCGCGGCGGCTTCGCCATTGGCGGGTTGCTCGCGCAGCACCGCACCCAGCAGCGGCACCGCCGCCATCCCCTCATCCTGCAGCATCATCACGCGCGCCAGGCCTAGCCGTCCCGGGACGCTGGCGGGATGGCGCTCCACCACGCCCTGGAAGGCGCGGCGCGCGCCGGCGGCGTCGAGCCGCAGCAGCCGCAGCGTGCCGTCCAGCGCGCCGCCCATCTCACCCTGCCGGCCCGCCGCGTCGAGCTGGGCCAGCTCCGCCGCCGCGGCCTCCAGGTCGCCGCGGGCGAGTGCGGCGGCGGCCAGCATCTCCCGCGCCCCAGGCTGTGCCGGGCCGAGTTCGAGCGAACGTTGCACTGCGCCCTGCGCCCCGCGCGGGTCACCGGCCGCCATCCGGGCGATGCCCAGGCGGGTCAGCAGCGCCGCATCCTCCGGCGCGATCCGCGCCGCTTCCTCCAGCGCCTGCGCGGCAAGATCAGGGCGCCCGGCGGCGCTCTGCGCGCGGCCGAGCGCCTCATACAGCGCCGCATCGCGCGGCCGGTTCTGGGTCGCACGGGTCAGCACCTGGGCGGCTTCCGCATGCCGCCCGGCATTCATCGCCATGCCGGCGAGCAGGCGGGCACCGCGCGCATCATCCGGCCGACGGGCCACATGACGGCGCGCCGCGTCTTCCGCCTGGGCCTGCTGGCCCAGCCCGTTCTTCGCCAGGGCGAGCAGCAGAAAGCCGTCCGGGAAATTGCCGAGCTGGGAGCTGATACGCTGCAGCGCGGCATCGGCCTGCTGCCAGTCTCGCTGGCTGCCGAACTGCATGGCGCGCAGATAGATCGCGGTGACGTTGTTCGGCGTGATCGCGAGCGCGGCGTCGAGATCCTGCGCCGCCTCCGCGGGCCGGTCGTCACGCAGCAGCGCCTCCGCCCGGCGCAGCCGCGCCGGCACATCGGTGGGTGTGCGGCTGACGACGCGGCCAAAGCTCTCGATCGCCCCGGCGCGATCGCCACGCTCGAGCTGCAGCGAACCCTTGCGGAGCCAGGCCTCGTCCATCTGGGGGTGTGCTGCCAGCACCTGGTCCAGCCGCGCTTCCGCGGCGCGCTGATCGCCTTCGGTCAGGGCCAGCGCCGCGGCCGCAAGGCCTGGCTGCGCGGCATTCGGCGCGAGCCGCTCCGCCGTCGCCACGGCGTCGCGCGCCGCCGGGAGGTCGCGCAGCAGCAGATGCGCCATCGCGCGCGCCGCGGCGATCTGGCCGGCGACGGGGGCAGGGGTCTCGGTCTGCGGGAAATCCGCCAGCAGTTCACGTGCGCGGCCCTGCGCCATGTAGATCCGCAGCAACAGCCCGGTGGTGCTGCCCTCCGGGTCATGGCCGCGCTCCAGCGCCGTCCGCGTCTCCCGCGTCGCGGTGTCGAAATCGCCGAGCCGCAGGCTGGCTTCCGCAAGGCCGATGCGGATGGCGCCGTCCTCCGGGCTTGCGCGCACGGCGTTGCGCCATTCGATCTGCGCGGCGCGCAATTCACCCCGCTGGTCAGCCGCGCGGGCGCGGTCCGCGGCGGGATTGGCGAAGGCGGGCGCCGCCGTCGCCATCAGGGCGGCGAGGGTGAAGGCGGGCAGGCTGTACAGATTGCGGGCCATCATTCGGTCTCCGTCAGGAGGGATTCGCATCGGCGCGTTGCGGCGAAAGCCCATGCGTCTCGAGCAGGTCATAAAGTGTCGGGCGGCTGATCCCGAGCAGGCGTGCGGCGGCAGACAGGCTGCCATTGCAGCGCGCCAGCGCGCGCCCGATCATTTCACGCTCCGCCCGCGCGCGGGCGGCACGCAGGTCGAGATCCTCGCTGGCCGGTTCAGCGAGAGGAACCGCCTGTGCCAGTTCCAGATCAGCTGCACTCAGCAGGGGTCCTTCGGACATCAACGCAGCGCGCTGGATGCGGTTACCTAGCTCGCGCACATTGCCGGGCCAGGGATGGGCAGCGATGGCGGCAAGCGCCGTATCATCGAAGCCGCGCAGGCGGCGCTGTGCCTCCTGCCCATGGCGGGCCAGGAACCAGCGTGCCAGCAGCAGCGCATCCCCGCCGCGTTCGCGCAGCGGCGGCACGCGCAGCGTCAGCGCGTTCAGCCGGTACAGCAGGTCCTGCCGGAAGCCGCCGGTCTCCGCCTGTTCCTCAAGCGGCTGATTGGTGGCGGAGACGACACGCACATCGACGCGGATCTTGGTGCGGCCGCCGATGCGCTCGATCATCTGGTCCTGCAGGAAGCGCAGCAGCTTGGCCTGCAACGACATCGGCAGGTCACCGATCTCGTCCAGGAAAAGCGTGCCGCCATGCGCCGCCTCGATCTGCCCGGTCACCTGGCGCACGGCGCCGGTGAAGGCGCCGCGCTCATGGCCGAACAACTCGCTTTCCAGCAGCGCCTCCGGAATCGCGGCGCAGTTCAGGGCGATGAAGGGCTTGGATGCACGCGGACCCAGCTGGTGCAGCGCACGCGCCAGCGCTTCCTTGCCGGTGCCGCTTTCGCCCAGCAGCAGTACGGGGACCGAGACGGTGGCCAGGCGCTCGATGCTCCGGCACAGCTTCAGCATGGACTCATCGGCGGTGATGATGTCCGCGATCGGGCTGGGGCGCGGCGCGGCGGCCAGGCGCTGATTCTCCTCCTCCAGCGCGCGCACATGCAGCGCGCGGTCGAGGATGGTGCGCAGCACGTCGAGATCGACCGGCTTCTCGCAGAAATCATAGGCGCCGAGGCCGACCGCACGCAGCATCGTCTCCCGCTGCCCCTGGCCGCTGGCGACGATGATGGGCAGGCCGGGTGCCAGGGCGCGCAGCGCGGCGAGCGTCGCAAAACCTTCCGCCACGCCTTCCGCATCCGGCGGCAGCCCAAGGTCGAGCAGCACGGCGGCCGGCTGTTCGCGCCTGGCCGTCGCCTCCGCCTGTCGTCGGTCATTGGCGATGACGACGCGCCACGCCGGGAAGGCCCATCGGTACTGTGCGCAGAGGCCGGGATCATCCTCCACAATCAGCAGCTTCGGCTTGCTCATGCCGCAATCTCCTGTAGTTGCAGAGGCCTGGCTGCCGGCTGGCAGGGCAGGGTCATTCGCATGGTCGTGCCAGCGCCCGGTGTGCTGAGCGCGAGCAGGTCCCCGCCGGCGGCGCGCAACAGATCGCGCGCCTGCCAGGCACCGACGCCGTTGCCATCGGCGCGGCCGGATACCAGGGGACGGAACAGATGGTCGCGCACGAATTCGGGGGTCATGCCGGGTCCGCGATCGGTGATATCGAGTTGCACGGAGTCAGCCTCCCGCCGCAGCGTGATGCGGACCGGGACGGCCTGGGGCGAGGCTTCAATGGCGTTGTCCAGAAGGTGGCGCAGGGCGGCGGCGAAGCCGTCGGGCGCGATGGCGATGCAGCAGGAATCGGCGTCATCCGCCGAGACCTCGACCGGATGCGCCACTTCGCGCAGAACCGCGCGGATGGTCTCGAGCGGGGCTATCAGCGCCGGCGGCTGTTCCGCCTCCGGCTCCCGCAGCCGGGCGATCAGCGCGTTGATTCGCTGTGCGGAGGCACCGACCGTCAGCAGCATGTCCTGCTGGAATTCCGGATCGGCGATGTTGTGCTCGGCATTGGCGAGAACCAGGGTGAGCTGGCTGGCAACATTCTTCACGTCATGCGCCACGAAGGCGAAGCGGCGCGCGTGCTCGGCCAGGGCGCGCTGGTCGTGCAGCCGTTCGGCGGCGCGGCGCTCGGCCAGGAACATCGCCACTTCGCGGCCAACAGCCCTCAGCAGGTCGAACGCCTCGGCATCCAGGTTGAAGGGCGCGCGCGGCGGCGCCAGCAGCACGAGGCCGAGCAGCCCGTCACGGTGATGCCGCAACGGCACGGCGAGCCATAGCGGCGCGAGATCCGCGCCAAGGTCACGCGGCACCGCGGTGACGATATGTGTGCCGTCCTGCAGCGCAGCGACAAGGGCGTGGTCCGGCGGCAGCACAATGTCATGCACCGGCAGGTTCCAGGACCCGGCCCAGCGCAACGGTGCCTGTGGCGCATCCCGCAGCAGCAGCAGGCCGGCCGGGCTGTCCACGGGATCGGCGATGGCGATGATGGCGCGCTGCTCGGCTTCCGCATGCTGGGCGGACAGCGTGGCGACGCAGCGCAGCCATTCGGCGCGATAATCGAAGCGGGCGGCAAAGAAATGGTCGACCACGCGCCGCCGGATATGGGAACGCATGGAGGCGGAGGAGGTCGCCACGGCAATGGCCAGCACCGCGCCGGCGAGCAGGCTGACCTGCGCCGCACCGCCCCAGTCGGCGCCGAAATGCCGCAGCCCTTCGCCCACCGCGCCGACGCCGGTCAGGAAGGTGCCGGCGATCACCAATGTCGCGCCATGGAACACGGCCTGACGCGAGACCGGCAGGTTGCGACGCCAGCGTCGGTCGCGCAGCGCGGCAAGCACCAGCAGCGGCATCGACAACGCCGTAAGTACCGCCCGGGCATCCAGCAGTGCCGGGGCATAGAAGCGATGCAGCGCCGCATCCGCGTGCAGCACCACATCGAAGGCGGACAGGCCGCCGAGTACGAGGCAGGGCAGGATCACGTGCCAGCGCGCCGCACGGTCCGCGTTGCGGTACAGATTCTCCGCCACCAGCAGCACCAGCAATGCCAGGCCGAGCCGGGCCATTAACCCCGGGGAGCCGAGGGTCGGCATCTGCGGCGTGTTGGGCAGCAAGGCCGTGAGCGAAAGCAGTGTCACCACCCCGCCAACCACCGCAAAGCGCCAGACCTGCGGCGTCGCGTTGGTGCCGCCATGGCGGCGCATGAGCAGCAGCAGCAGGGCGAGCCAGAGGGCACTGCGCAGGATCTCCAGCGCGCCGGGCAGCCCGTCCAATGGCATCGCGGGCCGCAAGGCCACGGCCATCGCCCATGCTGCAGCGGCCAGGCAGGCCAGGGTCAGCGGCAGTGTGGCGCGCAGCCGCCCGCAAGCCAGGATCAGCGCCGCCCAGCCGAGGCACAGAACGGCCGCGGCGACGTGCAGCCACGGCGTGGCCGCGGCGTTCATCGCAACCATCCCGGCAAACCCGTCTGCTGCGCGACGCCGTGCATCAGCGGGCGCCTTCCTGGAACAGGACCACGCGGACGGTCGATAGCAGGATCAGCAGATCCAGCAGCAGGCTGCGGCGGCGTACGTAGTACAGGTCGTAGGCCAGCTTCATCCGCGCATCCTCGACCGATGCGCCATAGGGATAGTTGACCTGCGCCCAGCCGGTGATGCCCGGCTTCACGATGGCACGATCGTGGTAGTGCGGGATGATCTCGCCAAGCTGCGCCACGAAGGTCGGCCGTTCCGGGCGCGGCCCGACGACAGACATGTCGCCCCGCAGCACGTTGAACGCCTGCGGGATCTCATCGATGCGCGTCAGCCGCATGATGCGGCCCACGCGCGTGACGCGCGGATCACCGCGGATCGCCCAGCGAGCGACGCCGCCAGCTTCGGCATCCGTCACCATGCTGCGGAACTTGAACAGCATGAAGGGGCGGTTGTTCAGGCCGACGCGCTCCTGCCGGTAAAAGATCGGCCCTTTGCTGTCGAGGCGGATGGCCAGCATGGTGAGCAGCAGCAGCGGCAACGTCAGCAGCAGTAGCGCACTGGCAACCAGGATATCGAAACCCCGGCGCAGGGCGGCCTCCGTCCGGCTGGTATGCGCGGCCTTGGCGCTGGCAAGCCAGCCTTCCGGAAGGCTTTCCAGATCCAGCCGGTTGAGACCGTGCTCACTGAATTCAGCAGCCGTGAAGACATGCACGCCGGCGGCCGCGCAATTCTTCTGCGTCTCCACAGGCAGCGGCGTGCGGGACGGTGCGATCACGGCCCAGACGCGCCAGGCGCGCAGCCGGCCGCGCGAGATGGCCTGGGAAAGCGCGTCGGCCACCGGTAGCGCCAACGTCACCTCGAAGGGCGCGTAGCCGCGATCCGTACCGGGCTTCTCGGCGCCGACCAGCGCCAGACGGCGAAGCGGCGGGCGCAGCAGCAGGAAGCCCAGGCGCGTGAGAAGGATGGCAATGGCGGTGCCAAGCATCACGGAGATCAGCGCATGCCGCTGAACGGGGCTGACGCCTTCACCTTCGGTGAACTGCAGCGCCAGCACCAGAAGCAGCAGCAGGATGGTGGTGCCGACCAAACCGGAGACCAGGGTGGCGCGCAGGCCGGCCAGTGTGGAGGGTTCATAGAAGCCGACGGCGCCGGCCACCAGCAGCACGGTTGTCGCCGTGATCGCCGCCACTGCCACTGCCGCGGCAAACCCTTCCGCCTGGCCGAACGAACCGCCTACGAACAACAGCGTTAGCACGCAGAGAAACACGGCGCCGGTCTCGCCGAGGCATAGTGCGAGGACTTCGGATCGTACGCTATGGCCAAACAAATTTGTCATGGGTGTCGCCCTCTTCTGCCCACATAATGCGACATTGCCGGGCAAACACGATCCGAATAATAATCACAAAATATTGTAAATGAGATGTTTGTAGCAAAATTGGCGCGAACCGGCATTTTAACTAAGGAATTTGCCGACAAAAGCGGGTGATTTTGCATCAAACGTAACACAAGCAGGGGAGCTTGCTTTAAACGTTAATACGCGGAGCTAAATTCTAGATAGCGCCGGCCGGCTCAGTTTTGTATCGCTCCTGCCACCAGAGGCGACGCCGGTCCGGGACCCTCCCGGCCCCCCAACGGCCCGCTTTTCTCCAGCCAGAGGCCATCGGCATGAAGAGCTTCCGCGTTGCAGGCATTCCGGCCTGGTCTGCCCTCATCATCGGGCTCGGTGCCGGGCTTGCCGGCTGTGCCGGCGCACCCCCTGCGCTGCCCGCTTCCACTGCACAATCCTCCGCCGCCAGCGCCTACGTCATCGGTCCGGGCGATACGCTGACGGTCTTCGTCTACCGTGCGCCGGAACTCAGCGCCGCGGCGCTGCCGGTGCGCCCGGATGGCCGCATCTCCCTGCCGCTGGTGCCGGACGTCGAGGCCGCCGGGCGCACCCCCAGCGAGCTGGCACGCGCGCTGGAGGAAGCCCTGGCGGAGTATGTGCGGGAGCCGAATGTCACCGTCATGGTGCAATCCTTCATCGGCCAGCCAAGCCGCCAGATCCGGGTGATCGGCGAGGCGACACAGCCGCTGGCGCTGCCCTACCGCGAGGGGTTGAGCGTCCTCGACGTGATGATCAACGCCCGCGGGCTGACGCGCTACGCCGCCGGCAATCGTGCCGAGATCATCCGCCGCCCGCCCAATGGTGCGGCCCCGCAGGTGATCCCGGTGCGGCTGGATGACCTGCTGCGTGGCGGCGACATTTCCCAGGATGTCGCCATGCAGCCGGGTGACACGCTGGTCATCCCGCAGGGTTGGTTCTGACCATGGACCTGCACGGGCTGTTCCGCCGGGCGCTGGCCGCCGGCGCCCGACATCGCTGGCGCGCCTTGGCGCTCGCCTGGGTGGTGTGCATCGGTGGCTGGGCCGGGGTCACGATGATGCCGAACCAGTATGTCGCAACCACCCGGGTCTATGCCGATGCGGATGCGATCCTTGGGCTGCTGCTGCGCGGCATCGCGATCGACAGCTCGCCCGCCAGCCAGGTCGAGACCCTGCAGCGCACGCTGCTGTCGCGCCCGAACCTTGAGAAGATCATCGCGCGCACGCGGCTTCAGGAGCAGGTCCGCGACCCGATTGGCCGGGAGCAGATGCTGACCCGGCTGGCGCGGGACATTCGCATCCGGACGCAGACCCGCAACCTGTTCACGATCGAGTTCCAGGACCGCGATCCACGGCTTGCGCATGACGTGGTGACTACCGCGCTGAATCTGTTCATGGAGGCGGCGATGGTCACCGACCGTCAGCAGATGGACAATGCGCGCAACTTCGTGGCCGAGCAGACCGCGTCCTATGAGGTGCAGCTTCGCCAGGCGGAGAACCGCCGTGCCGAGTTCCGGGCGCGCTACCTCGATATTCTTCCCTCCGACGCGCTTGGCGGGTCTTCCCGCCTCGAGGCGGCGCGCAGCCGCCTGGCGCAGGTGCAGGGCGAGTTGACCGATACCCGCAGGCGCCGTGACCTGACGCAGCAGCAGCTGCAGGAGATGGCAGCGGTGCCGGCGCCTGTCGTCACCTCAGGCGGCGGCAATCCGCGCCTGGTGGAGGCGCAGCGCCAATTGGCCGAGCTTCGCCTGCGCTATACGGACTCACACCCGGACGTTCGCGCGGCGGTTGCCGTGGTGAATGCCGCCCGCGCGGGCGGTGGTGGCGGCGGTGGTGCACGTGGGTCGGTTGCGCAGCCGCAGAACCAGGCGCTGGAGATGCTGCGCCTCAGGCTGGTCGACGCGGACTCCGAGATCGCTTCGCTGGAGCGACAGGAGCGTGAAGGCATTGCCGAGGTGGAGCGGCTGGACGAGATCGCCCGCAGCGCGCCGCAGGTACAGGCGCAGTTCCTGAACCTGGACCGCGACTACAACGTCCTGCGCCGCAACTATGACGAGCTGCTGGCGCGGCGCGAATCGCTGCAGCTGGCCGGCGCCGCGCGTGACAGTTCGGACCGCGTGCAGCTGGAGGTGGTGGACCCGCCGACTGTGCCGGCACAGCCGGTATCGCCCAACCGCTTCCTGCTCTCGGCCGGCGTGCTGGTTGCCGGGCTCGGCGCCGGTGTCGGTCTGGTGCTGCTGCTGATGCAGTTCGACCGCAGCTTCTACACGCTGGCGGATCTGCGCCGCATCGGCCTGCCGGTGCTGGGCGCTGTTTCCGCGCCGCCGCGGCGCGGGGCGGTGATCTCCGGCATCGGCTTCGCCGGTGCGCTTGGCATGCTGTTCGTTGCGTTTGGCGCCGTGCTCGCGGACGCGCCCCGCATCATTGCAAGGATGCTGCTGGCATGACCGGATTGAGCGCACCGCGCACCCACCTTGCCGAGCGTGCGGTGGCCGCGATGGGGCCGCTGCGGGGAGTGGACAGCCTGACACCCGACACGCTGGCACCGGACACGCTGGCACCGGCAGGGTTGTCCAGCCATGCGCCGCGGCGCGAAGGGCCCCGCAATGCCGAGGCCTTCGCGGAGGTGCCGGTGGCGCCGCCGCCGGCGATCAGCATGGAGGAGCTGCGTGCCGCAGGGCTGGCCTTCGAGCCGGAGGCGGAGGCACGCACCCGTCTGGCGGAGGAGCTGGCGCTGATCCAGACCCAGGTTCTGCGCGCCATCCCGGCCCCGGATGCGGCGCGCAACGCCACCACCTGCCGGCAATTGGTGATGATCACCAGCGCGGTGCCGGAGGAGGGCAAGAGCTTCATCGCGGTGAACCTCGCCGCGAGCCTTGCCGCCGGCACAGGCCAGCCGGTTCTGCTTGTGGATGTCGATGGCGATGTCACGCAGCGCCTGGATCTGGCGAATGCGCCCGGTCTGCGGGCGCTGGCGCAGGACCCGACGAAGACTGTTTCGCTCCTGCTGCGGACGACGGCCATTGCCGGCCTCTCGGTCCTGCCGCATGGGTTGCGGGCGCCGGGCCAGGCGGCGCCGAGCGGGGCGGCACTCGCGGCCGCGCTGCGGGCCGTGGCGGTGGCGCTGCCACGGCATGTCGTGGTGCTGGACATGCCGGCCGCGCTGTCCTCCAGCGACGCACCGGCCATGGCCGCCATGGTCGGCCAGGTGCTGCTGGTGGTGCGCGCGGAGACCACGCCACGTGATGCCGTGGAAGCTGCCCTGGATGTTCTCGAAGCCTGTCCCGTGCTGCAACTGGTCCTGAACCAGAGCCGGATGAGCAGCGATGACAGTTTTGGCAATTCGACGGCCTCAGCCGATGGCTGATCTTCTCCTGCGCGGGGCGGTCCTGGCCCTGGGGATGGCGGCGGTGCCCGCCTGGGCGACCAGCCCGCCACTGCCCGGCTCCACCGGGCCGGGCTCGCTTCCTTCTGTCCGCGCCGCGGCTGAGGCCGAAGGCGCGGCCGCGCGGGGCGTGGACCTGGTGGCGCCGACCGCGCCGCCGATCCGCATCGGCCAGTTCGGCTTTCCCACCACCGGCCCGCTGCCCGCAGCACCCGGCCCGGCCCGCGCCTGGACCATCGTGCCCAGCCTTACGGTCCAGGCGGTGGCGACGGACAACCTGACCAACAGCGGCAACCGGAAAAGTGGTGACGTCTTCACCACGATCACGCCGGGCGTGTTGGTTTCCGCCGATACGGCGCGGCTGCAGGGCGTGCTGAACTACACGCCGACCGCGCGTTTTCACGCGAATAACACGGACCAGGATCGCTTCGACCAGAATTTCAACGGCCAGGCGCTGGTCAGCGTCGTGCCTGGCACGCTGTTCCTGGACATGCGCGGTTCGTCGTCGATCCAGAGCGTCAACGGCGGCTTCGCGCCCGAAGGCAGCATTGTCACCGATGACCGTGACCGGCTGCAGACCACCAGCTTCCAGATTTCGCCCTACATTGTGCATCGCTTTGGCGACACGGCAACGATGCAGGTGGGCTACGCCTACCAGTGGGTCGACCAGAGCGGCGACGACCCGGTGCTGGCGCTGCAACCGGGCCAGTTCCGGCCTGGGGTGCAGGGCGGCACGGCGGCGCAGTCCTTCACCGCGCATGAAGGCTATGCGGTGGTCCGGACCGGTCCCGATTTCGGCCGGCTGGCGCTTGAAGGGCGCCTGCAGGCCACCGCCTATGATGGCGATGGCGTGCTGGATGGTGCCTATCGCCGGCTCGGCTCGGTCGAGGCGCGCTACGCCATCCTGCGCGGCCTCTCCGTGCTGGTGATGGGCGGCTACGAGCAGCAGCGCTTCGGCGGTACGCCCGGTATCGATATCGACGAGCCGATCTGGTCGGTCGGCACGCGGTTTGACTTCTCCGAGGCCAGCCAGGTGACGGTGCGCTACGGCCGGCGCAACGGCTTCAACTCGCTGTCCTTCGATGGCTCCGTCGCTGTCGGCGGCCGGACGCGCATCTCGGGCCGCTACGCGGAGACGTTGAGCACCGGGGCGCTGCAGGCGGCGGACCTGCTCTCCACCACCTCGCTCGACCAGTTCGGCAACCCGGTCGATCTGTCGACCGGCCTGCCGGTGGTGCGGCCCTTCAGCGGGTCCTTCCTGGGCAGCCAGAACAATCTGGCGCGCATCAAGACGGCCTCCGCCGCCATCGTGCAGACCTGGCCGCGGGATACCTTCGCCCTGACCCTGACGCGGGAGGAGCGGACGCCGGTTTCCGTGGCCGAGGGCGGCAGCAGCTTCGGGCAGCGCGGCACCTCCGCCGGCTTCACCTGGTCGCGTTCACTGACGCCGCGCACCACTGCGGTCGGCTTCCTGCAATACGGCCGCAGCAGCAACGATCTGCGCGGTGACGGTACGATCATGAGCGCAAGCCTCACTTTCGTGCACGCGCTGCGGGAGAACACCACCGCCACGCTTCAGCTGGCCAGCCGCCGGAACGACGCTTCGGTCGGCAATGGCACATCGACGCAGAATTTCATCCTCATCGGCTTGCGCCAAACCTTCTAGGAGCCCGCGATGCTTGGCGAGATCTACGGTTTCCGTGCGCATCCCTTCCAGATGACGCCGGATGCCAAGTTGTTCTACGAAAGCTCCGTCCACGCACGCGCCTATGCGCATCTGCTGTACGGTCTGGCGCAGCGCGAGGGCTTCGTGGTGGTGACAGGGGAAGTCGGCGCCGGCAAGACGACGCTGGTGGAGCGGCTGTGCAGCCAGCTCGACCCGACCGGCTTTGCCGTGGCCCGCGTCTCCACCACCCAGGTGGCGGGGGATGATCTGTTGCGGCTGGTGGCCGATGCCTTCGGCGCGGAGCCGGAGGGCAACAAGGCTGCCGTGCTGCGCGGCATCTCCGCCGCGCTGCGCAATGGCGACCGTCGCTACCTGCTGATCGTGGACGAGGCGCAGGGCCTGGCACCGGCGGCGTTGGAAGAATTGCGGATGCTGTCCAACGTGACGGAGGGCGGCCAGGCGCCGATGCAGACCATCCTGCTGGGCCAGCCGCAGCTGCGCCGTACCCTGGCCAGCCCGGATCTCGACCAGCTGCGCCAGCGCGTGCTGGCCTGCTACCACCTGGGCGCGCTGTCACGCGAAGAAACCCACGCCTATGTCGAGCACCGCATGCGCGCGGTGGGCTGGCTGGACCATCCGCGGTGGGAGGAGGGTGCGCTGGACCTGGTGCACCGGCACAGCGAGGGCATTCCGCGCCGCATCAACCGCCTCTGTTCGCGCGTGCTGCTCGGCGCCGCGCTGGAGCGCGCCACGGTGCTGACCGCGCCGCTGGTGGAGGCGACGGCGATCGAGCTGGAGGAAGACCTCGGCGGCGGCATGGCGCCGCAACTGTTCGGTATGCCGGCGCCCGATGCCGGCGTGGTGCTGCGCGATATCGAGCACCGGATCGAGGCGCTGGAGAATCTGACGGCGCGGCGTGAGCGGGTGTTCCAGCAGATGGCCGATCTGTTCGGCGGTGGGCGGAGGACGCACCGGTGAATTTTCAGAACCGCAACGCCCCGGCGCAGGGGCACCACATCCGCAACGCGATGAGCGTGGATGTCGAGGATTGGTTTCAGGTCCAGGCCTTCGCCGAGGCGATCCCGCGCGACGAATGGGAGCAGCTGTCCTGCCGGGTGGAGGCGAATACCGAGCAGGTGCTGGAGCGCTTCGCCGAAGCCGGCGTGCGTGCCACCTTCTTCACGCTGGGCTGGGTGGCGCAGCGCTACCCGACGCTGGTGCGGCGCATCGTTGATGCCGGGCACGAACTCGCCAGCCACGGCCATGGCCATGAACGGGTGGATGCCATCGGCGCCGAGGCGTTCCGCGCCGATATCCGCCAGGCGCGGATGCTGCTGGAGGATACCGGCGGCGTGGCGGTGCAAGGCTATCGCGCGCCGACCTTCTCGATCGGGCCGCATACGCCCTGGGCGCATCCGATCCTGGCCGAGGAGGGCTATCGCTATTCGTCCTCGGTCTTTCCGGTGAAGCATGACCTGTACGGCGCACCCGATGCACCGCGTGGGCCGCACCATCCGCATCCGGATGGCGTGCTGGAACTGCCGATGACCACGGTGCGCGCCCTCGGCCGCTCACTGCCCTGTTCCGGTGGCGGCTGGTTCCGGCTGGCGCCGTATCCGCTGTTCCGCGCCGGGTTGCAGCGCGTGAACCGGACGGAGGCGCGCCGCGGCATCTTCTACTTCCATCCGTGGGAACTGGACCCGGACCAGCCGCGCGTCTTCCAGGCCAAGGCCCTGTCCCGCTTCCGCCACTACACCGGCCTGCCCAGCATGGGCGCGCGGTTGGACCGGCTGCTGCGCGATTTCGCCTGGGGCAGCATGTCCGATGTCTTCGCGGAGGAACTGGCGGAGCCGGCCCTGCCCGCGAAGCTGCGCGCGATGGCGGGGTGAGCATGGTGCGGATTCGGGAATTGGAGGACGGCGCCTGCGCCGCCTGGGATGATTTCGTCCATCGCACGCCGGGGGCGACCTTCTTTCACCTGTCGCCCTGGCGCCAGGTGATCGAGCGCGCCTTCGGCCACCGCACCCACTACGCCTATGCGGAACAGGACGGCGCCATCGTCGGCGTGCTGCCACTGGCGCGGATGAAGACACTGCTGTTCGGCGACGCGCTGATCTCGACGCCCTTCTGCGTCTATGGCGGCCCCGTTGCCGCCACGCCGCAGGCCGCCGCGGCACTGGAATCCCACGCGATGGACCTGATGCGCCGCACCGGCGTGCCCAGCCTGGAATTCCGCCGCCGCGACGCGGCGGATGAGGGCTGGGCCGAACGCCCCGCGCTGCACCACACCTTCCGCCGCGCCATAAGCGGCGATGCGGATGCCGACATGAAGGCGATTCCGCGCAAGCAGCGCGCCATGGTCCGCAAGGGCATTTCAAACGGCCTGACCAGCGTCTCTAACCACGACACGCGCGCGCTGCATCATGTCTATGCCCGCATGGTGCATGCGCTCGGCACGCCCGTCTTCTCCGAGAAGTATTTTCGGTTGTTGGGGGAGGCGTTTCCCGATTCGCATGATGTGACGACGGTGCTGCACGAGGACCGGCCCGTGGCCGCCGTGCTGAACTTCCACTTCCGGGACGAGGTGCTGCCCTATTACGGCGGCGGCACGCCGGAGGCGCGCGGGCTTGCGGCCAATGATTTCCTGTACTGGGAAGTGATGCGCCGCGCCGGCGCCGAACGTGGCGCGCGCATGTTCGATTTCGGCCGCAGCAAGGCCGGCACCGGCGCCTTCGACTTCAAGCGCAACTGGGGGTTCGAGGCGCAGCCGCTGCATTACTGCTACCAGCTTCGCCAGGGCGCGACGCTGGCGGAGAACAACCCGGCCAATCCGAAGTTCAAGCTGATGATCGCCGCCTGGCGCCGGCTGCCCTTGCAGGTGGCCAATCTGATCGGGCCGCAGATCGTGCGGGGTCTCGGCTGATGAAGCCGCGCCTGCTGTTCCTGTGCCACCGCATTCCCTTCCCGCCCGACAAGGGCGACAAGATCCGCGCCTGGCACATGCTGGACCGGCTTGCTGAAAACTGGGACGTCGATCTCGGCTGCCTGGTCGATGATCCGGCCGATCTGCGTCATCTGCCGGTGCTGCAGGCGCGTTGCGCCAGCGTGGTGGCACGGCAGACCGGGTCGCGCCGGCAGGCCGCGCTGCGCGCGCTGCTGCGCTGCCGTCCGGGCCTGCCGCTGAGCCTCGGCTGGTTTCACGAAAAGGGCCTGTGGGACTGGGTGCAGGCGCATCTGGCCGCCGGCACGCATGACGCCTGCTTCGTCTATTCCTCGGCCATGGCGCCCTATGTGATGGGCCCCCGGCATCCCGGCATGCGCCGCGTGCTGGACATGGTCGATGTCGATTCCGAGAAGTGGCGCGCCTATGCCGCGGATGCACGGCCGCCGATGCGCCAGGTCTGGGCGCGGGAAGCGCGGACGCTGCTGGCCTTCGAGCGCCGCGCGGCTTCCGCTTTCGACCGCACCCTGTTCGTCTCCGCCGCCGAGGCCGCGCAGTTCCGGTCCATGGCGCCGGAAGCGGCGGCGCGGGTGGACCATGTGGATAATGGCGTGGACCTGGCGGCCTTCGACCCGGCGCTGCCGACGCCAAGCCCCTACGCCCCCGGCACGCAGGCCGTCGTCTTCACCGGCACCATGGACTACCGCCCGAATATCGAGGCGGTGTGCTGGTTCGCGGAACAGGTCATGCCGCATTTGGCCGACCTGCCGGGCGTTGCCTTCCACATCGTCGGCGTCAATCCCGCACCCGCGGTGCGTGCGCTGGCCGCGCGGCCGGGTGTGCATGTGACGGGCGCGGTGCCGCGCATCCAGCCCTGGATCGCGCATGCGGCGGTGGCCGTCGCGCCGCTGCGGATTGCCCGCGGTATCCAGAACAAGGTGCTGGAGGCGATGGCACTCGCGCGGCCGGTGGTGGCCAGCCCCGAGGCCTTCGAGGGCGTGCGTGCCCTGCCGGGCCGGGACATCCTGGTGGCCGAGGGCGCCCTCGCGATGGCGGATGCGGTGCGCGGGGTGCTCGAGGGCCGGCATCCGGGCCTGGGCGCGCGGGCGCGGGCGGCGGTGACGGAAGCGCATGACTGGAACGCCACGCTGCGCCGCCTCGATGCGGTGCTGCCCGTGCGGGAGACAATGACGGCATGAACGTGATCCTGCCCGTGCGTCCTGCAACCGGCCTGCATGGCGGCTGGGCGCTGCCGGTGGCGGCGCTCGGTCTTGGGCTTCTGGCCCTCGGCCTGCTGTTCCAGGCGGAGGTTGCGGCGGCTGTCGCCACCTGGGACCGCTCCGCCACCTACAACCATTGCTGGCTGGTGCTGCCGATCGCGATCTGGCTGGCCTGGGTACGGCGGGATCGCCTGAAGGTGCTGCGGCCCGAGCCTTCGCTGCTTCTGGCGCTGCCGGCGCTGGGCGGCGCGCTGGCCTGGCTGGTGGCGGAACGGCTCGGCATCATGGAGGGGCGGCAGCTTGTCCTGATCGGGCTGGTCTGGGTCCTGGTGCTGGCGACGCTGGGCTGGCGCATCACGCTGGCGATGGCGGCCCCGCTGGCCTACCTGATTTTCCTCGTACCATTCGGCGAGTTCGCCACGCCCTTCCTGCAGGACGTGACCTTGCAGATGATCCTGGCAGGGCTGCGCTTCTTCGAGATCCCGCATTACGCCGATGGGCTGGTGATCGAGATCCCGGCCGGCACCTTCCTGGTGGCCGAGGCCTGTGCCGGGCTGCGCTTCCTGATCGCGGCCATCGCCTTCGGCGCGCTGTATGCGCTGGTGATGTTCCGCAGCCCGGGACGCCGGCTGATGGTGATGCTGCTGGCCATCGGCGTGCCGGTATTGGCGAACGGCATCCGTGCACTGGGCATCGTGCTGTTCGGGCATTACCTGGGCAGCGCGGAGGCGGCGGCGGCGGACCACCTGATCTATGGCTGGGTGTTCTTCTCGGTCGTGCTGCTGCTGCTGGTGCTGGCCGGTCTGCCCTTCCGGCAGGATGGCGCGGTGCCGCCGGTGGTGCAGGACCCGCTGGCGCCGTTGCGGCCGCGGCGCGTGGCACCGGCCCGGGGCGTGGCGGTTGCGGCGCTGGCCGTGGGCCTGGCGGCGACGGGGCCGCTGGCGGTGGCCAGGCTGGATGCGGGCGTGGCGTCGCCGGTGGTGCAGGATGCGGCCTTGGCGGCGCCGGAAGGCTGCGTCGCGGACGGGCTGGCGCTGCGCTGCGGGGGGCTCGTCGCCACTGCGCGGCTGATGCACTTCGCAAACGACACCAACTGGGCCGCCGTCGCCGCGGCACGTCGCGCGGCCGCCGGGGCTGTGAATGACGACGCGTTGACCTTCGGCGTGCAGGCTCCCGGCATGGCATGGCAGGTGCGCCAGGTTGCGGGCCGGTCCGCGCTGGTAGCCGTGGCCGCGTGGCGGGACGGCGCGGCGGCGGGGGATGGTCTTCGGTCACGCGCCGCGCAGGCGCTGTCGACGCTGCGCGGCGGCACGGCGCGGCCCGTGCTGGTGGTGGTGGAACTGGCCCCTGAGGATGCCTCGGCGCTGGACGTTGCCGAGGCCAGCCGGGTGATGCGTGCCGTGCTCGCGGCGCAGCGGCAGGGTCTGGCCGCCGTTGCGGCGGTGCGCTCAACGGGTTCGTGACCTCTGTCGGCATCACTTACAGGCGGCCGACATAACCGCCAATATCACAACTAAGTATCGGAAAGAAAGGAGAAAAAGGTCTGGCACGCGAGTTGCTTAATGAGGGCCAGGCCTCTGGGATTGCTGGCGGCCGCTTCGAATGAAGGATCAGATTATGAAGAAGGCACTCTTCGGCGCCGTCGCCGCCCTCGCCCTCATGGCCTCCCCCGTCCTGGCCGGCCCGATCATGCCGGGCAGCAACCTGTCGATCGGCGGCATCAACCAGGTCACCGACACGGAGATCACCTTCTCCGGCCCGCAGCGCCTGGACATCGCCGAGGGTAGCTTTTCCGGCCTCGGCACCTGCGTGAGCTGCGTCGACATTGCCAACTTCTCCTACGCCCCGACGGTGTCCGAGGGTCTGCTGTTCACGATCACGAACAACGGCCTGGTCAGCACCTTCATCCTGGATGCGGGCGCGTCGGTGACGAACATTGCCGGGTCTCCTGGCACGCTGTCGGTCCGCGGCACCGGCACGGCGACGCTGACCGGCTTCGACGACACCAAGGGCACCCTCGCGTTCAGCACGCAGAGCGGCCTCCTCAGCAACGTGACCTTCTCCGCCACCGTGGTCGCGGTGCCGGAGCCGGCCTCGCTCGCGCTGTTCGGCTCCGCGCTGCTGGGCCTCGGCCTGGTGCGCCGCGCGCGCCGCAACAAGGCCTGATTGAGCAGTCCTGCCCCTCGCG
>NZ_JAUYTS010000236.1 GCF_030695085.1 Falsiroseomonas sp. | reverse complement strand
TGCTGCGCCCGCAGGGCGTCACCTGCCTCGGCCGCGGCCTCGCGGGTGTCGAACAGGGCGAAGACCGTGGCCCCTGACCCGGACATGCGCACCAGCCGCGCGCCGGGCAGGGCCTCGACCGCCGCCAGTACCTGTCCAATGGCCGGCTGCAGCGCCACGGCGGGCGTCTGGAGGTCATTTCGTTGCGCCTGCAGCCATCCCGCGACCGCGCCGGGGCTCCAGTCGAGCGGCGGCGGGGGCATGTCGGCCTCGGCCGGCGGGCCCGCGTCCCAGGCGCGATAGACCGCCCCGGTTGACGAAGGGACGCCCGGATTGACCAGCAGACACGGGAGGGCCGGCAACCGGGGCTCGAAATTGAGACGATCGCCGCGCCCGCCGGCCCAGGCGGCCCGGGCGTGCAGGCACATGGGGCCGTCGGCGCCCACGCTGCCGGCGATCCTGGCCAGGGCTGCGTCGTCGAACGGCAGGTCCAGCGCATCCCGCGCCAGCTTCAGCGCCGCCCCGGCGTCGGAGGAGCCGCCGCCGAGGCCGGCGGCGATCGGCAGCCGTTTGTCGAGGGTGACCGCGAGCGCCGGATCGCCGATCCCTGCGGCCGCGCCCAACGCCCGCAGGGCGCGCAGGATCAGATTGTCGTCTGCGGCCCCCAGCGCTCCGCCGAACGGCCCCGCGACAGTCAGTGACAGCCGCTCCCCCGGCGCCACCGTCACGCGATCGCCGACGTCGGCAAAGGCGACCAGACTGGCGAGCGGATGATAGCCGTCGGCCTCGACCGGACCGACATGCAGGAACAGATTGACCTTGGCGGGCGCGAGCCGGGCGGTGAGGACCATGGCCTAGAACTGGCCGGTGGATACCGGCGCCTGGATCGACAGACCCTTGACCAGTTTCTGCTCGACCCCGGCGCGCTGTTCGGCATCCGGATCCAGCGTCAGGACGCGACTCCACTGCCATTCGGCCTCACGCTGGCGACCGACCTGCCAATAGGCGTCGCCCAGGTGATCGACGATGGTGGCGTTGCCCGGAAGCTTGGCTACGGCGCCTTCGAGGGTCTCGACCGCGGCCTCGTACTGGCCTTGGCGGAACTGGGCCCAGCCGACCGAATCCTGAATATGGCCGTTGTCGGGATCGGCGGCGAAGGCCCGGGCGAGCAGCTCCGCCCCCTGATCGACGCGCCGCCCGCTGTCCACCCACATATAGCCGAGGTGGTTCAGGATCGTCGGATTGTCCGGAACGGCCTGGAGCGCCGCCCAGAGCTCATTCTCCGCCTCCTCGAGGCGACCCAGACGTTCGAAGGCGCGGCCGCGCTCGAACCGCACATCGGCAAGCTGCTGGGCCGAGTTGAGGGCGGGACGTTCGAGGATCGACAGCGCCTCGTCGTGTCGGCCGACGTTGTTGAGATGGTTGACCAGGGTCAGGGCGAAAACCGGCTGGGCGGCCGCGGCGTCCGCGCGGCGAAAGGCCTCCAGCGCCGCGTCCTCGTGGCCGCCGGCCGCGAGGCTTTGCGCCAGTTGGGCCTGGGCGCGCGCGTACCGCAGGGGATCCACGCGGCTGACCCGGCCGAACGTCTCGCGCGCCGCGCCCTCCTGATTCCCCGCAGCCAGAGCCTGGCCGAGCGCCAGCGCCGTCTCGTCATCAGGATGCAGATGCTCGGACAGGCGCAGGTAGATGGCGGCGATCTCGTTGGTGTTCGGATGGCCCCCGAGGAAGATGGCCCCCAGGCGCAGCGCGTAGGCGGCCAGCTGGACCGGGGTGCGCAAGGCCGGCGCCGGCGACCGCGCCAGTTCCTCCGCCTCCCCGTCCGCGATCGAGCCCGGTTCATTCGTCGCCAGCGCTGTCCTGTAATAGGTCAGGACATCGTCGCGCCGGCCGCGGCGCTTGAGGAAGTC
>NZ_JAUYTS010000233.1 GCF_030695085.1 Falsiroseomonas sp. | reverse complement strand
TCTATGAGCTCAACGGCTGGCGCCCGGTGTGGACGCCGGAGCGGGTTCGCGCCCTTCAGGCCGCGGCGGCCCGCGCCGAACGCCACGGCCTGTCTCCCGGCGACTTTTTCAACTTCGAGGCCCTCGCCGCCGACCGGAGCGCGGCGGAAATGCGCACGACCGCCGCGGCGCTCGCCTATGGCCGCGTCCTCGCCGAAGGTCGGGTCCGTCCCGAGACGGTCGAAGACCTTTGGGAAATGCAGAAGAACCGGGTCGATCTGCCCGGCGGGCTGAACGACGCCCTGGCCCAGGGCCAGCTGGTTGACTGGCTGGAAGCCTTGGCGCCGACCGACATCGGCTATTCCAACCTGTCCGCCGGCTATGTCCGCTATCGCCGCATCATCCGCGAGGGCGGCTGGCCCGCCTTCCGCCAGGGACCCACAATCGAGCCGGGTGCGAGCGACGCGCGCATTCCCGCGCTGATCCAGCGCCTCGTGGCCGAAGGCGACCTGCCCGCCGCCGACGGTGCCCGCCTGTCCGCCATGGGCAACTTCTATGGTCCCGAGATCGAGGCCGCCACGCGCGGTTTTCAGACCCGTCACGGCCTCGCCGCCGACGGCAGGATCGGTACGGGCACCCAGCGCTCGCTGTCGGCCTCGGCCGAGGATCGCGCCCGCCAGATTGCGCTCAATCTGGAACGCCGCCGTTGGCTCAAGCGCGAGGTCGCGCCCGAGCGGATCGAGGTCAACACCGCCGCCGCCATCATGGTCTACTGGAAGGACGGCAAACCCGTTCACTCCAACCGCGTTATCGTCGGCACCGCCGCCAACCAGACCCCCAGCCTGGAAAAGCCGTTCGCCTCGGTCGTCGCCAATCCGCCCTGGTACGTCCCGGCCTCGATCGCGCGAGCCGAGATCCTGCCCCGCGGCCCGGCCTATCTGGCGGCCAACAATATGTACATCCAGAACGGCACGGTCATCCAGCGTGCCGGCCCGACCGCTGCGCTTGGCTATGTGAAGTTCGAGCTGCGCGACAGCTACGCCATCTTCCTGCACGACACGCCCGGCAAGG
>NZ_JAUYTS010000226.1 GCF_030695085.1 Falsiroseomonas sp. | reverse complement strand
TGCGCGGCGATCTGTTCCTGATGCACCCGCTGACCACCGCCAGCTTCCGGTCTGAACCCATGCCGCGGGCGCGCGCCTGGCAGGTTCTGGCGCTGCCGGAGGTGGAGCGTGCCGTGCCGATCTATCTGGCGCAGGCCACCTGGCGCAATCCGGAGACCGGCACGCGCCGCGCCATCCAGCTCATCGGCGTCGATACCGATGCGGGGGTGCTGGATTTCCCGGGCCTGGCGCCGCTGCTGGACCGGCTGAAACGCGCCGACACCATCGCCTTCGACATGCGATCCCGCCCCGAATTCGGCCCGGTGGCACAGATGCTGGCGGAACAAGGGCCGTTCGAGGTGCAGGTCGGCAACCGCGACATGGAGGTGGTGGGGCTGATCGAGATCGGGCCGTCCTTCGGCGCGGACGGCAACATCGTGCTGTCCGACGTGAATTTCCGCCGCGTGGTGAAGGAACGGCAGGTCTCCTCCATCGACCTTGTGGCCATTCGCCTGCGGCCCGGCGCCGATATCGCCGCCGTGCAGGCGCAGCTGCGAGAGCTGTTGCCGGCGGATGTGATGGTGCTGACCCAGGCGCAGCTCACCGCGCATGAACGATCCTACTGGGAGGATACGACGCCGATCGGCTTCATCTTCTCCTTCGGCAGCCTGATGGGCTTGGTCGTCGGCATGGTCATCGTCTACCAGATCCTGTTCAGCGACATTGCCGGGCATCTGAAGGAATATGCGACGCTGAAGGCCATGGGCTATTCCAATGGCTATCTCGGGCAGGTGGTGCTGGGGGCGGCGCTGATCCTGGCGCTGGCGGGCTTCGTGCCGGGGCTGCTGGTCTCCGCCCTGCTATACCATGTGGTGGGCACCGCCACCTTCCTGCCGCTGACCATGGATGTCGCGCGCGCCAGCACGGTCTTCGTGATGATCTTCACCATGTGCGCGGTGGCCGGGCTGCTGGCGATGCGGAAGCTGCGCGATGCCAACCCGGCGGACATGTTCTGATGGCGTCCGGGGCGCCAATGGAAGCACCCGTCCTGCTCCGCAACATCACCTTCGCCTATGGCGAGGGCGAGCTGCGCAAGGCGGTGCTGCGCGATGTGGACCTGACCGTGGCGCCGGGTGAGATCGTGCTGCTGACCGGCCCTTCCGGCAGCGGCAAGACCACGCTGCTGACGCTGATCGGCGCGCTGCGCGCCATGCAGGATGGCAGCGCCCGCGTGCTGGGACAGGAACTGAAGGGCGCGAATGAGGCTGCCCGCGTGCGCCTGCGCCGCAACATCGGCTTCATCTTCCAGAACCACAATCTGCTGGGCTTCCTGACCGCGCGGCAGAATGTGGCGATGGCGCTGGAGCAGGATGCGGCGCTCGGCGAACGCCAGCGGCTGGCGCGCGCGGCGGAGTTGCTGGGGTTGGTGGGCCTTGAGGATCACCTGGAAAAACTGCCCTCGCAGCTTTCCGGCGGCCAGCGGCAGCGCGTTTCCGTGGCCCGTGCGCTGGCGGCGGAGCCAGGCCTGGTGCTGGCGGATGAGCCGACCGCGGCGCTCGACAAGACAAGCGGGCATGAGGTGGTGATGCTGTTGCGGAACCTGGCGAAATCCCGCGGCGTGCCGATCCTGCTGGTGACGCACGACCCGCGCATCCTCGACATCGCCGATCGCGTGGTGGCGATGGAGGATGGACGGATCGTCGGCGCCAGCGCGGAGAACAACGCGGCGGCGTGACGCCTATTCCAGCTTCACATTCCCGAGCCGCACCGCCTCCCGGTAGATGTCCAGCTCGTCGCGGATCACCCGGTCGTAATAGGCGGGCGTGATGTCGGATGCGGGTGGGATCGTCGCGCCCAGGCTGGTCAGCCTTTCCCGCACCGTGGGGTCTGCCAGCGCGGCGGCCAGGGCTGCGGCCAGCTTCTGCACCACGGGCGCCGGCGTGCCGGCCGGCGCCAGGTAGCCGAGCGTGGTGCTCAACTCCGCCTGCACCAGCCCGGCCTCGCGCAGCGTCTGCACATCCGGCAGCAGCGGCGACCGGCTGGCGGAGGCGATGCCGATGATGCGCGCGCGGCCATCGGCGTGCAGCGGCAGGGCGCTCGACAATTGGTCGAACACCACCGGGATGTTGCCCGCGATCAGATCGTTCAAGGCCGGGCCGGTGCCGCGATAGGGCACATGCACCAGCCCCGCGCCGGTGCCGGCGTTGAACAGCTCGATCGCCAGATGCGCGCCGGAGCCGATGCCCGCCGTGCCGGCGGACATGCCGCCGGGCGTCGCCTTCGCGCGTGCGACGAATTCTTGCAGCGTGCGCGTGGTGATGTCCTTCGCCACCATCATCACGATCGGCACACGATAGGCCATGCCGATCGGCGCGAAGTCGCGCAGCGGATCATAGGGCAGGTGGGCCATCGCCACCGGGAAAATGGAGACCGGCGCGGTGCCGGTCAGCAGCATGGTGTAGCCATCGGGCCGCGCCTTCGCGACCAGATCGGTGCCGACGATGCCGCCCGCGCCGGCGCGGTTGTCCACCATCACCTGTTGCCCCAGCGCCTGGCTCATCGCCGGCTGCAGCAGCCGCGCGGTGAAATCGACGTTGCCGCCGGGCGGATAGCCGACGACGAGCCGCACCGGCCGGTCCGGAAAGGATTGCGCCCGGGCCGGGCCGGCGGCGAAGCCAGCCGCGGCGAGGCTGGCGGCGGTGAGCAGCGTGTTGCGGCGTGTGGTCATGGCGCTTTTCCCTCCCTGTCTGTTGCGCGGCGTGCCGCGAATTCGCGCTCCAGCAGCGGGATAGATCCGCCCGCGTGCCAGATCTGTACCATGCGTTCGGAGAATGGATTTGCGCGCAGGACGCGCCCATCCGGCAGCGTCACCCGGCCGCTGGCCGGATCGGCTTCCAGGATCTCGCCATCCTGCACCGCTTCATGGATGCCGGGGCAGATCATCACCGGCAGGCCGTGGTTCAGCGCGCGGCGCAGGAAGCCGGAATCGCAGGATTCCACCACCACCAGGGCAATGCCGGAGGCGCGCATGGCGACGCTGACCTCGACATGGTTGTGGTGCGCGAAGTTGCGCCCGCCGACGACGATGTCGCCCTTGCGGACTTGCTGCGGGAATTCGGGACGCAGCCTGCGGAAGCACATGGCGCGCAGCGCGTCCTCGTCGAATTCCTTGCCGAAGCTGTCACGGATGATGGCGAATTCGATGATGCCGTCATCGCCGTGCACATCATCGCCGAATTTCCAGACGCGGCCGCGCGGAGCACTCATGCGACGGCCTCCGCCAGCATCGCGCGGGGATCGGTGATGCGCCCCGCCACGGCCGAGGCCGCGACCACCGCGGGGCCGGCGAGATAGACGCGGGAGGACCTGGCGCCGTTGCGGCCGTGATAGTTGAACTGCTGGGTGGAGATCAGCACCTCGTTCTCGTTCAGCACGCCCTGGTAGCCCCAGCAGGTGGTGCAGCCCGGGGCGAGGATGGTGGCGCTGGCCTCGGCCAGCACTTCCAGCAAGCCTTCGCGAGCCGCCTCGACATAGACGCCGCGGCTGCCGGGCGTGACATACAGCGTGACATGCGGCGCCACCTGGCGGCCGCGCAGCAGCCGGGCTGCTTCGCGCATGTCGTCCAGCCTTCCATTGGCACAGGACCCGATGGTCGCCTGGTCGATCCGCAGCCCCGCTGCCTGATCCACCGGCACCGCGCCATGTGCATCCGGCGGCACGGTCACCATGGGCGCGATGCGGCCGAGGTCGTAGCTCAGCCGCGTCATATAGGTGGCACCCGGATCGGCCTGCACCACCTGCCAGGGCCGTCCGGCATCCCGCGCGCGGACATACTCCAGCGCAAGCGCATCCGGCACCATGATCCCGGTATAGGCGCCGGAGTGGAACAGGGAGGCGAGGATCGCCTGGCGGTCATCGAGGCTCAGCGCATCGAGGCCCGGCCCGTCGAATTCCACGCAGCATTGCAGAAGCCGCCCATCGCCCGTGCAGTCCCGCAGGATGGTCTGGATCACGTCCCGCGCCGTCACGCCGAAGCCGAGCCGCCCGGTCAGGGTGATGCGGGCGGAGGGCGGCACCGCGATCCAGTTCTCGTCCTGGATGAGGGAGACCAGCACCTCCGCCGAGATCGGCAGGTTCAGCGCGCCCAGCGCGCCGATGCTGGCGATGTTGCCCTCATCGGAGAAGATCAGCGTGCCCGGCCGGGCGAAGCCGCGTTCCGTCAGCACCAGGTGGCGCAGGCCGTTGCCGGGGCCGAAGAAATTCTCGATGCCCTGCTGCGCGCACCAGTCGCGCAGCGTGCGATGCGTTTCGTGGTGGGGAGATCCCATGGCGGCGGAGGTGGAATGGTCGATCACCATCACCGCCTTGTCAGGGCGCGGAATGCGGTCCACGCCGATGCGCTCCAGGTTGCGCTTGTGGCCGGGCCAGAACAGCTCCTGGCAGGCGGTGTAGTCGGGGGAGACGGTGACGTATTCGCCAACCGCCACGGCATCCCGCCCGCAATGCGCGGCGATGATTTTCTGCGCCACAGTTTGCTGGGCGATGGTTTGCGCGACCGCCGACATCCACCCTCCTTGCCGTCTCTGCGCGGCATCGTTGCAGGGTTTATAGGTCAGACTTATGACTGATGAACAGAGGCTATGGCAGGTGCGGGACCCACCGTTCCAGATTGCCAAGCAGGCCGAAGCGGGCGACCTGCGCCTCCGTCGCCTCGCCCAGCTCCATCAGCCGGTGCAGCCCGGTCAGCCAGGCGATGCGGGCGCGGTTCAGCTTCCGCCCGCCCTGCGCCTCGTACTGGGCCATCAGGCGGAAGGCGAGATCGGGCGCGATCAGGCTGGGCGCCACGAAATCGCGGTGCAGCGGGCCGAAGCCGCTGCCGGCGAAATCGAAGACACCCTGCACCCGGCCGGAGTCGTGGTCGAAGGCGAGGTTCCAGCCATGCAGGTCGAAATGCCCGAAGACGCTGCCGGCCGGGTCGGGCGGTAGCGCGGCGGCGGCGATCCGCTCGGCCGGGCGATGCAGCGCGGGCGGCAGGCGCGGCCAGGCCTGGCGCAGGATCGTCCCAGGTTCCGGCCAGTCCCAGACCGGCCCGGCGCCCGCCTGCCGCAGCGGCGCGGGGTCCAGCCGGTGCAGGGCGAGTTGCAGGCCGGCCAGTTGCTCCGCCAGCAGGTGCCGGGCTGTCTCGGGCAGCGCCGCGTACTGCGCCGGCAGCAGCACCGCCCCTGGCAGCTTCCGGTGCCAGGCGAAGCAGGGCGGGCCGGGGTGGAAGCGCGTTTGCGGCACGCGCAGCGGCGAAACGGGGCCGATCACGGCCAGCAGCCGCGCCTCCCGCGCCAATTCACCGGCGCCGTGTTCGAAGCGTGGGAAGCGGAAGATCAGCCGGTCATCGACATCGACGGCCTGGCTCTCCCACCCATCCGCCAACAGGGTGAAGCGGGCGCCGGACAGGTCGGGGAAGAGGGCAAGGATGGCGGCGCGCAGCGCATCCAGCCCCGCCCCTGGCATCAGTCGGCCTTGGCGCTGGCCTCGGACCGCGTGGTGCCGACGCGCTGGGCGAGGGCGGCGGCCATGAACTCGTCGATCTCGCCATCCAGCACGGCGGCGGGGTTGCCCTTCTCCACGCCGGTGCGGAGGTCCTTCACCATCTGGTAGGGTTGCAGGACGTAGCTGCGGATCTGGTGGCCCCAGCCGATATCGGTCTTGCCGGCCTCCACCGCGTCACTGATCGCCTCGCGCTTGCGGAGTTCCAGCTCGTAGAGCCGGGCCTTGAGCATATCCATGGCGATGACGCGGTTCTTGTGCTGGCTGCGGTCCTGGGTGGAGGCGGCGACCACGCCGGTCGGAATATGGGTGAAGCGCACCCCTGATTCCGTCTTGTTCACATGCTGGCCGCCGGCGCCGGAAGCCCGGAAGGTGTCGGTCTTGATGTCCGCCGGATTGATCTCGATCTCGATCCGGTCATCGATGACGGGGTAGACATAGACACTCGCAAAACTGGTCTGCCGGCGCGCCGCGGCGTCGAAGGGGCTGATGCGGACCAGGCGGTGCACGCCGGTTTCCGTCTTCAGCCAGCCGAAGGCATTGGGGCCGCTGACCTGGATGGTGACCGATTTGATGCCGGCCTGTTCGCCATCGGATTGCTCGGTCAGCGTCAGCTTGTAGCCACGCTTTTCCGCCCAGCGGGTGTACATGCGCAGCAGCATCTCGGCCCAGTCCTGGGCCTCCGTGCCGCCGGCGCCGGCATTCACTTCCAGATAGGCGTCGTTCTGGTCGGCCTCGCCGGACAGCAGGCTTTCCGTCTCGCGGTGCTTCACCTCCGCCGCATAGGTCTTGAGGTCGGCGACGGCGGCATCGGCGATGGCGGCATCGCCCTCGGCCTCGGCCAGCTCGATCAGCTCCAGCGCATCCGCCACATTGCGCTCCAGCGCCTGCACGCCCTCGATCTGCGCGGCCAGGCGGTTGCGCTCGCGCATCAGCGCCTGGGCGGCATCGGCCTTGGCCCAGAGGTCCGGGTCCTCGGATTTGGCGTTGAGTTCCTCCAGCTGCCGCAGCGCCTCATCCCAGTTGAGATGGGCGCGCAGCAGGGCGAGGCCCTCGGCGATCTGGGTTTTCAGGTTCTCGGCATCGGCGCGCATGACCGGTTCAGTAGTGCCGGCCTGCGCGTCTGTCGAGACAGCCCTGGACCACGGCGGCGACCGGCGCGCGCCGGCTGCTAATACAAACCACCCAGATTGCTGTCCACGCTGGCCGCGGCGGTGCCGGGCTCGGCCGCCAGCGGGTCCACCGGCGGGCGGGCGCTGTTCTCGGTGCCGGGCTTGAAGGCCTCGAAGATGGTCTGGCCGTTCGGCAGTTGCAGCCGCACCAGCGCCACGCCGGGCGGCGCCCGGAAGGGCAGGGCCGGGCTGTCGCCGAGGGCTGCCGCCACCACGTCGCGGAAGATCGGCGCCGCATTGCTGCCGCCGGTCTCGCCACTGCCCAGGCTGCGCGGATCATCGAAGCCGACCCACACGGCGACGACGAGGTCGGGGGTGAAGCCGACGAACCAGTTATCCTTGAAGTCGTCCGTCGTGCCGGTCTTGCCGGCCACCGGCCGGTTCAGCCCGGCGCCGGCCCGCGTGCCGGTGCCACGCTGCACCACGCCCTGCAGCATGCTGGTCATCTGGAAGGCGGAAACCGGGTCCGTCACCTGCTGGCGCGTCTCGGTCAGGGCCGGCGGGGCGCCAGTCGGGCTGCTGTCGCAGGCGGTGCATTCCCGCGCATCGGTGCGCCAGACCAGCCGGCCCTGGCGGTCCTGCACGCTGTCGATCAGCGTCGGCGTCACCTGCCGCCCGCCATTGACGAAGCTGGAATAGCCGGCGGCCTGGCGCAGCACCGTCGTCTCCCCGGCGCCGAGCGACATCGCCAGCACGCGTTGCATGTTGGGGATGACGCCGAAGCGGGATGCCACCTCCGCCACCGCCGGCATGCCGACCTGCTGCGCCAGGCGCACGGTGACCAGGTTGAGGCTGCGCTCCAGCGCGCTGCGCATGGTGACCCAGCCCTGGGGCGCGCCACCGCCGTAATTGCCCGGGCGCCACATGCCCTGCGGCGTCATCACCTCCACCGGGCCGTCCAGCAGAAGCTGGTTCGGCGGGATGCCGGCCTCCAGCCCCGCCAGGAAGACGTAGGGCTTGAAGGACGAACCGGGCTGCCGCTGCGCCTGGCTGGCGCGGTTGAACCAGGACCGTTCGAAGGACCAGCCGCCGACCATGGCCAGCACGCGGCCGGTATTCGGGTCCATCGCCACCACGGCGCCTTCCACCTCGGGGATCTGGCGCAGCGCCAGGCGTTCCGGGCGGGCGGGCGTGCGGCCCTGGGCGGCGGTGGCGGGCAGGGTTTCCACCAGCACCACATCGCCCGGCGCCAGCACATCCTGCATCCGCCGCGGCGCGCCGCCGACGCGGCCATCCCGCACCGGGCGCGCCCAGCCGGAGACTTCCTCGAAGGGCAGCGTGCCGGTGCGCGGCTGGGCGGCGGTGCGGCCATCCGGGCGTTCCAGCCAGGCCATCCGCGCCTCCCGGTCGCGCACCTCCAGCGCCACCGCCAGGCGCCATTCCGGCATGGCGCCGGGCGGGCGCTGCTGGTCCTGCAGGGCGGGCAGCCATTCCGTGGCACCGGCCGGGATGCGCGCCACCGGGCCGCGCCAGCCGCCACGCCGGCGGTCATAGGCCAGCAGCCCGTTGCGGAGCGCCGCCTCCGCCCCTTCCTGCAGCACCGGGTCGAGCGAGGTGCGGACCACGAGGCCGCCCATCGTCGTCTGGTCCGCGCCGAAGCGGGCGATCAGCTCGCGGCGCACTTCCTCGGTGAAGTACTGGCCCACCGGCACCACATCCGGCCGCCGCTGCGGGCGGGGGATCAGCGTTTCGGCCTTGGCGCGGGTGGCGTCCGCGGCCGGCAGAGCGCCATCATCCATCATGCGGTCGATCACCCAGTTCCGCCGGCCGATCGCGGCCTCGGGGAAGCGGGCGGGGTTGTAGTTGTTCGGCGCCTTGGGCAGGGCGGCCAGGAAGGCGGCTTCCGCCACCGTCAGCTCATCCAGCGACTTGTTGAAGTAGTTCTGCGCCGCGGCGGCGACGCCATAGGCCTGCTGGCCCAGGAAGATCTCGTTCAGATAGATCTCGAGGATGCGCGCCTTCGGCATCGCCTGCTCGATCCGCAGCGCCAGGATGGCCTCGCGGACCTTCCGCATCATCGTGCGGTCGGCGCCGACCAGCATGTTCTTGGCGACCTGCTGGGTGATGGTGGAGGCGCCCCCCATGCGGCGGCCGGAGCCGAGCTGTTCCAGGTTGGTCACCACGGTGCGCGCGATGCCGATCGGGTCGATGCCGTAATGCGACCAGAAGCGCTGGTCCTCGGCCGAGATGAAGGCCTGCTGCACATGGCGCGGAATCGCCTCGATCGGCACGAAGACGCGGCGTTCCTGGGCGAGTTCGGCCATCAGGCGGCTGTCGCCGGCATAGATGCGGCTCATCTGTGGGGCCTGGTAGTCGGCCAGCCAGCGGTAGTCCGGCAGTTCGGCGGAGGCGGAGCGGTACAGCGCATAGGCCGCGCCGGCGCCGGTCAGCCCGAGCGCGACCGTCAGGATGATCACGGTCTTGGCCAGGAAGCCCATGGTGCCGAAGAACCAGCCGCGCCCCGGGCGTGGCGGCTTGGGAGTGCGCGGGGCTTTCGGCAGACGCGGCGGCGGGCCGGCCGGCGTTTGCGGGTCAGCGGCGCTTGGGCGGCTGCCCACCATCGGGCCTTCGGCGCGGAGGTCGTGGGTGTCCATGGGCTTCCCATACACTGTCCGGCGCGGCGCCGCACATGCCGGCGGCATTGGTCTGACCTGCACGCGCGGAGACGTGTGGGGGATTTTGGGTCGGCCCGGCCCGGTTGCCAGGGCCGGCCGGCAATCCTCACCGGCAATCCTCAGCCGAAGGCCGCGACCGTGTTGCCCGATTGCGCCAGCCAGCCATGGATGGCGCGGCCCATGGCGCGGGCCAGCTTGGCGCGGTGGTCCACCCGGCGCAGCGCGGCCTCATCCTGCGCGTCGGACAGGAAGCCCAGTTCCACCAGCACCGCCGGCACATCCGGCGCCTTCAGCACCACGAAGCCGGCCTGGCGATGGGTGTTGGGCAGCAGCGGCACATCCTCCCGCAGTTCCGCCACCACCTGTTCGGCCATGCGGGCGCTGCCGATGCGGGTTTCCGCCTGGATCAGGGAGGCGAGGATGGCCTGCACCTCCGGCGATACCGAGGGCAGGCGCAGCCCGCCGGCGCGGTCCGCCTGGTTCTCCCGCCGCGCCAGCGCGCCGGCCAGCGAGTCGGAACTGTCGCCCAGAGTATAGACGCTGGCGCCGCGCGCACCCGGCGCGCTGTCCGCATGCAGGGAGACGAACAGCGCGGCCTGGCGCTGGCGGGCGAAATTCACTCGGGCGCCAAGCGCCACGAAGCGGTCATTGCCGCGGGTCAGCGCCACGCGGCAGCGGCCGCCGGCCTCCAGCACGCGCCGGAGCTGGATGGCGGTGGCCAGCACCACACGCTTTTCCTGCGTGCCGCTGGCGCCGATGGCGCCCGGGTCCCGCCCGCCATGGCCGGGGTCGAGCACCACCAGCGGCAGGGATGCGGCGCGGCGTGCGGCGGCCGTGGTGCCGCCGCCTTCCGCCATCACGCCGCCACCGCCGGCCAGCCGGGCGAAGGGCGCGGCCGCGCCGGGCACCACCTCGATCACCAGGCGGTTGCCGCTGGCGGTGGCGCGGCGCAGCGCCACCGGGCCGGAGAGGTCGAGCCGCAGCCGCCCCCGTTCCACCCGCGCGGCGCGCACGGGACCGGCGCCGCGCAGCCGGGTTGCGGCGCGCCAGGGCTGGCCGGGTGTCTCAAGCAGCAGGCGATTCGGCGACCGCGCCGCCACCAGCTTCCAGCGCGCATTGGCGGGCAGCGTCAGGGTCAGGCGCGCGCCGGAGCCCACCGCCTCCAGCGAGGCGCCGGTGACGGCGGCGAGGACTTCAGATGGCGCAGGCAGCGCCGCGAGGCCGAGCACGAGGCTCGCCAGGGCTCGGCGACCGAGCATGGGTTGGCACCCCCTTAGGTTCCGGCGGATGGGCGGCAATGGCCGGCAGATCCGCATGGACAGGCCGCGCACGGCCCCCGCGGCGGCAGGCCGGACCACCCCCCGGTGCCGGCCATGGGCGAAGATTGCCACATCCCGCCCGTGGCTTGCCAGCGCTGGTTGAGAGACTGCGTGAGTTTCGCGTCTGCGGCTGCAGCCGTCCGGGCCCGCATTCAGCTTCAAGTTCGGCTCTGGCGCCGGCGGCGCCTTGTGGTGGCCGGATGGGCCGCCTATGGTGACCTGCCCCGGTGGCAACCGCTGCCGGCCTGGATTGTGTGTCTCGCGGCCGCTCGGCCCCGCATCTGCCCGCGTTGTCGCGGCGGGCGGGGCGCCGGGTCAATGGCCGGTATCCCTGGCATGGTGACGGGTTTCGCCCGGCGCCGCGCTTCGCCAGGTGTCGCGACGCCTTCCCGGTCGACGTGGAGCTTGCGCGGACACCCTGCGACCGATTCGTGGAAAGACGAGGCTGGACACAGGGCGCCCCACAGGCCAGCCGCCCGCCCGATTGCGCCTGCGACCGGCGCCCCTGTTCTTGGGGCATGCCGATTGAAGGGTTTCCGGGGCAGCGCGAGGCGCGCCCGCCGGGACCGGTCTGCCTGGGATTGTTCCCAGGTGCATCGGTCCCACTGAACCCAACAGGGTCTGCCCCAGGGGCCATCCCCAGGGCGGGTCCGCCGCGACAAGGACCGGTTCGCCGCCGCATGGACGAATTCCTGCCGCCGATCCGTTCTGTCTCGGGCCCTGTCACCCCCGACCGCCGCTGCCGGCCCACGGGTCCAACCCCTGGCCAGCGCGGTGCGGAGTTTTCACCCCCATGACCAAGCGCATGCTGATCGATGCATCCCACCCCGAGGAAACCCGGGTGGTGGTGCTGGATGGCAACCGGCTCGAAGCCTTCGATATCGAGTCGGCGAACAAGATGCCCCTCAAGGGCAATATCTACCTGGCCCGCGTCGTGCGGGTCGAACCCAGCCTGCAGGCCGCCTTCGTCGAATATGGCGGCAACCGGCACGGCTTCCTCGCCTTCAGCGAGATCCACCCGGACTACTACCAGCTTCCCGTCGCCGACCGGCAGCGCCTGATCGAGATGCAGCAGGCCGAGGCGCGCGAGGAACAGGAACGCGAGGACGCCGAGGAAGCCGCCCGCGACGGCGACGAGGCGCTGACCGGCGCGCTGCAGGCGGCCATCGAGGGCGAGGCCGAGTTGATCGGCGAGGCCTCCGGTGACGCCGCGCCTTCTGAAGATGCACCCGGCGAGAACGCCGCCGATCAGGACGCGTCCGGCGAAGGCCGGGCGGAGGCCGCCCCGCCGGCGCCTGCCGCCGAGACGGACGGCCAGGACGAAGCCAACGATACTGGCCGCAACGCCGACCGGGACTCCGGCAGCGCCATGCCAATGACCATCCCGGTGGAGCGCATCACCGCCACCGACGAGCCTGAGGCCGCCACCCCGGCCGAAACCGCCGCCGAGGACGCGGCGCTGGCCGCCGAGCGGCAGGAGAATGCCGAGGCCGCCAGCGACCAGGGATCAGCCGAGGACCAGGGTACCGAGGACCGGGGCGCCGAGTACCGGGGCGCCGAGGACGAGCGCGGCAATGACGACGGCGCCGAATACGGCGCGCGCGACGATAATGGCGCCGAGGATCAAGGCGGCGACTTCGAGCCGCGCGACGACAACGGCGCCGAGGGCGGCAACGGCGAACCGGCCAATGGCGAGCCGGGCAGCGAGCCGCGCCAGGCGCGCGGGCGCCAGGACCGCGGTGGCCGCGGCCGGGGCCGCGACCGTGGCCGTGGTGGCGACCGCGACCGTGGCGGCGACCGCAGCCGTGACGACCGGAGCCGCGATGACCGGGGCCGCGATGACCGGGGCCGGGACGACGAGGTCGAGAGCGTCGGCAATTCCGAGGCGCCGCCGCCCGAGTCGCTTGGCGGCACGACGGAGGATGACGCGCGCGAACGCCGCATCCCGCCGCGCTTCCTGCGCCACTACAAGATCCAGGAGGTCATCAAGCGCCGCCAGATCATGCTGATCCAGGTGGTGAAGGAAGAACGCGGCGGGAAGGGTGCCGCGCTGACCACCTATATCTCGCTGGCCGGCCGCTTCTCGGTCCTCATGCCGAACTCGCCGCGCGGCGGCGGCGTCTCCCGCAAGATCACCTCGGCCGGCGACCGCAAGCGCCTGCGCGAGATCATCGATGAGCAGCAGCTGCCGCAGGGCATGTCGCTGATCGTCCGCACCGCGGGCGCGCAGCGGCCGAAGCCCGAGATCAAGCGGGATTGCGAATACCTGCTGCGGCTGTGGGACAATATCCGCGAGCGCACCTTCGCCTCCACCGCACCCGCGCTGATCTATGAGGAAGCGGACCTCATCAAGCGCTCGATCCGCGACGTCTTCGGCAAGGATGTCGAGGAAGTGCATGTGGAGGGCGAGGAAGCCTACCAGGATGCGCGCGAATTCATGCGCATGCTGATGCCCGCGCATGTGAACAAGGTGAAGCCGGTGCGGGACGGCGTGCCGTTGTTCGCGCGCCACGGCGTCGATGCGCAGCTCGATGCCATGCACAGCCCGAATGTGCAGTTGAAGTCGGGCGGCTACATCGTCATCAACCAGACGGAAGCCCTGGTTTCCATCGACGTGAACTCCGGCCGCGCCACCCGCGACCGGCACATCGAGGACACGGCGCTGCGCACCAATCTGGAGGCCGCCGACGAGGTGGCCCGCCAGCTGCGTCTGCGCGACCTCGCCGGCCTGATCGTCATCGACTTCATCGACATGGAGTCGGCGCGCAACGACGCGCAGGTCGAGCGCCGGTTGAAGGAAGCCCTGAAGCAGGACCGCGCCCGCATCCAGGTCGGCCGGATCAGCCATTTCGGCCTGCTCGAGATGTCCCGCCAGCGGCTGCGGCCTTCGGTGGTGGAACACGCCTATGTCGCCTGCCCGCATTGCCAGGGCCGCGGCCTGGTCCGCAGCGTGGAATCGAGCGGCCTGCAGGTGCTGCGCCAGATCGAGGAGGAGGGCGCCCGTCGCCGCGCCGCCGAGATCATGGTCCATTGCGCCATGCCGGTGATGCTGTGGCTGCTGAACCAGAAGCGTGAGCGGCTGGGCCAGATCGAGCAGCGCTTCGGCATGCGCGTGCTGGTGCAGCCGGACGACACGCTGATCCCGCCCGCGCTCCGTATCGAGAAGACCCGCGCCGCCAACCCGGATGCGATGCCGGAGCGGCAATCCGCCCTGCGGATGGATTTCGCGCCCGAGCCGGAGCCGATCGAGGAAGAGGCGGAGGTCGAGGAACGCGCGGTTGAGCCGCGCCAGGCCAGGGCGGAGCCGCGCCAGCCGAGGACGACGGAGCCGCGCCAGCGGGGTGAGTCCGAGCCGCGCCAGCGCGCCGAGCCGGAGCCACGCGAGCCTGCCGAGTCGGAGCCGAGGGAGCGCGTCGAAGCCCCGGGCGAAAAGCCGGCCGAGGGCGCCGAGGGTGAGGCCGGTCGTCGCCGCCGTCGCCGGCGGCGTCGTGGCGGCCGCCGCGAAGGCGCCGAGGGCCAGGCCAATGAGGCCGGTGGCACCGAGGAGGATGAGGCCGAGGAGGGCGAGGAGGCCGTCACGCCGCAGCCCGACCTGGCTGACGCCACCGGGCCGGCGGCCGAAGCCAGCCCCGGCACCACGACGGTGCCCGGGCTTGAGGAAGCTGAGACCGCCGAGGGCGCCGAGGAGGACGAGGCCGCGCGCCGGCGTCGCCGTGGCCGCCGCGGTGGCCGTCGCCGGCGTGAGGAGGGTGAGCAGCCGGCCGAGCCGGCCGCCACCCTGGCCAGCCCGACTCCGCCGCAGGCACCACCCCCCGCGCGCCGTGCGCCGACCCCGGCCGACCCCTTCGCCGGGCATATGGACGACATCTTCATGGCGATGGAGGCGGCCGAGGAGGCGGCCGAGCGCGCCGTGAAGTCCCGTCGCGCCGCCGCTCCGGTGCAACAGCCGGACACGTCTGTCGCGCAACCAGCGGTCGGGCAGCCGGTGGCGGTGACGCCGGTCGAGTTGACGCCGGTCGAGGTGACGTCGGCCGAGGTGACGCCGGTCGCGGATCTGCCGCTGCCGCCGGCACCCGCGGTTGAGATGCCGGAACCGGTGACCATCGCCGCGGCCCCGGCGATGGCGGAGCCGGTGGCACCGGCGGACTCGGCCCTGGCCGAGCCACCTGCCGCAGCCGTGCCCGTGCCGCAGCCGGCCCCCGCCGCCGCGCAGGCCCCCGCCGCCGCGCAGGCCCCCGCTGCAGCGCAGGCCCCCGTGGAACCGGTGGCCGCGCCGCCCGTCGCACCCATCGTGCTGGGTGAGGGTGCGGTGCCGGAACTGCCGCGCAAGCGCGGCTGGTGGCGCGCCTGATCCAGCAAGGCCCGGGCGGAAACGCCCGGGCCGCATGGCTGATCAAGCCACCGCTCCGGTTGCCGCCCGCGGCGTCAGGGGCAAGGATGCCCGCCTGAGATCCACGCCGCATTGGCGTGGCCGGGAGGGAGTGACAAGCGTGGCGCAACTGACCGTCCTCGAGCCTGAGGGCATGTATCCGGATACCGATTTGGAGCAGGAGGTATTCGGCCCCGGGGTCGATTTCCTCCATGGCGGTGCCCCGCATACCGGCACGCTGGATGCCCTGCCGGATGCCGTCTGCGCCAAGGTCGATGGCCTGCAGATCTTCCGCCACTGGCTGACGCCGAAGGACATCGCCCGCTTCCCGAAGCTGCGCGTGGTGGTGCGGATGGGCGTGGGCTACGACCGGCTGGACCGCGCCGCCTGTGCCGCGCGCGGCATCACCGTCTGCAATGTGCCCGACTACGGCACGCAGGAAGTGGCCGACCACGCCATCTCACTGGCGCTCGGCCTGCGCCGCGGCCTGTTCCTGCACCATGAGATGCAGCGCAGCGATCCGCCCGCGCCCTGGCGCTACGTGGACAGCCCGCTGATCCGGCGGGCGGAGGTGCAGGGCTTCGGCATCGTCGGCCTCGGCCGCATCGGCATGGCCGTGGCGCTTCGGGCCAAGGCGTTCGGCTTCAAGGTGCGCTTCTACGACCCGCATCTGCCCAATGGCGTGGACCGCGCGTTGGGCATCACCCGCGCCCGGACGCTCGAGGAACTGATGCGCGGCGCCGATGTGCTGTCGATCCATGCGCCGGATACGCGGGAGACGCGCGGCATGATCGGCGCGCGCGAACTCGCCTGGCTGCCGGAAGGCGCGGTGGTGGTGAATACGGCGCGCGGCACAAGCCTGGACATCGATGCGCTGGAAGCCGGCCTGCGCTCCGGTCACATCGCCGGTGCGGGGCTCGATGTGATACCGGTGGAACCTCCGGTTGATCCGGTGCCGGGCCTGGTCGCGGCCTATCGGGCGAAGGAGCCGTGGCTGCTGGGCCGGGTGGTCATCACGCCGCACAGCGCCTTCCATACGCCGGAAGCCTGGCTGGACATTCGCCGCAAGAGCGCCGAAACCATGCGCGACGTGCTGCTGCTTGGGTTGTCCACCAACGTCATTCTCCCGGATGAAGGGTAGGGTCGCCGGGACGCTGCACGCACGCCGTGCAGCGTCCCATTCCGTGCAAAAAAAGAGATTGACGTACAGCGTTATTTAACACAGTCTTGTGTGGCGCATTGGTGCCATTGTCGCGACAGTATTGCAGTGCAGCACGCGCTTGCTGCGCCACCCTTGATAAAGTCCCGCGATCGTGGCGGGTTCCCGTGATCCAAGGAGATTGCCAGGCGTGCATGTCTTTCTCGACATCTCCCGTCTCCTGACCGTCGCCCACCGCTCGGCGCCGTCTGGGATCGACCGGGTCGAGCTGGCCTATGCCCGCCACTGGGCGACGAACAACCCTGCGCATTGCACTTTCGTGGCGGAGGTGCCGCTGCTGGGCTTCGCGGCGCTGCCCACCTCCCTGGTGCGGGAACTGGTGGTGGCGCTGGAGGAATCCTGGGAAAGCGGGACGCGCCTGGCCGCGGGCGCCGCGCGCCGCGCCCGCCTGGCGCTGCCCTTCGGCCGCCCCGCCCTGAACGAGGCGCTGCGCCGGCCCGGGGACAAGTGCTTCCTGCTGGTGTCCCACCGCGCCCTGGAACGGCCTGCGCGCATATCCAGCATGCGGCGCAATGGCTGCCATTTCGTGCCGCTGATCCATGACCTGATCCCGCTGCACCACCCCGAATTCGCGCGCGCCGGCCAGGCCGAGAAGCATAAGCGCCGCATCATCACCACCGCCGCGCTGGCCGATGCCATCATCGTCAATTCAGCGGCGACGGCGGCGGAGCTTTCCCCCTGGCTGGCCGCGCGGCCGGACCGGCCGCTGGTCGCCGTCGCGCCGCTTGGCGTCGCGCCGCCCGCGGTAGAGGCGCCGCCGGTGGCGCTGCGGCCGTATTTCGTGGCGCTCGGCACCATCGAGCCGCGCAAGAACCACCTGCTGCTGCTGAACCTCTGGCGCCAGTTCGCCAGCACCATGGGCGGCGCCGCGCCGCGCCTGGTGGTGGTCGGCCGCCGCGGCTGGGAGAATGAGAACGTGCTGGACATGCTGGAGCGGTGTTCCGCCCTGGATGGCCTGGTGCGGGAATGCGGGTCACTGCCGGACCGCGAGGTCGCCTCCCTGCTGCGCGGCGCGCGCGCCCTGCTGTTCCCCTCCTTCGCCGAGGGCTTCGGGCTGCCGCTGGCGGAAAGCCTGGCGCTCGGCGTGCCGGCCCTGGCGTCGGACCTGCCGGCGCTGCGCGAGGTCGGCCGTCAGGTGCCGGATTACCTGGACCCGCTGGATGGCATGTCCTGGCGCAGTGCCGTGCTGGATTACGCCCGCCCGGACAGCGGCAGCCGCCGCGCCCAGATGGGCCGCATGGCCGGCTGGAAGCCGCCGAGCTGGGAGGACCATTTCGTCGCGGTGGAGCAGTTGTTCCGTGATCTGGTGAAACGCCCCTCGGAACGGACGGTGCCAAGCCCTGCGCTGCAGGAGCGTGGCCGCAGCTGGTCCGCCCCGGTGCCTGGTGGGGCCCGCCGTGACGAGGGGCTGCCATGAGGGCGGCCCGCGCCGGGCTTTGCCGGTCGGTGCGCCAGGCGCGCAGGCCCTGAGCGCGGTCTGTTCATGAAATCCGCCCATCCTCCCCGGGCGGTCCCGAAGCCCGCCGCAAGGCCCATCGCCATACTGGGCCTGGGCTGCCGGCTTCCCGGGGCCGCCAATGCCGATGCCCTGTGGTCCCTGCTGGAATCCGGCCAGGATGCCGTGACCACGGTGCCGGCGGACCGCTTCAACCAGGCCGCCTTCCTGCATCCGCGCCGCAGCGAGCCGGGTCGCGCCTATACCTTCGCGGCCGGAACGCTGGGCGATGTGCGCGGCTTCGATGCCGGCGCCTTCGGCATTTCCCCGCGTGAGGCCGCGGAGATGGACCCGCAGCAGCGCCTGCTGCTGGAGGTGACGCTGGCGGCGATGGAGGATGCCGGGGTGCGGCCCTCCGCCCTGGCCGGGCGCGATGTCGGCGTCTTCGTCGGCGGCTCCTCCACCGATTACGGCGATCTGCGGCTGCTCGACCATGCCGGCGGCGACCGCTACTTCATGACCGGCAACGCGCTGTCGATCCTTTCCAACCGGCTGACCAACGTGTTCGACCTGCGTGGCCCGGCCGAGACCATCGACACCGCCTGCGCTTCCTCCCTCGTAGCCCTGCACGCCGCCTGTCAGGCGCTGGCGGAGGGGCGGCTCGAGGCCGCGGTGGTGGCGGGGGTGCAGATGCTGCTCTCGCCCTTTCCCTTCGTCGGATTCTCCCGCGCCGGCATGCTCTCCCCCACCGGTCGCTGCCGCGCCTTCACGGCGGGGGCGGATGGCTATGTGCGGGCGGAGGGCTCTGCGGCCTTCCTGCTGAAGCCGCTCGATGCCGCGCTGGCCGCGGGCGATTCGATCCGTGGCGTGATCCTGGCCAGCGGCGTCAGCGCGGTGGGCCGCAGCATCGGCCTGTCGCTGCCGAACCGGGACGCGCAGGCAAAGCTGATCCGCCAGGTGATGCAGGATGCCGGCGTCACCGCCGATCGCCTCGCCTATTGGGAAGCGCATGGCACCGGCACCCAGGCGGGCGACCCGGCCGAGGCCTGGGCGATCGGCCAGGCGGCCACCGGGCGGGACACGCCGCTGCCGGTGGGCTCCATCAAGTCCAATATCGGCCATCTGGAGCCCGCTTCCGGCGTTGCCGGGCTGGCCAAGGCGCTGCTGGTGCTGGAACGGCGGCAGGTGCCCGCCACGCTGCACCAGGGGGAGCCCAACCCGAATATCGACTTCGCCGGGCTGAACATCCGTGTGCCGGCGGCGCTGGAGGCACTCGCCGATATCGCGCATCCGGTGGTGGGCGTAAATTCCTTCGGCTTCGGCGGCACCAACGCCTCCGTCCTGCTCGGCCCGGCGCCGCTGCGCCGTCGCGCCGCACGGGCTGCGAAGGCGGGCGCGCCGCCGCCGCTGCTGCTCTCGGCGCGTTCCGCCGCCGCGCTGGCGGCGCTGGCGGCGAGCTGGGAATCGCGGCTGGAAGCGGCCGGTCCGGCGGAGGCCGGCGCGCTGGCCCGCGG
>NZ_JAUYTS010000221.1 GCF_030695085.1 Falsiroseomonas sp. | reverse complement strand
CGCGCGGGCCATGTCGGGCGCGCCCTTCAGCGTGCCGCGCAGCGCCGTTCGCGTGGCCTCCGCGCCCAGCAGGAAGGACACCGCATCATGCCGGGCGGAGACCGCCGCTTCCTCCGCCAGGGGGGCGGCCAGCCTGGCGGCCAGCTCGCGCGCCCCAGCCGCCGTCAGGGTGCGGTCAACGGCGGCGAACAGCGTGGCCTCCGTGCCGCCGCGCTGGTCGCGCAGAATCTCGAGGCTGCGCCGCGTCGCCGCATCCAGCGCCAGCGTGCCGGCGGCGCCGGCCTGCGGGCGGGGCGGGTCAAGCCGTGGCAGGGCGCCGGCCTGGGTTTCCCGCACATAGGACAAGGCGAGGGCCGCGGCGGCCAGCTCCGCCCCGGTGAAACGGCCAAAACCGTCCAGCGTGGCGACGCCGAAGGCCTCCCGCAGCAGGCGGGCGGGGTCGCGCGGCGGGGCGCGTTCGGCGATGCGGCCGGGCAGGCGCTGGGCGAGGTCGGGCAGTTCGGCCAGGTCGCGCGGCGCGCAGGCCTCCACCGGCTCGATCCGCGCCAGCAGCGCCCCGAGGTCGCCGCGCGGCAGGGCCATGGTCTCGAAACCGCCGGTCGAGACATCGACCCAGGCGGCGGCGAAGTTTTCTTCCACTTCGGCCAGGGCCAGCAGCCAGGCGGGGCGGGCGGCGTCGAGCAGCCCGTCTTCGGTGACCGTGGCCGGGGTCACCACGCGCACCACCTCCCGCCGCAGGGTGGGGGCTTTCCGCTTCTTCGCCTCCTCCGGCGTTTCCATCTGGTCGCAGATGGCAACGCGGTGGCCCTGGCGGATCAGCCGGGCGAGGTAGGCTTCCCAGGCATGCACCGGCACGCCGCACATCGGCACCGGCTGGCCGCGATGCTCGCCGCGGAAGGACAACGCGATGTCGAGCGCGGCGGAGGCGGTTTCCGCATCGCCGAAGAACATCTCGAAGAAATCGCCCATGCGGAAAAAGACCAGCGCATCCGGATGCGCGGCTTTGGCGACGAACCACTGCGCCAGGGCGGGTGTCGCGCCTTCGGCGGCGGGGATATTGGCAATATCGCTCACCACCTCTCGATAGACTGCCGCATCGCCGCTGCGAAGGGCCTGCTGCTTAACCCGCCAAAGTCGCCCAACGCAGTTGCGAAGCGGCTGTCTTCCCAGGTCCGCCCCGGGCTGCAATGAAGGGGGGAATTGAGTTGGGGAAGACACGAAACCATGGACGACGCGCGCAAGGAACCGGGCGAGGCCCTGGCCGATACCCGCACCGCCCGGATCACCGAGCAGGAGGCGCTGGCGATGCACGCCGAGGGCCGGCCGGGTAAGCTGGAGATCCGGCTGACCAAGCCGTTGACCACGGCGCGCGACCTCTCGCTGGCCTACAGCCCCGGCGTGGCGGCGCCCTGCCTGCACATCCACAAGAACCCGGCGCTGGCCTATGACTATACCAGCAAGGGCAATTTCGTCGCCGTCATCAGCAATGGCACGGCGGTGCTGGGGCTCGGCAATCTCGGCGCGCTGGCCTCCAAGCCGGTGATGGAAGGCAAGGTCGCGCTGTTCAAGCGCTTCGCCGATGTCGATGGCGTCGATCTGTGCCTGGACACCGAGGATGTGGACGCCTTCGTCAATTGCGTCCGCTACCTCGGCCCGAGTTTCGGCGGCATCAACCTGGAGGACATCAAGGCGCCGGAATGCTTCGTCATCGAGCAGCGGCTGCGCGAGCTGATGGATATTCCGGTCTTCCACGACGACCAGCACGGCACGGCGATCGTCGCCGCCGCCGGCCTGATCAACGCCTGCCACCTCACCGGGCGCGACCTGAAAAGCGTAAAACTGGTGATCAACGGCGCCGGCGCGGCGGCGGTGGCCTGTGCCGAGCTGGTGAAGGCGATGGGCATCCACCCGCAGCACGTGATCCTGGCCGACACCAAGGGCGTGATCTATCGCGGCCGGACGGAGGGCATGAACCAGTGGAAGTCGGCGCATGCCGCCGACACCGCCTGCCGCACCCTGGCGCAGGCGATGGAAGGCGCCGATTGCTTCATGGGCCTGTCCGTCAAGGGCGCCGTGACGCCGGAGATGGTGCGGTCCATGGCCGCCCACCCGATCATCTTCGCAATGGCGAACCCGGACCCGGAAATCACGCCGGATGAGGCGCGCGCGGTGCGGCCTGATTGCATCATCGCCACCGGGCGCAGCGACTATCCGAACCAGGTCAACAACGTGCTCGGCTTCCCCTTCATCTTCCGCGGTGCGCTGGATGTGCGGGCTTCCACCATCAATGACCCGATGAAGGTCGCCGCCGCCAATGCGCTGGCGCTGCTGGCGCGGGAGCATGTGCCGGAGGAAGTGGCGGGTGCCGGTGCCGGCAAGTCGCTGCGCTTCGGCCCCGAATACATCATCCCCAACGCCTTCGACCCGCGCCTGATCAGCCGCATCCCGCCCGCCGTCGCCAAGGCGGCGATGGATAGCGGCGTGGCGCGCAAGCCGATCCTCGACCTGCACCGCTATGCGCGGGACCTGGCCGGCCGGCTCGATTCCACCGCGCATGCGATGGAGGCGATCGCGGAGCGGGTGCAGGCCAATCCGCGCCGCGTGGTCTTCGCCGAGGGCGAGGAGGAACGGGTGATCCGCGCCGCCATCGCCTTCCGCAACGCCGGCTACGGCACCCCGGTGCTGGTGGGGCGGGAAGACCGGGTGAATGCGGTGGTCGCCGGCCTCGGCATCGCCATGCCGGAGGGGATCGAGATCCACAATGCCCGCGTCTCCGACCGCAACACCGCCTATGCCGAATGGCTCTATGCCAAGAAGCAGCGCGAAGGTTTTCTCCAGCGCGACTGCCAGCGCCTGGTGAATCTGGACCGCAACGTGTTTGCGGCCTGCATGGTCGCCGCCGGCGATGCGGACGCGATGGTGACGGGTGCGACCCGCAGCTACGCCGCCACGCTGGAAGGCGTGCTGACGGCGATCGACCCGGCGCCGGGCACGGTGCTGTTCGGGCTGACGCTGATGCTGGCGCGCCGGTCCGGCACCGTGCTGGTGGCCGATACCGCCATCCATGAACGGCCGGATGCGGCGACGCTGGCCGAGATCGCCACCAAGGCCGCCGCCGCCGCGCGGCGCCTGGGGCATGAGCCGCGCGTCGCCTTCCTGTCCTTCTCCACCTTCGGCGACCCCAAGGGCAGCATCCCGGGCAATGTGCGGGATGCGGTGAAGCTGCTGGACCAGCGCGAGGTGGATTTCGAATATGACGGCGAAATGGCCGCGGACGTGGCGCTGGACCCCGGCCTGCGCGCCAGCCTGTATCCCTTCTGCCGCCTGACCGGCCCGGCGAATGTGCTGGTCATGCCGGGGCTGCATGCGGCGCATATCCTCACCAAGGCGGCCCCCAGGCTGACCTCCGCGCAGACCATCGGACCGCTGCTGATGGGCCTGTCCGCGCCGGTGCAGATTGTCGGCATGGAGGCGGGGGTGAACCAGATCCTGGATATCGCCTGCCTCGCGGCGCATGCGGCCTTGCCGAAATGAGGGGCTAGACGCCGGCCTTGCGCCGGCGTCCGCCCAGATATCGGCGCTCCGGCCGGTAGGTCAGCCAGCGGCGCAGCCCGCGCAGGAAATCGCGCAGCGGGGTTGGCGCACGGAAGCCATGGGGGGCGAAGCAAAGGGCGGCGGGCATGGGAAGGGGCTCCCTGGTTCGGGTTCGCCCTCCTGGCGTCGCGGCGCATGACCGAGGCCGTAATCTGCACGAGGCAGGATTAACCGCAGGTTGTGACCGGCGCCGGATTTTGGCGCGACGGCCGCTGGCGGCTATGCTGCCTGCCACATTCCCTGTTCCGAAGGTGGCCGAAGCGTGTTCAGACGCCTGTTCTCCCCCCGCTCCGGCCTGCCCCGCCCCGCCCCGGCGTCGCGTGACACCTATTGCTTCCTCGGCAACCGGGCGGTGGCGCTGACCCATTCGGGGCTGAAGATCTTCCTCGACGTGCGCGATGTCGGCATGACGCCGCATATCGCGCTGTCCGGCGAATGGGAACGCCATGTCGAGCGCCTGCTGCGCCGGCTGCTGAAGCCCGGCGCGCAGGTGGTCGAGGTGGGGGCGAGCATGGGCTACCACACGCTGGCCATGGCCCAGGCGGTGGGGGCCACAGGCCATGTGCATGCCTTCGAGGCCAATCCGCGGGTGCTCGCCCTGCTGAAGGACAGCGTCACGGTGAACGGCTTCGATGGCCGCGTCACGGTGCATGCCGCGGCCGCCCTGGCGGAACCCGGCCGCATCGCCTTCGCCGTCCACCCCGCGCATATCGGCAGCGGCCATGTGGCGCTGGCGGAGACGGTGGCAGGCTATCCCGAGCGGTTCGAGGCGCGCGGCGTGCGGATCGACGACGCGCTGGCCGAACTGCCGGCGGCGGATCTGATGCGGCTGGATTGCGAGGGCAGCGAACCACAGGCGCTGCGCGGGGCGGAGGCGCTGATCCGCCGCTCGCCCGACCTGCTGATGGTCACCGAATGGGATAGCCACATGATGGGGGCGCGGGAGGATGTCGGCGCCTTCGAGGCCTGGCTGCGCGGCCTCGGCCTGGTGCATGTGCAGGAGATTACGCCCGGCGGATTGAAGCCGCTGGCCGAGGGCAGCCTGGCGGGGCTGGCCCATGCCGACCTGCTGCTGTCGCGCCAGCCATTGGGGTAGCCGCCGCCTGGCCGGCGCCCCGGGCGCCTTCAGGCGAAAAAGCGCGCGGCACAGACCAACCAAGCGTAGCCCGGGGCGTTGAGGGTGTAACCGGGAGCATCAGCATGCAGATTCAGTTCAATACCGACGACAATGTCGAGGGGCACGACGCCCTGGCCCAGCAGGTCACGGCCGAAATCGAGAATGTTCTGGGCCGGTTTTCCGACCAGCTCACCCGCATCGAGGTGCATCTCAGCGACGAGAACGCGGGCAAATCGGGCGGCGCGGACAAGCGCTGCCTGATGGAGGCGCGGCCGACCGGGCGTCAGCCGATGGCCGTGACGCATCAGGCCGCGACGCTGGAGGAAGCCTATCGCGGTGCGGCGCGGAAGATGCGGAGCATGGCCGAAAGCACCTTCGGCAAGCTGGTGGACCAGAAGGGCGCCGCCTCCATCCGAGACAATGAGCACCGCTGAACTTCGACCGGAGACGATGATGTTTTCCAAGGACGATCTTTGGGCGCTGCTCGATGACACCCCTTCCACCGGTGTCTCGATCTTCCTACCCACCCATGTCCGCGGCGCCGAGACCCGGCAGGACCCGATCCGGCTGAAGAACCTGGCCGCCGAGGCCCGGGACCGGCTGATCGAGACCGGGGTCTCGCGCCAGGACGCGGAGGCGCTTCTGGCGCCGGCCACCGCCCTGGTCGAGGATTATGAGTTCTGGCAGCACCAGCGGCACGGCCTGGCCGTATTTCTGGGCGGCGCCCAGCCGCGCCACTACAAGCTGCCGGTGGCGCTCGAGGAACAGGTGGTCGTGCGCCCGGGCTTCCACATCCGGCCCCTGCTGCCGGTGCTGGCGCGCGACGGTGCCTTCGTCGTGCTGACCATCACCGCGGATGTCGTGCGGCTGTTCGATGCCTCGCGCTTCAGCCTCAGCGAGGATGGGGTCGCCGACATCCCGCGCTCGCTCGATGAGGTGACGGGCCTGGATGACGATTACGAAAACCCGCTCCAGGCCGCGCCGGTCAACCGGCCGAACATCGGGTCGGTCAGCGTGGGCAAGGCGCAGGTCTATGGCGACAGTCCCGAGGATTGGCGCAAGGGCCGCAGCGTGGAGTTCATGCGGCGCATCGCCGCGGCGCTGGAGGCGCATCTGGCGAATGACACCCGCCCGGTGGTGCTGGTGGCGGATGCCGGCGCGCAGGGTCACTTCCGCCAGCAGACGAAGCTGGGCGCGCAGCTGGCCGGCGTGATCGAGACGAACCCCGAGGGCATGGACCGGGACGAGCTGCACGCGGCCGCCTATGCCATCGTGCGCCCGGCCTTCGAGGAGGAGAAGCGCCTGGCGGTGGAGCGCGTCGAGGCCCGGCTGGGCAGTGGCGATGGCCGGGTGGCGATCACGCCGCAGGATATCCTTGAGGCAGCCCAGGCCGGGCGGGTCGATACCCTGTTGCTGGCCAAGGGCGAGGATGCCGAGGCGGACAGCGATGCGTCCGGGGATCTGCTTGATACCTCGGCCGTCGAGACGCTCCGCAATGGCGGCGAGGTCCGCATGCTGGCGGAGGATGCGATGCCGAAGGGCGCGCGGGCGGCGGCGCTGCTGCGCTACTGAACCTCACCCGCCCCACGCGCTAAACCAGGCCCCGGTGCGCGGGCCTGGCCAACGCCCTGCCTTCGGTGCGGCCCACAAGCCGCGGCGCGTCTTGGCAGCGCCGCGACCGGATGGAGCCTGGCGCTATCCGTCCAGGCGGATGCCCAGTTCCCGGATCAGCGGCCGCCACAGGGCATTCTCCCGCTGCACGAATTCGGCAAACTGCGCCGGGGTCCAGGGCTGGTACTCGATGCCGAGATCGGCCAGGCGCTTGGCGATATCGGCCGAGGTCATGGCGCGCACCATCTCCTGCGCCAGACGCTCGATCACCGGGGCGGGGGTGCCGCTGGGCACGCTCATGCCCTGCCAGCCATAGGCCACCGCCTCCGCATGGCCCAGTTCGCGCAGGGTCGGCACATCCGGGAACAGGGCGCTGCGCGTCTCGCTCATCACACAGAGCGCGCGGCAGCGATTGTCCCGGATGAAGGGCGTGCCGGTGGCGGTGTCGATCACCACCACATCCACATTGCCGCCCATGAGGTCCTGCATCGCCGCCGGGCCGCCGCGATAGGGCACATGTTCGCCGGCCAGCCCGGTGCGCCGCTTCACCAGTTCCATCGCCAGGTGGTGCGGGGAGGCGACGGCCGGCGTGCCATAGGTCGGTGCCCGCAACTTGGAGGCCGCGACCAGCCCGGCGAAATCCCGCACCGGATCATCCGGCCGCACCACGATGAACAGGGGGAAGCGGCCAATGAAGCCGACCCCGGTGAAATCGCGGTCCGGATTATAGGGCAGGCGGGAATACAGCGCCGGATTATAGACCAGGATGCCGTTGTCGACATGCATCCAGGTGTAGCCATCGGCCGGGCTGCGGGCGACGATCTCGCTTGCCAGCACGGCGCCACCGCCGGGGCGGTTCTCCACCAGCACATTATGGCCGAGCCGCGGGGTCATCTGCGCCGCGATCAGCCGGGCGAAGGTGTCGGAGGCACCGCCGGGCGGGTAGCCGACCACCCAGCGCAGCGGCCGTTCCGGCCAGCCCGCCTGGGTGCCTCCCTGGGGTGTCCCCTGGGGTGTCCCTTGGGGTGTCCCTTGGGCTTGGGCGCCTTGCATGGCAGCCAGCCCCGCCATGCCGATCCCAGCCAAAACCTCGCGACGCCCGACCATGCCACGCCTCCGTCCTGATCGGCGCATCATGCGGCCTGGCGTGGCGGGCGCAACAGCAACCACGCGCCGCATCCCCGCGGCGACACGCATTTCGCCGCGATACCAGGCGTCGGGCGCCACCGAAAGCGGCAGCTCCGGTCTGCCATGCACGGCACGCGCACCCATTCGGCCAAAGATTGACTTGAACCTGCCACGTTGCGGCGTGAAGTTTGCGGAATGCGCGCAATGGTCGGTATTTCCTGCTGTGTTAAAGCCTTTGGCCTGTTCGGTACGCCGAACCATGCCGCCTCGGACAGTTACGTCCGCGTCTCCCTCGGGCCGATCGGTGCTGTGCCGGTGCTGCTGCCCGCGGCGGGGGAGGCGCTGGTGCCGGATATCCTGCCGCGGCTGGATGGGCTGATGCTGACCGGCAGCCGGTCCAACGTGCACCCCGACTACTACGACGGCCCCGCCCATGCGGAGGGCACGCCCGAAGACCCGCAGCGGGATTCCACCACCCTGCCGCTGATCCGCGCCGCAATCGCCGCCGGCCTGCCCGTGCTGGCGATCTGCCGCGGCTTCCAGGAACTGAACGTGGCGCTTGGCGGGTCGCTCGACCAGCGGATTCAGGATCTGCCGGGGCGGATGGACCATTCCACGCCGTCCGACCAGAAGCTGCCCGGCGTGCGGACCGGCAAGGCCCATGCGGTGCGCGTGGCGCCCGAAGGCCAGCTCGCCCGCATCTGGGCGGAGGCCGGGCTGCGCTTCCGCCCGGAAGCGGTGCCGGTGAATTCCCTGCACAACCAGGGCGTCTGCCGCCTGGCGCCGCGCCTGGTGGCGGAAGCCTGGGCGCCGGATGGCACGATCGAGGCGGTGCGCGTGGCCGATGCGCCCGGCTTCGTCATGGGCGTGCAGTGGCACCCGGAATATGATTGGGAACAGGATGCCCGATCCCGCGTGATCTTCGAGGCCTTCGGCGCGGCCACCGCCGCCTGGGCCGCGGGCCGTCGCCCGGAAGACGTGCCCACCCACCGCGCCGCGGCCTGAGCCGGACCGCACGCGAATTTTTTGCCGTGGCCGGTTCGGTCGCGCTATGATGGACGGGCCGGCCGACTACCGCCGGCGGACGATGCCCGGTTCCCCTGCCGGCTCGCCCGACCATTCCGATCGGAAGTTATCAGCGTGGCGCCCGGTCACCCCCCTGACCGGGCGCTTTGCGTTGTACAAGGCCGGGGGTGCAGGGCGCGGAGGCGGTGGCATGGATGCGGAAAAACTGGCGGCGCTGCGGGCGCGGTTTGAGGATGCCAGCGGGGCAGAAACCGAGGATCCGCTGTTCCGCCGCATCATCGAAAGCCAGTTCCAGGGCGACCGCCGCGCCTGGCCCTTCGCCGGGCTGGCCACCTTCTGCGGCGCCCCCTTCCAGGCGGATGCGCTGACCAACCCGCCCGAGATCGGGCTGATCGGCGTGCCTATGGACCTCGGCGTGACCAACCGGGCCGGCGCCCGGCTTGGCCCGCGCGCGATCCGCGCGGTGGAGCGCATCGGGCCCTATGAGCCGGCCCTGCACATGGCGCCGCTGACGGAAGCGCGGGTGGCGGATATCGGCGATGTGCCGATGGCCTCCCGCTTCTCCCTGGAATCCTGCCACGCGGATATCGAAAGCCATTTCAAGGACCTGCGGCAGGCCGGCATCCGCACCGTCGCCGCCGGCGGCGACCATTCCATCAGCCTGCCGATCCTGAAGGCGCTGGGGGCCGGGCGGCCGCTGGGCATGGTGCATATCGATGCCCATGCCGATACCGGCGGCCCCTATGAGGGCACCCGCTTCCACCATGGCGGGCCGTTCCGCGAGGCGGTGCTGGCCGGCGTGCTGGACCCTGAACGCACCATCCAGATCGGCATCCGCGGCGGCGCCGGCTATCTGTGGGAATTTTCGACGGCCAGCGGCATGACGCTGATCCAGATGCATGAATTTTCCGAATTGGGCGTCCCGGCGGTGCTGGATCGTGTCCGACAGGTCGCGACTGGGCCGATCTACGTCTCCTTCGACGTGGACGCCGTGGACCCGGGCTTCGCCCCTGGCACCGGCACGCCGGAGGTGGGCGGGCTGACGCCGCTGCAGGTGCAGCAGTTGCTCCGCGGCCTGGCCGGGCTGGATGTGGTGGGCGGCGATGTGGTGGAGGTGGCGCCGCAATATGATGCCGGCACCGCCACGGCGCAGATCGGCGCCCAGGCGATGTTCCAGATTCTCTGCCTGCTGGTCCGGGCGCCGTCCTTCCGGACCTGAAAATGGAAGGAAGCCCGGCCCTTCAAAGGCCGATTCCAGCCTGTTAGACTAGCCGCCCGCGCGGTGCGGGTAGCGGTCGGCCTGTCGCCGCCAGATTTCGGGAATCCAGGTCATGAAGTTCACGGTGGACCGGGCGGTGCTGCTCAAGGCGCTCGCGCATGTGCAGAGCGTGGTGGAGCGGCGCAACACCATCCCGATCCTGGCCAATGTGCTGCTGGAAGCGCGCGAGGGCGGGCTGCGCCTGACCGCGACCGACATGGAAATCGCGGTGGTCGAGGATGTGCCCGGCGTGACCGTGGCCCGCGCCGGCCGCACCACGGCGCCGGCGGCGACCCTGTTCGAGCTGGTCCGCAAGCTGCCGGACAGCGCCAAGCTGGAACTGGACCATCCGGGCGGCGATGCGCAGATGACGCTGCGCGCCGGCCGCTTCGATGCCAAGCTTTCCGTCCTGCCGGTGGAGGACTTCCCCTCGATGACCGAGGGCAAGCTGCCGCACCGCTTCGCCATCGGCGCCGCCATGCTGCGCGGGCTGATCGACAGCACCCGCTTCGCGATTTCCACCGAAGAGACGCGCTACTACCTGAACGGCATCTACATCCACGCCACCGAAGCCGGCGGCACCAAGGTGCTGCGCGCGGTCGCGACCGATGGGCACCGCCTGGCCCGCGTCGAGGAACCGCTGCCGGATGGCGCGGATGGCATGCCGGGCGTGATCGTGCCGCGCAAGACGGTGAATGAGCTGCGCAAGCTGGCCGAGGAAGTGACGGATGAGATCGCCGTGGCACTCTCCGACACCAAGATCCGCTTCACCCTGGGCGCGGTGCAGCTGACCTCCAAGCTGATCGACGGCACTTTTCCTGAATACGAGCGGGTGATTCCGCGCGGCAACGACAAGATCCTGCGCGTGCAGAAGAAGCACTTCGCGGAGGCCGTCGGGCGCGTCGCGGGCATCAGCAGCGAGCGGTCGCGGCCGGTGAAGCTGTCCATCGACCGCAACCACCTGCTGCTCTCCGCCGCCAGCGCCGAGCTCGGCCAGGCGCAGGAGGAGCTGGATGGCGAGGTGGTGAGCTATGAGCACGGTCCGCTCGAGATCGGCTTCCAGGCGCGCTACCTGAACGACATCACCGACCAGATCGCCGAGACGGTGGAGTTCCGCTTCTCCGACGGCTCCGCGCCGACCATCGTGACGGACAGCGCGAAGCCGGAAGCGCTGTATGTGCTGATGCCGATGCGGGTCTGAGCGCAAAGAAAAGGCGGCGTCAGTATTCCTGACGCCGCCATGGAGGTTCCGCTCGGCCATGGTGCCCGGTTGAGCGGGACGCGGCTTGCGGGTCGAAGTTTACAGCACGCGGACACTAACGGTCCGCACCTTCGCCAGCAAGTCGCTGTGTCGGGCGCCATACTGCGGAGACTGGCATGGCCAAGATGGCACGCCAGCAGTTGCTACCCGGCTTTGGCCTCATTTTCAGGGCCACCAGGACAACCCGCTCTGGCCGTGTGCTCAAGGCGCACGACTATGGGTTCAGGGGTTGGCCGATGGTGGTCTGGCTTGAGGACGAAGGTCGGCGTGCAAGCTAGGCTCGTAGCCTAGTGGGCGGCC
>NZ_JAUYTS010000220.1 GCF_030695085.1 Falsiroseomonas sp. | reverse complement strand
TGGGCGAATTCGGCGTGGTGCTGATGGTGGGCGGCGCCATCCCCGGCGAGACGCAGACCATCGCGATTGCGATCTATGATCGCGTGCAGGCCTTCGACGAGCGCGGCGCGGCCATCATGTCCGCGGTGCTGCTCGGCGTGTCGGTTGTCGCGCTTGGCCTGACCAACACCTTCTCCCGCCGCGTCGGGCGGAAGGCCCGCGATGCCTGAGGCTGGCGGCGCGCGCGATGCATGATACCGGCGAGGCCGCCGGCCTCACGCTGCGGCTGGCGGCGTCGCGGCCGATACCGCTCGACCTTGCGCTGCGCATCGCGCCGGGCGAGTTGCTGGCGCTCGTCGGACCATCGGGGGCGGGCAAGTCGACCGTCCTGCGCTGCATCGCAGGCCTGCACCGCGCCGAGCAAGGGCGCATCACCAGCGCCGGCACCACATGGTTCGACGCCGCAACCGGTGAAAGCCTGCCGCCGCATCGCCGCGCTGCCGGGCTGGTGTTCCAGGATTACGCCCTGTTCCCGCACATGACCGCCGCGGCCAATGTCCTGGCGGCGATGGGCCATCTGCCGAAATCCGAACGGCCGGATCGCGTGCGGGACCTGTTCGCGATGGTGCATCTCTTGGGCCTTGAGGATCGCCGCCCGGCAGAGCTTTCGGGTGGCCAGCAGCAGCGCGTCGCCGTCGCCCGGGCGCTGGCGCGCGACCCGGCTATCCTGCTGCTGGACGAGCCCTTTTCCGCCGTGGACCGCGCCACCCGCCGGCGATTGCAGGCGGAGCTGGCATCGCTGCGCCGCAGCCTCGCCATTCCCATCCTGCTGGTGACGCATGATCTGGAGGAGGCGCTGGCGCTGGCCGACCGCATGGTGGTGATGCATCGCGGCCGCGGCTTGCAGACCGGCACGCCAGCCGCGTTGCTGACCCGCCCCGCCAGTGCCGAAGTCGCGCGCCTGCTCGACCTGCGCAACCTGTTCCAAGGCCGGGTGGAGCACCACACGGCCGACGCGACCTTCCTGCGCTGGGGTGACACGCTGCTGGAGGCGGCGCCTGCGCCATCCTTCCTGCCCGGCACCCCGGTGGATTGGCTGGTCGCGGGATCGGGCGTCGTACTGCATCGCCGCGGACGGCCCTCGGCCGGGGAGCGGGAGAACCCGGTGCCGGCGCGCGTGATCGACCTGCTGGCCATGGGCGAGGAAGCACGCCTCACGCTCGATGTCGGCGACAGGCAGGGCGGCACGCTCGGCTTTTCGATGCCGCTGCACGCCGCGCTGCGCAACGGCCTGGCGGCCGGCGAAGGCTGCACGATCTCGCTGCTTCGCGATGCCATCCATCTCATGCCGGCAGGCCGCACGGCCTGACCGCATCGCCCCGGGCGGCATCGCGCTCAGGCTGCTCGATGGTGCAGGGGTTGGCGAAGCGTGGATTTGCGATCAGGCCATGATCGGTCTGGCTTTCCCGGCAGGCGGTGCTGTCGCGCCACTCCCTCGGGGCAAGGCGGAAGCCGGCCAGCAGCGAGGAGGTATGGCCTGCGGCGCCGTCCGCCGCGTTCGCAGTGCCGCAGCACCTCCTGCAGCGTCACCATGCCGCCGTGATGCATCGAGCGTCCGGATGAAGTGTGGCGCGGGCACGGATCGCTCCGGGGCGACCATGGCCCGTGGGGTCACAGGATCGCCCGACGGTCGCATGCGATTTGGCCGCCGAGAGAAGCAGCCTTCGCGCCTCTGTCTGGCTGCCATGGGTCGTGACCCGCGCGCCGGATGGGCGCGTCGCCAGGCGAAGCGACGGCACGTCAGCACGGATCGGCCACGATCCGCAGGATCTGGTCTAACCGCAATTTTGCATGTGGTGCGCGAGCTTCTCGATCTGTGGCAGCACCTCATTGCCAAGTTCCGTGTCCATGATCTGCTCCTCCCAAGCACGATGGAAGCAGGTGAGCCAGCCACGCACTTCCTCGGCACCGATCGGTGCGTGCAGATGGCGCCGCCGCAGCATCGGACGGCCGTGGCGCGCGATGTAGAGTGACGGGCCGCCAAGCCAACCCGAGAGATATTCGAACAGACGCTGCTCCGCATTGGCGAGGTTTGGCGGATGCACAGCGCGGCAGGCCGCAGCCTCCGGCAGCGTTTCCATCAATGCGTAGAAGCGTTGGGTGAAGCGCCGGATGCCGGGCTCGCCACCCATCCTGTCATAGGGTGTCATCGCCGGCCGAACCATCGGGCGGTGCGTTGGCTGTACGCATCCCAGGCCGCGCCGAACAGCGCCGCCAGATGCGCTTCCTCGCGCCGGATCGCGAGCTGCGTCACCGCCGTTGCGGCCAGCATCGCGGCCGGCAGGAACCACGGATTGGCGAAGGCGAGCGCGGCACCTGTCATGGCGATGGTGTTGCCGAGGTAGATCGGGTTGCGGGACCAGGCGAAGGGCCCGGTGGTGACCAGCGCCGTCGCCGCGCGATGCGGCAGGATGTTGGCACGCCGGCTGGACATCACGGCCATCGCGGCGATGTCGAGTGCGAGGCCAGCCAGCAGCGTGAGCCAGCCCAACCCTGCCCAGATCGGCGCGCGCAGCCATGCCGGACCAGGCAGAAGGTAGCCCATGCCTACCGCCGCGATGGCGGCCGCGCCGAACAGGATCGGCGGCCAGGGAATGCGGTTGGGGGCAACGACCACGCCCGCGCCTGTCGCATCTTCGCGCCGCCCGGTCACAGCGCGGGCGCTTCCTCGCTCAGCATGGCGCGCAGCATCCAGGCGGTCTTTTCATGGCTTGCAATGCGCTGGGTGAGCAGGTCGGCGGTGGCCGGGTCTGCCGCGCGCTCCGCCACGGCCAGCGCCGCCTTGGCGCCGGCCGCCAGGGCCAGATGGCCGTCCAGCGCTGCCTGCATCATGCCGCGCGCCCCGGGCACGCCCTCCGTCTCCGGCAAGGTGCCCAGCGCCGCCATGGTGGCCAGCGAACCCGGCGCCGTCTGGCCGAGCACGCGGATGCGCTCGGCAATCTGGTCCAGGGCCTGCCAGAGTTCGTTGTATTGTTCCTCGAACATCTGGTGCAGCACACGAAAGCGCGGGCCGCTGACGTTCCAGTGGAAGCCGTGCACCTTCATGTAGAGCCGGAAGGTATCGGCCAGCACGCCGCCGAGGGCCCCGGCGGTATGGGCTGCGTGGTCGTTGATCGGGGTCATGGCGTGGTCCTTTGCGGACGATGCGGCGCTCACAGCGCGCGCTTCGAGAAATACCAGTCGGTTGTCTCAAACCCTTCACCGGCGCGGGCGGCTGCGGCGGCGGCGGTCTTGGGCGGCGGCACGATGACCTTTTCGCCGGGCTGCCAGCCCTCCGGCGTGGCGACACCGTTCGCATCCGAGGTCTGCAGCGCTGTCAGCAGGCGCAGAATCTCATCGATGCTGCGGCCATTGCTCATTGGGTAGTAGAGCATCGCGCGGAGCTTGCCCTTGGGGTCGATCAGGAAGGTCGCGCGCACGGCCTGCGTATCGGCGGCACCGGGATGCACCATCCCGTAGGCGCCGGCGACCTCCATCTTGATATCCTCGATGATCGGGAACGGAATGGCGATGCCGAACTTCTCCTCGATGTTCCGCACCCAGGCGAGATGCGCGAACAGGCTATCGATCGAAAGGCCCAGAAGATCACAGCCCAGTGCGGCGAAACGGTCATGAGCCCGGGCGAAGGCAATGAATTCCGTGGTGCAGACCGGTGTGAAGTCGGCGGGGTGGGAGAACAGCACCAGCCACTTGCCCTTGTAGTCGGCCAGGGTGCGGTCGCCATGGGTGGTGTGCACCTGGAAATCCGGGGCGGCTTCATTGAGGCGAGGCAGGCCGATAGGTTGGGCCTGGGCTGAGCTGGTCATGGCTGATCCTTTATCTTAGTACTTTCGTATATGCTCACTTTTATCGTGTTTGTCTAATGAATTGTTTTGGTACAAACGATTGATTTTGCCACTCATTCTCTCCGATCCGCACAGCCGAACGCCTGGCTGGTCAGCCTGGACGAAACCTCCCACAGCCGCGCCGCCGCCCGTTCGTCCCGCGCCTGCGGCGCGATCCGCGCTGGCGCTGGCGGCCCGCGCAACTCCCACAGCCAGCTTCGGCCATAAAGGCAGCCGCCGCGCGCCGTAGGCGAGGTCGCCGCGAACAGGATCGGGCCCGCGCCATGCACCGCCGAATGGCTGAATACCCGGGTGCCGAGGCGCATCAGGCGCATCAGGGCGCTTGGTGTGCCTTCCGAGGCTGGCCCGTTCGAAAACAGGTTGGTCAGCGCCCAGCCCGGATGCGCGGCAAGGCTGGTCAGGCCCCACTGCGCCGCATCGCTGCGCCGCTGCAATTCCAGCGCGAACATCAGCACCGCGAGCTTCGACTGGCTGTAGGCGCGCCACGGCCCGTAGTGCCGTTCGGCCTGCAAGTCCTCGAAATCGATCCGGCCGCTACGGTGCGAAAGGCTGGTGACGCCAACAACGCGGGGTGCCGGGGCGCGGCGCAGCAGCGGCAGCAGGCGCGCCGTCAGCGCGAAATGCCCCAGATGATTGATCCCGAATTGCCGCTCGAAGCCATCCGCGGTCGTGCGGCGCTGCGGCAGCGCCATCACTCCGGCGTCGTTCACCAGGATGTCCACGGCGTGCTGCCGGGCGGCGATCCGCGCGGCGAAGTCGGCTATCGACGCGAGATCCGCCAGGTCCAGCGCCTCAAAATCCACCGAACTGCCGGGCGCATGTTCCGCGATCACCGCCAAGGCTTCGGCGCCGCGCGCGGCATTGCGCCCGGCCAGGATCACTGCGGCGCCGGCTGCGGCGAGGGCTGTCGCCGTGGCCCGGCCGATCCCGCTGGTCCCGCCGGTCACCACAGCGCATTTGCCGTGCAGGGGTGGCAGGTCCCGCTCGGTCCAGACCGTCATACCTGGCACGCCAGGACCAGCTGCATCAGCGCCGGATCGGCCACGTCCATGTCCGGCAGTACCGCCGTGGTGGACACCACCGGCGCCACGATCCAGCGCAGTAGACGTTCGCGCGGGGTGGCCGAGGGCACCAGCGGATCTCCTCTCGTGAACCGCAGCGGTTCAGACTGGCCGAATCAAGGCGCCGTGGCTTCAGCCCAGGCGACGATACGGCCGGCCGGCATGGCGCCGGCCTGGCGCGCGATCTCCCGGCCGCCGGCGAACAGGGCCAGGGTCGGGATGCTGCGGATCTCCAGCTCGCCGGCCAGGGCCGGTGCCTCTTCAGTCGAGACCTTCACCAGGCGCATCCGCGGCTCCAGTGCCGCCGCCGCCGCCTCGAAGGCTGGTGCCATGGTGCGGCAGGGGCCACACCAGGAGGCCCAGAAATCCACCAGCAGTGGAATGCCGCTGAGGCGCAGATGCCGGCGGAACCGATCCTCTGACAGCGCCACCGGCTTGCCTGTGAAAAGCGCCGATTTGCAGGCGCCGCAGCGCGGCGCCTCGCCAAGCCGCGCCTTCGGCACGCGGTTGATCGCATCGCAATGCGGGCAAAGGATCTGCGTGATGTCTGTCATGTTCGTGCCGTTGCTCATTCCACCGCTCGCGCGGCATCGGGTTTGGCGCGGAGTCAGTCCTGGATCGGCCCAGAGCGACCGAAGCGGTGCTGTTCAGGCGGGACAGGGCCAGCGAAGGGCCGGCCTGGCCGAGGATGGGGAGGATAGACCATCAGGCCCCCCCGATGCAGACACGGCTGAGTGGTCACGAAGGCCGACAGGCCGGAGGCGTCTTCGGCCGCGATCCACCGGCCCGATCCTGGCGCAGCCCCCCCCCTGCATCCTGACGCATCCTGACCGTAGCATCCGCCCCACTGAACCACATGGCCAGCCTGGCGCTTCCGGCCTGGCGGCGTCGCGCCGATCAGCCCGGGCGGCCGACGTGATACGGATGGGGGATGGCACCCATCACATGGCGCGCCTCTCATCCGCCTCGATCCGGCCGTCGCGCAACGCGACCATGCGGTCGAAGCGATCGAAGATCTTCTCGTCATGCGTGACCACCAGGATCGCCGCCTGTTGTTCCTGCGCCACCTGCCGCAAAAGGTCCATCACCACACGCGCACGTTCGGAATCAAGCGCGGCCGTCGGCTCATCCGCGAGGATGACCTGCGGCCGGTTGACCAGCGCGCGCGCGATGGCGACGCGCTGGGCCTCGCCGCCTGACAGGCGCGAGGGCATCGCCGAGGCGCGTTTGCCAACCTGCAGGTAGTCGAGCAGCGCCCCCGCCCACTGTCGCGCCGTGGTGCGGTCCACGCCGTCCAGCGTCATCGCCAGCGCCACATTGTCGACGGCGTTGAGGAAGGGCAGCAGGTTGTGGAACTGGAAGATGAAGCCGATGCGCTCGCGCCGCAGCCGGCGCAGATCAGGCACCCGCCACTGCCCGTTCCAGACCACCTGCCCCCCGATGGAAAGCCTGCCGGCGGTGGGCTCCTGGATGCAGGCGATCAGGTTCAGCAGGGTCGATTTGCCGCTGCCGGACGGCCCCTTCAGGCCAACCACCTCCCCCGCCTCGACCACGAGGTCCACCTCGGCCAGCGCGCGCACGGCTGTCTCTCCGGCACCAAAGGTCTTGCTCAGCTTCTCAACCTGCACCAGGGGGCCGGCCATCGCCTCAGCCCCCCAGCGCCTGTTGCGGTTCAATGCGGAGCGCGGCCCGGATCGAGACGAGGCTGCCGAGCAGGCAGATCACCGTGATGACCACGGCCATCACCGCGACCTCCGCCGGGCCGAGCGCGACGGTACGGGGAAAGACATCACGCGCCGCAAAAACCAGGCCCACGGCCGCCACATAGGCCATGCCGCCCAGCAGCAGCGCCTGTTGCAGCACCAGGCCGATGATCGTGCGATCCGGCGCGCCGATCAGCTTCAGCGTCGCGATCTCGCGCAGCTTGTCCATCGTCATCGTGTAGATGATCAACGCGATGATCACCGCCGAGACGAACAACAGCACCACGGTGAACATGCCGAGCTGTACGCGCGCGCGATTCACCACGGATTGCGTCAGCAGATTCGACTGTTCCTGGTCCGTCAGTGCGGACAGATGCTTCCAGCGCCGCGCCGTCTCCGCCACCAGGGCCGGGTCCGCATCCGGGTGCAGGCGCGCGATGATGGCGTTGACCGTATCTGTGCCACCACCAGCGGAATTGGCCGCGATCGCGCGCCGCGCCGCTGCGGGCGCAAGGCGGAACTGCAGATCCTGGCTGTCGCGCAGCTGCATGAAGATCAGCGGGTCTCCCCCCGACGCGACCAGGCCCCGCGTGGTGCCGACCACGTGATACCGATTGCGGCCGAGCATCAGTGTCGCGCCCAGCGGAAGGCCGGAGCGGGCATCGGCCACGATCTCGAACCGCCCACCGCCGAGGCCGCGTCCGCTGGCGATGACCGAAGGCCCACCCGGACGGCCGGGTTCATAGCCGATCACCTGCACCCGGATGGTACCCTGCGGCGCCTGCGCCTCCGCCGTGCGCAGCGTGATGGCGCCCGCCGCTGCCACGCCTGGCAGACGTGCCACCATCTCCCGCACGTCGCCGGGGATGCGCGAGGCTTCGGCAAAGGGCCCGCGGGTACCGGACTCCACCACCCAGAGATCGGCCCGCAAGCTGCGTGACAGCGCCAGCGCCTCGCTCACCACGCCCTGGTAGATGCCGACCATCGACAGCGCGACACCCATCAGCAGCCCCAGGCCGAGGCAGGTCAGCACGAAGCGGCCGAGCTTGTGGCGGATATCGGCCATGGCAAGGTTCATGGCGCCGGCACCGCGCGCGCCGCGCGTCCGACAGCAAGGCTTGAACTGGTCCGCGCCACCAGTGCGATGTCCTCCGGCAAGCCATCGGTGATGGCCACGCGCCCATCGACCAGCCGTGCGGCGATGCTGACCCGTCGCTGCGCGAGGCGCCCGTCCTCGATCGTCCAGACCGTCCCGGCGGCGCCGTCGAACCCATGCAGCGCCTGTTCCGGCAGCAACCTCGCGCGCGGCAGACGCCCCGTCTCGATCACCACCTCCGCCTGCTCACCCACGACGGGCATGGTCGGGCACGCTTGGCAGCGCAGATAGACGCGCCGCTCCTCCGTCACGCGGTCAGCCTCAAGCCCGATTCGGACAATCTGGGCCTCGATCGGCCGGCCTGGCCGGCTGCGCAGGGTGACCACGCCCGACTGTCCCAGCGCCAGGTCGCCGGCGCGGCCCTCATCGACAAAGGCCTGCATCCAGATGCTGTCGGGCGCCACCAGGGTAAAGACCGCCTCCCCGGGATTGAGCGCAGCGCCGGTCTCCCGCGACCGGGCAATGACCAGGGCATCGAAGGGCGCCCGCAGCGTGTGCTTTTCAAGGGTCGCGCGTTCCGTCTCAAGGTTGGCGCGCGCTTCGGCCTGGGCGGCACGCGCCACGGCCGCATCGGCGCGGTTCACGAGAAGATCGACGCGGGCCAGTTCCTGCTCGGTCTCGGCCAGCTCCGCCGCTTCCTGGCTGCCGACGCCTCGGTTGGCGAGGTCGCGCCGGCGCCGCGCGGTGGCCTGCTTCTGGGTGAACTGCGCCTCGGCACGCTCCCGCTGCGCATCGGCCCGCGCCGCGGCGGCATCCGCGGACAGCAATGCGGCCTCGGCACGCGCGAGGCGCGCCTGCTGGCTGATCGGGTTGAGGCGCGCGAGCACCGCGCCGGCGGCCACGCGGTCCCCATGGTCGGCCGCCAGTTCGAGGATCGTGCCGGGCAGCTCGAAGCCGATGCGGGCGAGAACCTGCGCCTCGATCGCGCCAAGACCGAACACCGTTACCGGGACATCCTGGCGGAAGGCGGCGACCGGAACCTCGAGCGGGCGCCAGTGCCGGAGGTAGACGGTCCCGCCCGCCATACCGAGCAGCAGAAGCGGAAGAGCCACCAACCAGACCAGCCGACGACGCATGGGCATTCCCCTCACCGTATCAGGCCAGCGCCAGCCGCGGTGCGGTGGCGCCCTCGATTCGGAAGCAGACACACGACGCGAATGCGCCGTGATGCCGACCACGGTCAAGTGAGCGCCCCGCGACGAGGCTGCGTGCCGCCGGACCCGGCGATCAGAACAGCTGCGCGGGCAGCCAGGTCGCGAGTGCGGGGAAGGCCATCACCAGGCCAATCGCCAGCAATTGCAGGCACACGTAGGGAATGACGCCGCGATAGATATCCACGGTGCCGACCCCGCGCGGCACCACGCCGCCCAGGTAGAACAGCGAGAAGCCGAAGGGTGGCGTGAGGAACGAGGTCTGCAGGTTCAGCGCGATCAGCACCGCGAGCCAGACCGGGTCGATGCCCATCGCCAGCAGGACAGGCCCCACGATGGGAACGACGATGATGGTGATTTCCACGAAATCGAGGAAGAAGCCCATCAGGAAGATCAGGATCATCACCGCCACCAGCGCGCCCGTCGCCCCGCCGGGGATGAGGGAGAGCAGTTCCTTCACCGTCTCGTCGCCACCCAGGCCGCGGAACACCAGGGAGAACAGCGTCGCACCGATCAGGGTCGCGAAGATCATGGCCGTGATGGTCATGGTACTGTGCGAGACCTGGCCGAGCACGCCGCCGCGGAAGGTGCGCCACAGGGCCAGCGCCACACCCGCGGCCAGCACCACCACCAGCAGCCCCGCGGCCCCGATGGCGATGCGGTCGGCCAGCGGCGGCGCCTGGCGGCCAAGGCGCATGTCGAACATCAGCCCCAGCGTCACCAGTGCCACGGCGGCGAGGCCAGCCAGCCAGATCGGCCAGGCGCCCCCGCCCTGCTGGCGCAGCCCGGCCAGCAGCGTGGCGCCGATCGCCCCCACCGCCGCCGCCTCGGTCGGCGTGGCGACGCCCGCCAGGATGGAACCGAGCACCGCGATGACCAGGATGATGGGCGGCAGCAGCGCCTGGAGAAGTTGGCTGGTGGTGATTCCCTCGGCCTCCTCCGGCGGCATCGCCGGCCCCATTTCCGGCCGCAGAAGGCAAAGGAAGAACTGGTACAGGATGTACAGCCCGACCAGCATCAGCCCCGGAATCATGGCTCCCGCGAAGAGCTGCCCCACCGAGACGGTCTGGATGGAGAACAGCCCCTGGGAAAGCTGCGCCTGCTGGTAGGCGGCGGAAATGACCTCGCCCAGGATCACCATGACTGTGGAGGGCGGGATGATCTGCCCCAGCGTGCCCGCCGCGCAGACCGTGCCGCAGGCGAAGCGCCTGTTATAGCCACGCCGCAGCATGGCCGGCAGCGCGATCAGCCCCATGGTGACGACGGTGGCGCCCACGATGCCGGTGGAGGCAGCCAGCAGCGCACCAACGACGGAGACGCTGATGGCCAGCCCCCCGCGCACCGTGCCGAACAACCGCCCCATCGCCTCCAGCAGTTCCTCGGCGATGCGCGAGCGCTCGAGCATGATACCCATGAAGACGAAAAGCGGGATGGCGACCAGCGTCTCGCCCGTCATGGTGCCGAAGATGCGTTGCGCCAACGCACCCAGCAGGAAGGTATCGAACACGCCGAACAGGATGCCGAGCGTGCCGAAGACGATGGCGCAGCCCACCAGCAGGAACAGCACTGGAATGCCCGTGAGGATCAGCGCGCACAGCGAGGCGAACATCAGCAGGTCCAGCACCTGCCCGATGGCGGCAGTACTCATGCGTCACCCTGGCGCTGGCGGTGCGGGAAATGTGTGGAAGCGGCACCGGTCAGCACGGCCACGCAGCGTATGCCGAGCGAGACCGCCTGCAGCCCGAGCAGCAGGCCCATCAGCGGGATGAGGGATTTCAGCGCCGGCACGAAGGGCACGCCGCCCACGGCCATCGGTCCTTCATTCTGTATCCAGGATCGCGCCGCATAGTCATAGGAGGCCCAGATCACCAGGGCACAGAAGGGCAGCGCCGCCAGGACGACGCAGGCAAGGTCCAGCACCGCCTGCCGCCGCACCGACCAGCCCGCGTAGTAGATATCCACGCGCACATGCTGGTCCACCAGCCAGGTGTAGCCGATGGCCAGCATGAACAGCGTGGCGTGCACGTAGATCACGCTCTCCTGCATCCAGACGAAGGAGGAGCCATAGGCATAGCGCAGCACCACAACGATGAACTGCACCAGCACCACGACCAGCGCCAGCCATTTGACGCCCTGCGCCAGATGGCTGCTCAGGGCGTCATGCGCGTCGGCGGCGCGGAGCAGGAGGCGCAACCGCGTCAGCCCCAGCGGATCGGCAAGGCACGCGAATTGAAGTTGCCGGCATAGGATTGCAGCATGTAGGCGGCGCTGCGGTTGCGGAATTCCGCGTAGCTGTCGGCGATGCGCTTCACCAGCGGGTCCTGGTGGGCGCGGAACTCGGCCAGGATTTCGCCCGCGATGTTGCCGAAGGCGATGAGCATGTCACGCGGTACTTCGCGCACCACCACGCCGTGGCGCGTCACCAGCTCGTTCAGCGCGATGGGGTGGCGCACGTCGTACTCGCTGGTGGTCTCCTCATGCAGCGACAGGGCGCAGAAGCGCACCACGGCCTTCAGATCATCCGGCAGGGCATTCCACTTGCCCATGTTGATGCCGATCTCCTCGGCCGAGGACGGTTCCTGCACGCCCGGGAAATAGTAGTTCTTGGCCACCTGGTGCAGGCCGAGGGGCAGGTCCGAGAACGGCCCCACGAATTCCGCCGCATCAATGGTGCCCGACTGGAGGGCGGCGAAGATCTGCCCGGCCGGCAACGACACGACCGAGGCGCCCGCGCGGCGGAACATCTCGCCGCCCAGCCCTGCCGTACGATAGCGCAGCCCGCGGAAATCCTCGAGGCTGTTCATCTCGCGCTTGAAGAAGCCCATCCATTGCGGGCCGCTGTCGCCGACGATGAAGCCCTTCACGCCGAAGCGGGCATACATCTCGTCATACATCGCCTGGCCGCCGCCATGCATCATCCAGCCCTGCCGCTCATAGGCCGTCATGCCGTAGGGAAAGCTGCCGAAGAAGCCGATGCCGGGTGACTTCGAAATCCAGAAGGACGGCACGCCGTGATAGAGGTCGGCCGTGCCGGCCGCCACCGCGTCGAAGGCGCCGGCGGGCGGCACCACCTCGCCGGCGGCGAACAGGCGCACCGTCAGCCGCCCGCCGGACAGCTGGCCGATGCGATCGGCGCAGCGCTGCGCCGCGACACCCGGCCCGGGCAGGTTGCGCGGCCAGATGGTGACCATGCGCCATTCGATGCGGCCCTGGCTCAGCGCCGGGGTGGCGAGGGTCGCGGCGGTCGCGGCCGCGGCCGAACCGATCATGGTGCGTCTTTGCATGGTGTCTCTGCCTCTCTGTTCTTGTGTGGGGAGCAATCAGGTGAAGCGCGGGAATTCCGCGCCTTCAAGTGGCGCGCCATCGGCCAGCGTCAGGTGGCGCAGCGGCGGTGAGCCGCGGCCGCCACGGTCACGGAACACCGCATCATCGCCCACCCAGCGCGCGGAGAAGACGCGGCGGCGGCGCTGTGGCGAGGTGTTGGCAGGCGCGCCATGCATGGTGCGGTAGTGAAAGGCCACCGCATCGCCCGGTTCCATTTCCCAGCCCAGGATGCGGTGGCGGTCGCGTTCGGCGTCGATGTCGGGCATGTCCTCACGCTCGTCACCGTCATACAGGTCCGTGCCATCGAAGCGCTTGGGCTTCAGCGCCTTGGTCCAGAGATGGCTGCCCGCCACGCATTCCAGCGTGACATCGCGCGCGACGGGGTCGAGCGGGATCCAGAAGCTGACGCTCTGCTCGGCCTCCACGCAGTAATAGGGCGCGTCCTGGTGCCAGGGCGTGACCAGGCTGGTTCCCGGCTCCTTCACCAGCACATGGTCGTGGAAGAACCGGGCCCCCGTGCTGCCCATCAGGCGGCGCGCAATGGCCGCACCCGGCCCCTGCTCGACAAAGGCACGGAATTCCGGAATGCGCTGCCAGTTGCACAGGTCCTGGAAGAAGCGCGCGCTGCCATCCTTGGGCGTATAGCTGCGTTCATAGGGGCCGGGGTCGGCCATCAGCTTCTCGATACCCGCGCGCAGTGGCTCCACCCATTCGGCGAAGGCGCCGCGCAGCACGATGGCACCGTCGGCGGCGAAGGCGGCGGCGTCGGGGTTCGATGCAGTGACTTGGTCCATGCGGGTCATTCCACTTCCTGCGATCAATGCTGCGGTTGCGCCCGCACGCTGTAAAGCGGGCGGTGCGGCTCACATGCCAGTTCCAAGCGCGGTCAGCTTCAAGCCTGAGCGGCGCCCAGGCCCGATGTCCAAATCATAGCCAACTTCCGGATGCGGGTGACCGTGGAGGCCAGCCGCCTTTGGCGCACCGGCAGCCCAGGGGCGGCCGAGCGCCCGACGCAGGGCGCGCACCCGGCAATGCGGGTCAGACTTGCACCCTTGAACACCGGACCGGTCCGGATGCCTGCCATGCGCCTGTCCTTGCCGTGAGTGTCCCTGTGCCGGGCCTGCGGGCCTGCATCATCCGGCTCAAGCGATAATGTCTAGACATAATCCGAGGCGGCAATCTGACGGGGTGCCGGCCGATGCGCAAGATGCTTTTCGCCGCCTCCCTGCCGGCAGAATCCGGCCTCGCCAGCCGGCGGCGAGATGCCGCGACGGCGGTGGTCGCGCATCACGGGCGGCGTCGGCACCCCTTGGTACGGGGGCGCGCCAGCGCGCAGCGGGGCCGGGAGGTGGCACGGGGCTGGGGCACAGGGTTCCAAGCCGGCATCGCGCGAGAGAGAAAAAACATACTACTGATGGCGTTTCTAGCGCATAAATCTCGCATTTGACCGCAGATATTCGGCCTGCCAAGGATGATTATTCTCCACCTCCTCTGCAGGATATTCTCGCGATGGCATCCCCAGTCTCCAGCAGGCGTGCCCTTCTGGCCTTGCCGCTTGCCGCTTCCCTCGCCACGCCGTCCCTCGCCCAGGCGCGTCCGGTCATCCGTGCCGGCTTCATCCCCGTGCTCGGTTCCGCACCGCTCTTCCTCGCAGCCCATGCCGGCTGGGCGGAGGCGGCGGGGCTCGATCTTCGGCTCACGCAGTTCGAAAGCGGGCCGAACATGATCCAGGCTGTCGCCTCCGGCACGCTGGAGGCCTATGTGGCCGGCATTGGCCCGGTCGCCGTGGCGCGCGCTCGCGGGGTGGATCTGCGCGTGGTGCTGGCCACCGCCATCGAGGAAATGGCCTTCGTCGCCACCGGCGCCCTGGCCACCGAACTGCCGCAGGCGCGCCCCGCCGCCGAGGGCTTCGCCGCCTTCCTTGCCGCCACGGGCCGGCGCGCCCGCCTCGCCACCCAGCCGCCCGGCTCCGTCCCCAACGTGACCCTGCAGCACTGGCTGTGGGAGGTGGAGAAGGTGGCGCGTGATGCGGTGGAGATCATGCCGATGGGCATCGACGCCACCCAGCAGGCGCTGCTGGCCCGCGCCGTGGACGGCGCCACGGTGCGCGAGCCTGCCCTGACCATCCTGGCCGACCGCGACCCCTCGCTCCGCCTCGCCGCCACCGGGGGGCGGATGTTCCCCAACCAGCCGGGCGGCGTGGTTGCCCTGACCGGGCGCTTCCTCACCCAGCAGCCCGAAGCGGCCGGGCGCCTGGTGGAACAGCTTCTGCGCGCGGCGGACCTGCTGGCCAGCGATGCCGGTGCGGCCGCGCCGCAGGTGGTGCAGGCCCTGGGCCGCGGCATCGTGGCGGAGGAGGTGATCCGGCGCGCCCTGGTCTCGCCCGCCAGCCGCTTCGTCGCCGACCCGCTGCTGATCGAGGCCAGCACTCGCGCCATGCTGGACTACCAGGTGAAGCTCGGTGCCATCCGCCAGGCCCCCTCGCTCGATGGCCTGTTCGACAACAGCCTGTATCAGCGCGCCCGGGCAGCCCGTACATGAGCGCGACCAGTCTGCCCGTGCCGCGCGTGACGCCGCGCGCAGCCGTCAGCCCGGCGCTGGCGCGCCTGGGCTGGCCATTGCTTGGCCTGTTGGGCTTCCTGGCGGTGTGGGAGGCCGTGCCGACATTCGGCCTGCTGCCCGCGACCCTGTTGCCGCCACCCTCCGTCCTGCCGCAGGCCTGGTGGCAGGAGGTTGTGGACGGCCACTGGTTCCCCGCCATGTTCGCGAGCCTCAAGCACTACGGCATCGGGCTTGCCATCGGCACGACGGGCGGCGTGGCGCTCGGGGTGGCCATGGCGCTGTCGGCCCGGCTGGACGCGCTGCTGGCCTGGGTGGTGCGCATCCTGCGGCCCGTGCCGGGACTGGCCTGGATTCCGTTCGCGATTCTGTGGTTCGGGGTGAATCCTGCCTCGGCCATCTTCATCATCGTGATCGGGGTGTTCTGGATCAACCTGTTCGCGGCCCAGGCGGCGGTCCGCTCGGTGGATCCGGAGCTGTTCGAACTGGCCGATTCCTTCGGCTACCGCGGCCGCGCCGCGAAGCTGTGGCCGGTCATCCTGCCCGCCGCGGCGCCGGGCATCCTGGCCGGCATCCGCACCGGGCTCGGGCAGGCCTGGATGGCCGTGGTGGCAGCGGAATTGTTTGGCGTGGAGGGGCTTGGCCAGCGGATGATGCAGGCCTCCTCGCTGCTCGCGACGGAGATCGTGGTGGTGATGATGCTGACCATCGCGGCGCTGTACGGCATCGTGGACATGCTGTTCGTGGCGGTGCGCGACCGGCTGCTGCGGTGGCAGGCATGAGCCAGGCGATCCGCATCGAGGGCCTGGCCCTCGCCTTCCCGAACGCGCCCAACGCGGTGCTGGCCGGCCTCGACCTCAGCGTCGCTCCGGGCGAATTCGTCGCCATCCTGGGCGCGAGCGGCGTCGGCAAGTCCACGCTGCTGCGCGCGGTGGCGGGGCTGCTCGCACCGGCTTCGGGGCGGGTGACCGTCGCCGCCGCGCCGGCGCCCGACCGCCTGCCGGTGGCGATGGTCTTCCAGGACCCCCGGCTGCTGCCATGGCGCGATGCCGCGGCCAATGTGGGCTTCGGCCTGGAGCGGCTGCGCGTCGCGCCACCGGAGGCCACGCGGCGCATCACGGAGGCCCTTGGCCTGGTGGGGCTGGAGGGATTGTCCGCACGCCTGCCGCGCCAGCTTTCGGGCGGGCAGCGCCAGCGCGTCGCCATCGCGCGCGCGCTGGCCGTACAACCCGAGGTGCTGCTGATGGATGAGCCTTTCGGCGCGCTGGACGCCATCACGCGCGAGGCGATGCAGGAGGAACTGACCCGCATCCGTCTTGCCACCCGCAAGACGGTGCTGTTCGTGACACACGACATCGAGGAGGCGCTGATGCTCGCGGACCGCGTGGTGGTGCTCGCGGGCCGTCCGGCGGGGCTGGCGCGCGAGGTGCGGGTGGCGGCACCGTTCCCGCGCCGGCGCGAGGCGCCCGAGCTGCAAACCGTGGCCGCGGCGCTGCGCGACCTGCTGGCGGCGCGAAACGCCGCCTGAGACGCGGTCGTCATCACCCCGAGGCGCGGCGCGCGACGTGTGCTGCCGTCCGGCCCGAGCGCGATGCGCCGGAGATGACGCGCCACCGGCCGGGGCCGAGGGCAGCCGGCTGGCGGCAGAGGAACGCCGGCGGCTGATTGCGCGTCAGGCGGGCGAGGCCGGTCTGGCCTCGCCCGCCGCATCATGCAAGGC
>NZ_JAUYTS010000199.1 GCF_030695085.1 Falsiroseomonas sp. | reverse complement strand
CGCGCTCACCGCGCGGCTGGTCGCCCCGCGCCTGGTCACCCCGCGACTGGTCACCCCGGGCCTCGTTCCGCTCCGGCCGGCCATCGCGGCGCGGGCCGCGCGGGCCGGCGCCGCGATCGGCGCGCACCACGGAGATGCGGGCGGGCAGCGGCGGGCCGAATTCACCCTCTTCCAACGGCGGGGACGGCATGAGCCTGAAGCCCATCGCCTCCAGCGCCATCGGCAGCGTGTCGCCCTTCACACCGAGGCGGGACGCCAGCCCCTCCGGCACCGGGGCCGGCGCACGCCGCGTCAGGTAGCCCAACTCGCCGGCGATGCGTTCCGCCACGTCGAGGCGCAGCAGCACGCGCCCCGCCGGCAGCCAGCCCGCCATGATGGCGAAGCCCTGCGGCCAGCCTTCCGGCCCGCGCGGCGTGTTCGGATCGACCGGCGCTTCTTCCGTGCCCGGCTCCGGCAACGTCACGGAGACGAGGCCCGGGTTGGGCAGCAGCGGCGTCGGGATGTTGCGGCGCAACGCCCAGAGCTGCGCGCGCAGCCCCATGGCACGCGGCTTCAGCACATCCGGCAGATACATGGCGTAGCGGCCGGCGCGGATGCCGATGGCCTTGAGCCGTGCGCGCAGCTCCGCCGGAATTTCGCGCTCGGTCGCACCGGGGGCGAGGCCCATGGCTTCCCGCAGCCGGAAGGCCGGGCCGCGCAGGGTGTTGTCCTCGGCGGCCTTGGCCTCGATTGCCTCCAGCCCGCCGAGTTCGCGCTTCACCAGCGATTCCAGCCAGGTGGCCAGGCGGACGCGCACCCGTTCCCGCTGGGCATTGTCCAGGAATTCGGTGGCGATCACATCCACATGCGGCTTCAGCGGTTCCGGCCCCGGCCGCAGGCGGGCGATCTCGGCCTCGTCCCACATCACGCGGTGCTGCGGGGTCAGGCGGAACGCCTCGTCCTTCGCGACCTCGAGGCTGGCCAGGCGGCGCGGAATTTCCTCCCGCAGTGCACGGCGTGCGGCGCGCAGGACCAGGCGCTTCTCTTCCTCCTTGGTCGCCTCGGGGTCGGGCTGGAAGTGGAAGCCGGTGACCTTGCCGACCGTGTGACCCTCTACCACCACCTCGCCCTGGCGCGTGACGGCGGAGAGCAGCGTCTCCTCCGTGTCATCGAGCCGGCGGATCAGGTGTGCGGCGCGGCGATCGACGAAACGGGCGATCAGGCGCTCATGCAGCGCGTCACTGACCGCTTCCTCCGCCTTGCGGGCTTCCGCCTGCTGGGTGGCGGCATCGGCGATCCAGTCGGCGCGGGCGGCGATGTAGGACCAGATGCGGATGGTGGCGAGGCGCGCCATCAGGGTATCGAGGTCACCCTCGACATTGCCGAGTGCCGCGATGTTGCCCGCCACCCAGTCGCTGGGCAGGCGGCCATCGGTCGCCAGGTGGCCAAAGATCTTGGCGCAGAGCCTTGTGTGGCTGTCATCCGCGATCTTGCGGAAATCCGGCACCTGGCAGGCTTCCCACAGCAGCCGCACGCGGGCGCGGCCCTGGCCAAGCTGGCGGATCTCCTGCTCACGGGACAGCGCGTTGAGCGTGATGTGGTCCACCGCGTCATTGCCCTTGGTGAGGCCAGGGGTGGGCGGGGTGGCGGCCAGGCTGTCCAGCAGCCCGTCGATGCTGGCGAAATCCAGGTCCGAATTGCGCCAGGCGATCTGTGCCAGCGGCTCGAAGACATGACCCTCGATCTGGCGGGCCAGTTCCTCCGGCAGGGGCGGGCATTCGGCGGTGGTACCGAAGGTGCCGTCGCGCATGCCGCGGCCGGCGCGGCCGGCGATCTGGGCGGCTTCCTGGGCGTTCAGCGCGCGTATCTGGTGGCCATCGAATTTCTGCAGGTCGGCGAAGGCGATGTGGTCCACATCCATGTTCAGACCCATGCCGATGGCATCGGTCGCGACCAGGAAATCCACCTCCCGATTCTGATACAGCGCCACCTGGGCGTTGCGGGTGCGCGGCGACATGCGCCCCATCACCACGGCGCAACCGCCCCGGCGACGGCGGATCGCCTCCGCGATCGCATAGACCTCGGCCGCGCTGAAGGCGACCACGGCGCTGCGTGGCGGCAGCTTGGTCAGCTTGGCGGGGCCGGAATGGGTCAGTTGCGACAGGCGCGGCCGCGTCTCGATCTCGGCCTGCGGCACCAGGCGCTGCAGCAGGGGCCGGATGGTCTCGGCGCCCAGGAACATGGTTTCCACCATGCCGCGGGCGTGCAGCAGCCGGTCCGTGAAGATGTGGCCGCGATCGGCATCGGCGCAGAGCTGGATTTCATCCACCGCGACGAATTCGGCGCGGCGGTCCAGCGGCATGGCTTCCACCGTGCAGGCGAACCAGCGCGCCTCGGGGGGGACGATCTTCTCCTCCCCGGTGATCAGCGCGACGTACTTCTCCCCCTTGGCCGCGACCATGCGGTCGTAATTCTCGCGCGCCAGCAGGCGCAGCGGAAAGCCGATGATACCGGAGGCATGCGCCAGCAGGCGAGTGATCGCCAGATGGGTCTTGCCGGTGTTGGTCGGGCCGAGCACCGCGCGAACGCGCGGGGCAAACATCTGGCCGTGGGACATGTGATGGTCGGACATATTGGGTATTGGGCATGGTCCGTGGGGTCAGCGGTTGCGTGGCACGGCTCTGCGCCCTTGGCAACTGCGGGTGGGTGCGGAAGGCCTCGCGGCTGGCCGCGGCAGACCCTCGCGGCTGGCCGCGGGAAGCAAGCTGGCGGGCGGCGGGAAGCAACCCGGCGGGCCGGGGGCGGCATCCTGCTTCTGGCAACGAAACGTCAATCTTCCTGAGTCAGCCTGCCCCGAGTGGCCCGTCCCCCGGTGGCCACGCCTGGGCAGGAGGCCCGCCATGTCCGCCACGTTCCGCCACGGGCTGGACCCGATCCAGCCGCGCGCCGACGCTTTTTCGGACCATCCGGCATTGGCCGCCCCCGCTTCGGGCCGGCTTCGCTGGTTGGCCGGGCTGGGTGCGCTGGTCGCGCTGTGCCTTGCCACCGCGCTGCTGCTGCCAGGGATGGAGGAGCCGGGCCGCGCGCCACCAACGGCGGCGGAGGCACTTTCCCTGCTGGGACCGCGCCCGCCGGAGCCGGCGACCCTGGGCGGGTTGAGCCGCGCGCTGAGCGTGCTGGAGCGTGATCTCGGCACCTGGCAGCTTCTGGTGGCGCCGGAGGGACGGGTGGATCTGTCCCGGCTGCGCGCACGGGCGGCGCAACTCGACCCCACGCGCCAGCCGCCGGCTGCCGCCGCGCAAGCCGATCCGGCCGGCGAGGGCCGGCCCGAGCCGCTTGCCGATCCTGGCCATGTGGCGCTGATCGCGCTGGCGGTCACCCTGGCGGCCGCCACGCTGCTGGCCGGTATCGCCGCGCTGCTGCTGGAACGCCTGCTGCTGGCGCCATACCGGGCGCTGCGCGCGGCGGCGGCCGGCCTGGCGGAAGGGCATCTGGATATCGCGGTGCCCGGCACCTGCCGCGATGATGAGGCCGGCGCCCTGGCCCGCGCCCTGGAACGCTTCCGGCTGGCCGCCCTGGCCACCCGGCAGGAGGCACGCCTCGACTCGATGACGCTGGAGGAAGCGGGGGACCGTCTCCTGGCCGCCTCCGTCGAGATCGAGCGCATCGCCGCCACCGCCGCCGCCCGCGGGCTGGAAGCCAGCCTGGCGCCGCGCCAGGGCGAGGCGGGTCGCCAGCAGGTGGCGGAAGGTGCGCGGCAGCTCGCCGGGCAGGTGGTGGTGATCCGCGACGCCGCGGACCGCGCCAGCACCGCCCTGGCCAGGATGGCGCAGGGCGTGGCCCAGCTTGATGCGCCGCGCGCGCCGCAGATGGCGCGGGCGCCGGAGACGGTGCTGGCGGGCTAGGTCCGCCCGGGCGCGAACCCGGCACGAAGGCCGCGATGTTCCGCGGCCGGCCTTTGCCAGCCTCCCTTGGGCTGCCCCTCTTGGCAGCCACCCCGGCAGGGGTCAGCTTGCGCCGGTGACCGCCGCCACCCGCTTCGTCCTCCTCTACAGCGCCCAATTCGTGGTGGTGGGCATTACCTTGCCCTTCCTGCCGGCCATCCTGTCCGCGCAGGGCATGTCGCCTTCCGAGGTCGGGGCGCTGCTGGCGGTGGCGGCCGGCGTGCGGCTGGTCGCCGGGCCGGCCGGCGGGCGGCTGGCGGATGCGCTGGGCGATTCACGGGTGCTGCTGGTCGCGGGCTCCGCGCTCGCCGCGCTGGCGGCCTGCGGCTTCCTGCTGCCGGCCGGATTTGGGCTGCTGCTGCTGGTGATGGCGCTGCACAGCGCCGCCTTCGCCCCGGTGGTGCCGCTGACCGATGCACTGGCGCTGGCGGCGTCGCGCGCGCCGGGTGGCTTCGACTATGCCCGGGTGCGGGCGGCGGGCAGCATCGCCTTCATGCTGGCCGCGATCGTGGTCGGGCAGGCGGTGGCGGTGGCTGGCATCCAGGCGGCGGCCTGGCTTCTGGTGGCGGGGCTGGCGGCGACCTCACTGGCCGCCCTCGCCCTGCCGGGCCGGGCGCCGCGCGCCGGGCGGGCGGTGGCGCGGGGCTGGGCGGGCTTCCTGGCGCCGCTGCGGCTTGCCGCGGTGCGCCGGCTGATGCTGGTCTCGGCGCTGATCCAGGGCAGCCATGCGCTGTATTACGGCTTCGGCACGCTGCATTGGCAGGCGGCGGGGCTTGGCGCCGGGCTGATCGGCGGGCTCTGGGCGGTGGGCGTGCTGGCGGAGGTGGCGCTGTTCCTGTGGGGACGGGGGCTGGTGACACGACTCGGGCCGGTCGGGCTGTCGCTGGTCGCGGCCGGGGCGGGCGTGCTGCGCTGGGGCGTCACGGCGCTGACGGTCGATCCCTGGCTGCTGGTGCCGGCGCAGATGTTGCACGCGGCGACCTTCGGCATGCAGCATCTGGCGACCATGGCGGTGCTGGCGCGCGTGGTGCCACCGGCCGAGGCCGGCACGGCGCAGACCCTGCATGCGGCGCTGGGCGTCGGGCTATGGATGGGGCTGCTGGCCCTGGCCTGTGGGCCACTTTATGCCGCGGTGGGCGGGGCGGGGTTCTGGGCCATGGCGGTGCTCTGCCTGCTGGCGCTGCCGGCCAGCCTGGCGCTGGGGCGGGCACTGCGAGGCTGACCTCATGAGGCCGGCGGCAGATCCTCCCACCCCGCGCCATGCCACAGCCGGGGCGTGACGGTGGCGCGGCCGTCCTCGACGATGATGCGGTTATAGGCGTTCGGCGTGCCGCGCAGCCGCACGGAGGTGGCGCTGCCGGCCTGCGCCACAATCAGTCCGCCCTCCCGCACCGGGCGGACATCGCCCAGATGCAGATGGCCGGTCAGCACCAGCCGCACATCATGCCGCGCGAAGGCGGCCAGCGCCGGTTCGGCATTGCCGACCAGCCGCGCGCCCGGCTTGAGCATCGGCGCGAGGAAAGGGTGGTGCGCCACGATGATGCGGAACAGCCCGGGCGGCAGTGCCGCGAGCCGCCCCTCCGCCGCCGCCAGCCTGGTGCCGGAGACGCGGCCGCGCGCCCAGTTCAGATACAGCCCGGCGCGACGGGCGGTGTTCATACCGACGATGGCGATCTCCGCATCCTCGAAGACCGGCTCCGTCGCGGCATGCACATGGCGGCGCCAGCGGCGATACGGGTCCGTGAATCGCTCCACCAGATTGTAGGGCGACATGTCGTGGTTGCCGGGCACGATCAGCCGCGGCGCCGGCAGCGTCTCCAGAAAGGCCATGGCGGCAATGAATTCCTCATGCCGCGCGCCCTGGGTGAGGTCGCCCGAGACGGCGATGAGGTCGGGCGCCCAATCCGCCAGTTCCTGCGCGAAGCTGGCCACCACCTGCGGGTCCTCGGCGCCGAAATGCAGGTCCGAGAGATGCGCGACGCGGCGCGTCATGCGGGCGGGGGAACCGGATCGGTCTCGGCCGGCGGGTCCTCGGCCGGCGGGCCGGGCACGATCACGCGCAGCGCGCCGGGATGGATGCGGTAGATCAGCGGCGGCGCGATCAGCAGCGCCTCCCCGTCATTCATCACGCGGATCGCGGTGCGGGCGGAGCCGATGGTCACCTCCTGCGCTGCGCGTTCCTGCACGAGGCGGGAGCCACGCCAGGTTCCGAGGAACATGCCCGCCATCATCTTCACCCACCACCATGCCCCATAGCGACGCGCGACATAGAGGGCGAGTTCCCCGGCATCCAGCCGCGGCCGGGTCATCATCAGGTTGAAGCCCTCGGCATAGCGGTTATTCGCCACCGCCAGCGCCCGGGTCCATAGCCGCACGGTCCGCCCGGCGCCCAGCCGCACGCTGAGCCGCATCGGCCGGTGCCGCCACTCGGAACGCAGCGCCGCCAGCGCGAAGATCAGCCGCGGCCGCAGCCCCCGCTTGCCGCGCCCGCGTTCCCGGTGCCGGCCGAGCCAGGACGGGCTGCCGAGCACGGAGGAGCACAGGAAGACATGGCCATTCACATCCGCCACGTCGATCGCGCGGATCGTGCCATGCGCCAGAGCCGCCGCCGCGGCTTCTAACTCCAGCGGAATACCGAGATCCTTGGCCAGCATGTTCATGGTGCCGAGCGGCAGGATGCCGAGTGCGGCGTCCTTGCCCATCAGCCGTTCGGCGGCCGCCATGATGGAACCGTCGCCGCCGCCCACCACCACCGCCTCCGCCCCCATCGCCACGGCCTCATCGAGCCGGGCGAGCAGGCCCTCCGCATGGTCGGGCACCAGCACCGCCTCCACCCCCGCCGCGGCCAGGTGGCGCGTGACCTCGGCCTCGATCGTGTCGCGGCCGAGGGCGGTGCCGGAGGCGGCGTTGATGACCACGGCGACCCGGCGGGGGTGGGGGCCGGGAGGGGGTGAAGGCGGCAGGGTGGGACTCCGTCGGATGGCGCTACGCGGTGGAAGCGGCGGTGGCGGCCGAAGGTTCCGCACCCGCGATGTTACAACGCGGTCCAGAAAAAAAGGGGCCCAGAAAAATGGGGCCAAGAAAAAGGGCGCGGCCCCTGCGGACCGCGCCCCCCTTCTACCGCATCGCGACGCGGCCCGGTCAGGCCGCCTTCGCCATCCCGCGCAGCACGTAGTTCAGGATGCCGCCATTCTTGTAGTACTCGACCTCATCCGCCGTATCGACGCGGCAGAGCAGCGTCGTGCGGTGGGTGGTGCCGTCGGGGCGGTGGATCACCATTCCCACCTGCATCCGGGCCGCCAGCGTCTCCAGCCCCTCCAGGTCGATGATCTCGGCGCCGGTGATGCCCAGCGACTGGCGGGTTTCGCCATTCTGGAACACCAGCGGCAGCACGCCCATGCCGACCAGGTTGGAGCGGTGGATACGCTCGAAGCTCTCGGTGATGACCGCCTTCACGCCGAGCAGGAAGGTGCCCTTGGCCGCCCAGTCGCGGGAGGAGCCGGTGCCGTATTCCTTGCCGCCGAAGATCACCAGCGGCACGCCCTCGGCCTTGTACTTCATGGCCGCGTCGTAGATCGGCAGCACTTCGCCCGAGGGCTGGTGTTTGGTCATGCCGCCCTCGATGCCCGGCACCAGCTCGTTGCGAATACGGGTATTCGCGAAGGTGCCGCGCATCATGACTTCATGGTTGCCGCGGCGGGCGCCGTAGCTGTTGAAGTCATGCTGGCGCACCTGGTGTTCCAGCAGATAGTCGCCCGCCGGCGAGGCCTTCTTGATGGCACCGGCCGGGGAGATGTGGTCGGTGGTGATGCTGTCGCCCAGCTCGGCCAGGATGCGCGCCCCGGTGATCGGCGGGATCGCGGGGATCTCCATCGTCATGCCGGTGAAGTAGGGCGGGTTCTGGACGTAGGTGGAGCCGCCATTCCAGCGATAGGTGTCGCTGTCCGTGTCGACGCGGATGGCCTGCCACTGCGCCGGGCCCTTGAACACGTCGCCGTAGCGCTGCATGAACATCTCGCGCGACACGGCGGATTGAACCGTGTCGTTCACCTCCTTCTGCGTCGGCCAGATGTCCTTCAGATAGACGGGCTGGCCGTTGCTGCCGGTGCCGATCGGGTCGGTCGTGATGTTCAGCTTCACCGTGCCGGCCAGCGCATAGGCCACCACCAGCGGCGGCGAGGCCAGGTAGTTGGCGCGGACATTGGCGTGGACGCGGCCCTCGAAGTTGCGGTTGCCGGAAAGGACACTGGAGACGACCAGCTTGTTGTCCTCGATCGCCTCCAGGATCGGGTCTTCCAGCGGGCCGGAATTGCCGATGCAGGTGGTGCAGCCATAGCCCACGGTCTGGAAGCCGAGCGCATCCAGATCCGCCGTCAGGCCGGCCTTGTCGAGATATTCGGTGACCACCTGGGACCCAGGCGCCAGCGAGGTCTTCACCCAGGCCTTGGGCCGCAGCCCGAGCGCCCGCGCCTTGCGCGCCACCAGGCCGGCGGCGACCATGACATAGGGGTTGGAGGTGTTGGTGCAGGAGGTGATCGCCGCGATCACCACATCCCCATGGCCGAGGTCGTAGTTGCGATCCGCCACCGGCACGCGCAGCTCGGCCTTGTCGCCCGGCACGCCCATGGTGCCGGCCGCCAGGTCCTTGGCGAAGCTGGTGGAAACCTGGGTCAGCGGCACGCGGTCCTGCGGCCGCTTCGGCCCGGCCATGGAGGGCTCGACCGTCGACAGGTCGAGTTCCATCGTGTCCGTGAACACCGGGTCCGGCGTGGAGGCATCGCGCCACAGGCCCTGCGCCTTGGCATAGGCCTCGGTCAGCTTGATGCGATGCTCGTCGCGGCCGGACAGGCGCAGATAGTCGATGGTGGTCTGGTCGACCGGGAAGAAGCCGCAGGTCGCGCCATATTCCGGCGCCATGTTGCCGATGGTGGCACGGTCGGCGAGCGCCATGTCCTCCAGGCCCGGGCCGTAGAACTCGACGAACTTGCCGACGACGCCCTTCTTGCGGAGCATCTGCGTCACGGTCAGCACCATGTCGGTGGCGGTGACGCCTTCGCGCACCTTGCCGACCAGGCGGAAGCCGATGACGTCCGGGATCAGCATGGCGATGGGCTGGCCGAGCATCGCGGCCTCGGCCTCGATCCCGCCGACGCCCCAGCCAAGCACGCCCAGGCCGTTCACCATGGTGGTGTGGCTGTCCGTGCCGTAGCAGCTATCGGGGAACACATAGGTGTCCGGCCCGTCCTGCGCGGTCCAGGCGACCTGTGCCAGGTATTCCAGGTTCACCTGGTGGCAGATGCCGGTGCCGGGCGGCACGACGCGGAAATTGGCGAAGGCGGACTGGCCCCAGCGCAGGAACTCATAACGCTCGCCATTGCGCTCGAACTCGACATCGACGTTCTTCTGCAGCGCATTCGCGGTGCCGGAGAAGTCCACCATCACCGAGTGGTCGATCACGAGATCGACCGGCACCAGCGGGTTCACCTTCTTCGGATCGCCGCCGAGGTTGGACAGCGCATCGCGCATCGCGGCCAGGTCGACCACGGCGGGCACGCCGGTGAAGTCCTGCAGCAGGATGCGGGCCGGGCGGAACGGCACTTCCTTGGTGGAGGAGCCCTTCTCGAGCCAGGCGACAACGGCCTTGGCGTCATCCACCGTGTAGCTGCGGCCATCCTCGAAGCGCAGCACATTCTCCAGCAGCACCTTCAGGCTGACCGGCAAACGGCTCGGGTCGCCGATGGCGGCAGCAGCCTCGGGCAGGCTGAAATAGTGATAATCCTTGCCGTCCACCTTGAGGGTACGGCGGGTCTTCAGGCTGTCCTGCCCGATCATCCGCATGGTCCGGGGTCCCCGTTCGCGTGGCGCCGGGTTGGGTGCCACCCCGGAAGCGGGGCGCCTCCGCCAAGCCTGGCGCGGTTCCGCCGTGCCGCTTTCGCGACCGCAGCAGGCGGCTTAAACCACAGGGATGACGGGCGGTCCATCCGCCAGCGTGGCCTGTGCGCGCCCTTGTGCGCTCACTGTGCCCCGTTCATGCCGGAATGCACCCGGCAATCGTGTGCAGGGGTTGTTTTCGTGCGCGGGGGCGCCGGGAAAGGGGGAGGGGTGCTGGAAGCGCGGGATCTGGCCTGCTGGCGGGGCGACCGCGCGATCTTTGCCGGGCTGTCCTTCCACCTGGAAGCGGGCGGGGCCCTGCTGCTGCTCGGCGCCAATGGTGCGGGCAAATCCAGCCTGCTGCGGCTGCTGGCCGGGCTGATCCCGGCGGCGGAGGGAGAATTGCTGTGGGAGGGCGCCGATGCGCTGGCCGATCGCGTCGCCCATGCCGGAAGGCTGCGCTACCTCAGCCACCAGGATGCGCTGAAGCCGAGCCTGACGGCGCGGGAGAATCTGGAATTCTACGCGAAGCTGTGGGGCGGCGCTGTCGCGGCGGCGCTGCAGGCGGTCGGGCTGGCCGATCTGGCGGAATTGCCGGCGCGGATGCTGTCCTCCGGCCAGAAGCGTCGGCTGGCCCTGGCCCGGCTGGCGCTGGCGCCGGCGCCGCTGTGGTTGCTGGATGAACCGACGGTGGGGCTGGACGCGGCCTCCGTCACCCGTCTCGGTGCTCTGCTCGCCACCCACCGCGCGGCGGGCGGCGCCGTGATCGCCGCCACCCACCTGCCACTTCCCCTGCCCGGCGCGCGGGAGCTGGTGCTTTGAGGGGCTTCGGCGCCGTGCTGGGGCGGGAGGTGCGGCTGGCGCTGCGCCATCCGGCCGATACCTTGGCCGCCGTGCTGTTCTTCGTGCTGGTCTGCGCGCTGTTTCCCTTCGGCATCGGACCCTCGCCCGAGATCCTGGCGCGCATCGCCCCCGGCGCGCTGCTCGCCGCAGCCCTGCTGGCGGCGCTGCTGCCGCTCGACCGGCTGTTCGGGGCGGAGGCGGAGGATGGCTCGCTCGACCAGCTTCTGCTGTCCGGCCTGCCGCCCTCGGCGCTGGCGGGCGCCAAGGCGCTGGGGCATTGGATTGTCACCGGCCTGCCGTTGTTGGCCGCCACGCCGATCGCGGCCGCCATGCTGAACCTGCCGGTGGAGGCCTGGGGCGCGGCCATGCTGGCACTCGGCCTGGCCACCGGCGTGCTGTCCCTGTTCGGCACGGCGGGCGCGGCGCTGACGCTCGGCGCGCGGCGCGGCGGGGTGCTGCTGCCGCTGCTGGTGCTGCCGCTGTCGATCCCCGCCGTGATCTTCGGCGCCGCGGCGATCGAGGCCGCGGCGGCCGGGCTGACGCCGCGGCCCTATCTGCTGCTGCTGGCCGCCTTGCTGGCGCTCGCCGCGCCGCTGGCCCCGCTGGCAGCGGGGGCGGCACTGCGCGGGGAGTGACCAAGGGGGCGTGACCAAGGGGGCGTAATCAGGCAAGCCAGAGGCTGGATGTCTCGGCCTCCGGTGGCTCGAACACGAAGATCGCCTCGGTGATATCCGCGAAGGCGATGTTCCGCAGCAGGACGGACCCGCCGGTGGGTGCGAAATCCAGCCGTGTATGGCGACCCAGATCGACCAGCGCGGCCATCAGCGACAGGACATCGAGGAACAGGTCGGAGGCGTCCAGCCGGTCCTCGGCGAGGTTGAAATCGGAAATCAGGCTGTGGCCGGTGCTGTCCGTGTCGAAGGCAAAGTAATCCGCCCCGTCGCCGCCGAGCAGCGTGTCGTTGCCGGACCCGCCGACCAATGTGTCCGCACCATCACCGCCCAGCAGCCGGTCGTGCCCGGCACCGCCGATCAGCACGTCATCGCCACGCCCGCCCACCAGCGTGTCGTTGCCGAGCCCGCCCATGATGGTGTCGGCGCCGTCATGCCCGGCGAGGAGGTTGTCCAGCGTATTGCCGACGATCCAATTCGCCTCCGCATTGCCGTAGCCGTTCACGGCGAAACCAACCAGGTCCAGCCGCTCCACATGCTGGGTCAGGCGGTAGTCGATGCTGGCCAGGACCCGGTCATAGCCCTCATTGGCGTATTCGAGGACGCGGTCGCCGGCATCCTCCACCCGATAGACGTCATCCCCCGCGCCACCGAACATGCGGTCATTGCCGGTGCCGCCCGACAGCAGGTCGTTGCCGTCCCCGCCATAAAGCCGGTCATCCCCCGCGCCGCCATAGAGAAGATCGTCACCCGCGCCGCCATCGAGCCGGTCATCCCCGTCGAGGCCGTTCAGGTTGTCGTTGCCGGCGCCGCCG
>NZ_JAUYTS010000197.1 GCF_030695085.1 Falsiroseomonas sp. | reverse complement strand
GCGCCCGCTATATGACCCTGGAAGCCATCAGCACCGTCAGCGATAATGCCACCGTCAGGCTCTCGGCCGTGCCCGCCTGATATGGCGGCCCAGCCCGCCAAAGATCATCGCGCTCCTACACCACGCGATGGGACACGATCCCACGGCGGCGATGTCCTGATCCTGGCGTTGTCTGGTTTTTCGGGTGCTACCTGGCGCAGTAGCCTGATTGCTCCGACAAGGCGGGGTGGAGATGGCCGCGGCGCGCCGGATCATCGAAGCATGGAGGAGCGACTACAACACGACCCGCCCACACACGAGCCTGAACGGGCTCACGCCAGCAGCCTCTGCAACCCGCCCCGCATCGGGGCAAATGGAGAACAGAATCTGCTCATGAACGAGGGCAAGTTGGGGGCAGGGTCAGCGCGAACCCGGGAGCACTGGCGGCGGAAGTGCGCGCGGTTACAAAAGGCCCCTCGCAGGATTTCGCGCGGCTTCGATCGTGTCCTGAGGGAATGCGCGAACCGGAGCGAAAAGCAGCGCAGAGGTGCGAACCAAAGCGAAACTGGCGGAGAGGGTGGGATTCGAACCCACGGTAGACTTGCATCTACTTCGGTTTTCGAGACCGACGCGATCGACCACTCTGCCACCTCTCCGCAGGCGGTGGCGCCCTATAATCACACGAAGGGCGGTACGCAACCCGCCACGCCGTTGACTCTCGGCCCGGCACCCCGCTATACGCTGCGCCCTCCGGACACCCAGGCGGCAATGGCCTGGGGAGGCCGGCGGTCAGTTATGGCCGAACCACCCAAACTCGTCCGGGCGAACCCGCCCAGCAGCACCGGACCTCGAAAGCCCGAGCGCGAACATGACCTATGCAGTGATCCGCACCGGCGGCAAGCAGTACCGCGTCACTCCCGATGCCGTGCTGACCGTCGAGAAGCTCGAGGCCGAGCCCGGCGCCACCATCACCTTCCACGACGTCCTGGCCCTCGGCACCGATGCCGGCCTCACCCTCGGCGCGCCGACCGTGCCGGGTGCGACCGTCACCGCGGTGGTCGAAGGCCAGACGCGCGGCGACAAGGTGATCATCTTCAAGAAGCGCCGCCGGAAGAACAGCCGCCGCAAGAACGGGCATCGCCAGATGCAGACCGTTCTCCGCATTTCCGCGATCGCCGCGGCCTGATCCGCTAGCGACAGAAAGGACCCCACACCATGGCACACAAAAAGGCCGGCGGTTCGTCGCGCAACGGCCGCGACTCGGCTGGCAAGCGGCTCGGCGTCAAGCGCTCGGACGGCCAGTTCGTCCAGGCCGGCAACATCCTCGTCACCCAGCGCGGCACCAAGATGCGCGCCGGCTCGAACGTCCTGGTCGGCCGCACGCACTCGCTGCATGCGCTGGTCACCGGGCATGTGAAGTTCGAGCGCAAGGCCGAGGGCCGCGTCCAGGTTTCCATCACGCCCATGGCCGTCGCGGCCGAATAGGCCGAGACCTCCTGGCGAGCGTTTGGACGGGGGCCGCCAGGCCCCCGTTCGCGTTTCCGGGTATCGGACACAGACCATGAAATTCCTCGACGAAGCCAAGGTCCATGTGAAGGCGGGTGACGGCGGAGACGGCGTCATCGCCTTCCGCCGCGAGAAGTTCATCGAATACGGTGGCCCCGACGGCGGCAATGGCGGCAAGGGCGGCGACGTGATCATCGAGGCCGTGGACGGCCTGAACACGCTGATCGACTACCGCTACGCGCAGCACTTCAAGTCCCGCAAGGGTGGCAACGGCGCCGGCCAGGACCGCACCGGGGCCGGGTCCGACGACGTCATCATGAAGGTGCCGGTCGGCACCCAGATCCTGGCCGAGGACAAGGAAACCCTGCTCGCGGACCTGACCGAGGTCGGCCAGCGCATCGTCATCGCCAAGGGCGGCGATGGCGGCTACGGCAATGCCACCTTCAAATCCGCCACCAACCGATCGCCCCGCCGGGCCGATCCCGGCTGGCCCGGCCAGGAACGCGCCATCTGGCTGCGCCTGAAGCTGATCGCCGATAGCGGGCTGCTCGGGCTGCCGAATGCCGGGAAGTCCACCTTCCTGGCCGCCGTCTCCGCGGCACGACCGAAGGTGGCGGATTATCCCTTCACCACGCTGCACCCGCAGCTTGGCGTGGTGCGGCTGAACCCGGACGGCACGCCGTCCCGCGACGGCTCGCTGGAATTCGTCCTGGCCGATATCCCTGGCCTGATCGAGGGCGCGCATGAAGGCGCCGGCCTCGGCACCCGCTTCCTCGGCCATGTGGAACGCTGCGCGGTCCTGTTGCATCTGGTCGATGGCACGGCCGCCGACCCGGCCGCCGCCTACCGCACCATCCGCGAGGAACTCGCCGGCTATGGCGGCGGGCTGGCGGACAAGCCGGAGGTTGTCGCGCTGAACAAGTCGGATGCGATGACGCCGCAGGCCACCGCATCCCGCCTCAAGGCGCTGTCCAAGGCCGCCGGCAAGCCCGCGCTGCTGGTCTCGGGTGCCACCGGGGCGGGCGTGAAGCAGGTGCTCTACGCGCTGTACCAGCAGATCCTGGCCGACCGCCGAGGCTGAGACCCGCCGATGCTGCCTTCCCTCGCCACCGCCCGCCGCATCGTCGTCAAGATCGGCTCCGCCCTGGTGGTGGACAACGCCACCGCCACGCCGCGCAGCGCCTGGCTGGCCGGGGTCGCGCAGGATGTCGCGGCGCTGCGGGCGCGGGGGGCGGAGGTGATCCTGGTTTCCTCCGGCGCCATCGCGCTCGCCCGCCACGCGCTGGGCCTGACGCGGAAGAAGACGTTGCGGCTGGAGGAAAAGCAGGCCGCCGCCGCCGTCGGCCAGATCCGCCTGGCCGGCGCCTGGGCCGATGCGCTGTCCGCCGTGCAGCTCAGTGCCGCGCAGCTGCTGCTGACGCTGGAGGATAGCGAGGATCGCCGCCGCTACCTGAATGCGCGGGCCACGCTGAACACGCTGCTGGCGCTGGGCTGCATCCCCGTCATCAACGAGAACGACACCGTCGCCACCGCCGAGATCCGCTTCGGCGACAATGACCGCCTGGCCGCACGCGTGGCGGAGATGGTGGAGGCGGATGCGCTGGTGCTGCTGTCGGATATCGATGGCCTCTACACCGCCGATCCGCGCCGCGACCCTGCCGCGGCCCATATCCCCGTGGTGGCGCAGATCACGGAGGAGATCATGGCGATGGGGGGCGAGCCGCCGCCCGGCTATTCCTCCGGCGGCATGCGCACCAAGCTGATCGCGGCCCGCATCGCAACCGGCGCCGGCTGCGCCATGGCCATCGCGCTCGGCGCGCAGGACCGGCCGCTCGCCGCCATGCAACAGGGCGCGCCCTGCACCTGGTTCCTGCCCGAGCGCGAGGGCCGTTCCGCCCGCAAGCGCTGGATCGCCGGCAGCCTGGCGCCGCTCGGCACGCTGGTGGTGGATGCCGGCGCGGCGCGTGCCCTGGCGCGCGGATCATCCCTGCTGCCGGCCGGCGTGCGCGCCGTGGAGGGCAGCTTCGAACGCGGCGACCCGGTGCGAGTCATCGACGAGGCGGGGCGGCAACTGGCCCGTGGCCTGTCCGCCTATGATTCCGATGCCGCGCGCCTGATCGCCGGCCATCGCAGCGAGGAGCTCGAGACCATCCTTGGCTGGCGTGGCCGTGACGAGATCATTCACCGGGACGATCTGGTGCTTCTCACCCTGGCGGGGTGAAGCGCCGGGTCAGGCGACCGTCCTCATGCTTGCGCCTCTCGGTGGGGTGCAGCAGCATCCTCGGGATCAGCCAGGGATACTGCCCCGATGCACCGTGCCCTTCGCCTCGCCGCCACCTTGCTGCCCCTGTTGTCCGCGCCGGCGCTGGCACAAACCACGCTCCGCATCGGCATCGGCGCGGACCCCGCGGTGCTCGACCCCGCGCAATCCGGCAGCTTCGTGGAGCGCG
>NZ_JAUYTS010000194.1 GCF_030695085.1 Falsiroseomonas sp. | reverse complement strand
GCCGAGGCTGGCGCCGAGCAGCACCAGGGCCAGCGGCACCGCCGGGCCCGCCGGCCCGGCCAGCGCCAGCCCGGCCGCGAGCAGCGCCGCCGCCAGCACGGCGCGCCAGCGGGCCAGCCGCAGCGCCAGCACGGCATACAGCGCAACGCCCGCCAGCACCGGCGCCGCCTGTGTCAGATCCGGCAGGTTGCGTGGCGCGCCGGCCATCCACCAGCCGGCGCCGAGCACGCCCAGCGCCGGCAGCAGCCAGCCCGGCAGCAGCCAGCCCGGCGCCCGCCGCAAGGCCAGGCCGAGCGCCACCAGGCCCAGCATCGCCAGCGCCAGCAGCGGCAGCCGTTCCGGTAGCTGGCGCGGTGAGGCCGGCAGCGCCCCGAACAGCCACCACCATCCCAGAAGCACCCCCGCGCCGAGCGCCAGGGCGCCGCCCGCACGCCAGCGTCGCCCGATCAGGGCCAGAACCAGGGCCAGCCCCAGCGCCAGCGCGCCGGGCAACATCCAGGGGGGGATCGAGTGGGGCAGGGACATGCCCGCAAAAGGCCGCGCCGCGCCGCCGCGCGCAAGCGTCACCTTCCGAAACTTGCCGCCCGCATCGCGCCGCGCCACACCGGCTTCGTTGCACGGATGAGGACCGCCGATGGACCGCGAGACGACCGCCTTGCCGGGAACCCGCAGCCTGAAGGTCTGGGACCCCTGGATTCGCCTGGTGCATTGGATGATCGTGCTGCTGATCCCGTTCTCCTGGTGGACGGCGGAGACGCATCGCTTCGACCTGCATGTCTGGTCCGGCTACACCATGCTGACGCTGCTGGTGTTCCGGATCGCCTGGGGCTTCGTCGGCAGTCACACCGCACGCTTCCGCAACTTCCTCGCCTCACCGCTGGAGGGGCTGCGCCACCTGGTGCATTTCCGGAAGCGCGCGCCGGTGGAGATCGGCCACAATGCCGCCGGCGGCTGGATGGTGCTGGTCATGCTGGGGCTGCTGCTGGCGCAGGCAGGCAGCGGGCTGTTCGCCGATGATGAGATCTTCACCCGCGGCCCGCTGGCCCGTGCGGTGGATTCCTCGACCAGCGCGCTGGCCACCTCGATCCATCTGCGGGTGTTCTGGCTGATCGTCGGCGTGGCGGTGCTGCATGTCCTGGCGATCCTGGCCTATCGCCTGGTGCGGAAGCAGAACCTGGTCGGGCCGATGATCACCGGCGCGCTGCGCCTGCCCGTGGTCTATCGCGGGCCGGTGCCGCGCATGGCCAGCAACTGGCTGGCCGCTGGCTTGCTGGCCGGGGCGGCGGCGGCGGTCTGGGCGCTGGTGACCTGGGGGCAGGCGCAGGGGGGCGCGAGCGCATTCGGGTGATGGACGAGGGGACGGCTGCGCGCGGCTGAAGCCTGCCCGGCCCCCATCACCGAACCCTCTCCCCCCAGCGTGGGGAGAGGGCTTTTTGAGCGGCCGCTAACTACCGCGCGCGGAACTGCTGGTGGCAGGCGCCGCAGGTGCCGCCGGTGCTGCGCAGCAGGTCGGGCGAGATGCTGCCCGCCTCGGCCGCGGTCTTCAGGGACGCCAGCGCCGTCAGCATGGCGTCGGTGCGGCTCTGGAAACCGGCGCGGTCGGCATCGATGGCGGCCAGCGCGCGGGTCTGGCCCGGCTGGGTGCCCTGCGGCTGCGGCGGGGTCAGGCTGGCGGTCGGCACCAGGTTCGGCAGCGTCTGCACGAAGGCGGACATCGCCTCGATTCGCGGCACCAGCGCCCGCGTATCGCCGCGGGACTGCACGGTGGCCGCCACCGCCTCCATCGTCTGGCCCATGCCGCGCAGCCCGGCGCGGCGATCCGCCACCACATCCTGCGCCACCGCCGCGCCAGCCATCCCGAGCACCGCAACGGCGCCCGCCGCCATCATCCACCCACGCATGCCTTGATCCTTCCGATCGGGTCGGCCGAGCCTGCCAGCAAGCCGCCGGCGTCGCAACGAGACAGGCGACGTCGTTGCATTTGGACATGTTCGGCCGCCCCCCTTGCCCTGGCGCGCGGCTGGGGCAAGGCTTCCGGGCCAAGAAAAAAGCCAAGGAGGAACAATATGCTCTTGCGACGCAGCGCGCTCGGGATCGGCGCGGCCCTGCTGGCGGCCGGGCTTGCCGCGCCGGCCTGGGCCTTTCCGGACCGGACCATCAACCTGGCCGTCGGCTTTTCCCCCGGCGGGTCCACCGACATCACCTCCCGCCTGCTGGCGGACCGGCTGGGGCCGGCGCTCGGCCCGAATGGGCGGGTGATCGTGGAAAACCGGCCAGGCGCTGCCGGCATCATCGCCGCCGATTGGCTGCGCCGGCAGAACCCGGACGGCCATGTGCTGATGCTGGTGGAGGCGTCCTCCCACGCGCTGGCGCCAGCCGCCATCGTCGGCGGCACGCGCTACGATCCGGTCGCGGACTACACCCATATCGCCATGGTCGGCAGCGGCCCGATGATCGTGGTGGCGCAGCCCAACCTGCCCGTCGCCTCGCCGCAGGAGATGGTGGCGCGGATGCGCGGCGGCCAGCCGGAGCAAATGCCCTTCGCCTCCTCCGGCGTCGCCTCCATGCCGCATCTCTCGGGCGAGATGTTCGTCAACGTCATGGGCATGGGCGGGCGCTTCCCGCATATCGCCTACCGCTCCGGCGGGCAGATGGTGGAGAGCATCGCCAAGGCGGAGACGCAGTGGGGGGTCGCCGTGCTCGCCTCCGCCGCCGGCCAGGTGCGGGATGGCCGGGTGCGCGGCATCGCGGTGACAGGGATGCAGCGCTTTCCCTCCTTCCCGGATATCCCGACCCTGAACGAGACGGCGCTGCCCGGCTTCGACCTGGAGAACTGGTTCGCCGTGATCGGGCCGAAGGACATGCCGCAGCCGGTGGTGGCGCAACTCAACGCCGCGATCCGCGACGCGCTGGGCCAGGCGCAGCTGCGTGAACGCCTGCTGACCGCGGGCGTCGCGCCCTGGACCCGGCCCAACAGCCCGGCAGACGTCACCGCCTTCTTCCAGGCCGAGGTCGCGAAATTCCGCGACGTGGTGGCGCGTACCGGGGTGAAGCTGGAACCCTGACGGCTTGCGGCCTCGCCCCGTTGCGGCGAGGCTGCGTTCCCAGGGGAAACGGGGGCGTCCGGCCGATGCAGGCGGGGGAAGTGGCGGATATCATCGTCATCGGCGGCGGCTCCGCCGGCTGCGTCGTCGCCGCCCGGCTGTCGGAGGACCCCAACTGCCGCGTGCTGCTGCTGGAGGCCGGGCCGCCCGATCGCGACCCCTGGATTCGCCTGCCGATGGGCTATGCCAAGCTGTTCGGCAGCGGCCGCTACGATCCGCGCTTCATGACGGAGCCGCAGGCGGCACTGGCCGGACGGCAGATCCATTGGCCGCGCGGGCGCGTGCTGGGCGGGTCGGGTTCGGTCAACGGCCTGGTCTTCCTGCGCGGCAGCCCGAATGACTATGACCGCTGGGCGCAATCCGGCGCGCGCGGCTGGGCGCATGCGGATGTGCAGCCCTTCTTCCGCAAGCTCGAGAGCTGGGAGGGGCCGGCTTCCGAAACCCGCGGCACCGATGGCCCGATCCGCGTCAGCGAACCGAAGCGCCTGGCGCCGGCGGCGAAGGCCTTCGTGGATGCCTGCGTCGCCACCGGCCTGCCGCGCTTTGGCGATGTGAATGGCGGCGGGCCGATCGAGGGGGCGGGGCCGATCCAGTTGAATGTCGGCAGCGGTTTTCGCTCGTCTTCCGCCCGCACCTATCTGCACCCGGCGATGCGGCGGCCGAATTTGCGGGTGGAGACCGGCATCACCGTGCAGCGCATCCTGGTCGAGGAAGGCCGCGCGGTGGGGGTGCATACCGGGCAGGGCGTGTTCCGGGCCAGCCGGGAAATCGTGCTGAGCGCGGGCGCCATCGAATCACCGAAACTGCTGATGCTGTCAGGTATCGGCGATGCGGCGGCGCTGGCGGAATTCGGCATCGAGAGCGTGGCGCATAGCCCGGATGTCGGCCGCAACCTGCAGGACCACCTGATCTCGAAGTTCATCTTCCGCACCAGGCCCTGCGGCACGCTGAACGAGATCCTCGGCAGCAATCTCCGCAAGGGTGCCATAGGGCTGGATTGGCTGCTGCGCCGGTCCGGGCCGCTGGCGATCGGCGCCGGGGAGGCGACGGCCTTTGCCCGCATCACGCCGGGCGCGGAGGAGGCGGAGGCGCAGATCCTGTTCGTGAACTTTTCGACGTTCGACTACAGCAAGGGGCTGCATCCCTTCCCGGGCGTGATGTGGAATTACGGCCCCTGCCGGCCGGATAGCCGCGGCTGGCTGACGCTCGCCTCGCCCGATCCGGCGGACCGGCCGGTGATCCGGCCGAACTATCTGGACCATCCGAATGATCTGCGGATCATGCTCGGCGCCGCCCGCCTGTCCCAGCGCATCGCCGCCAGTGCGCCCTTCGCCGGGTTGATCGAGGAAGAGCTGCGCCCCGGGCCGCAGGGCGACAGCGATGCGGCATTGGAGGCGAATATTCGTGCCACCGCCGGCACCGTCTTCCACCCCTGCGGCACCGCGCGCATGGGCACCGATAGCCGCGCGGTGCTTGACCCTGAGCTTCGGGTGCGCGGAGTCACCGGCCTGCGGGTTGCCGATGCCAGCGTCTTCCCGCTGATCCCGTCCCCCAATATCCAGCCCGCCGCCTTGATGGTGGGCGAACGCTGCGCCGATTTCATCCGGCGGGCCGCTTAAGGAGAATACCCAGGCATGAAGACCGCCCTGATCACCGGTGCCGGCCGCAATATCGGCCGCGCCGTCGCCCTCGCCTTGGCCGAAGATGGTTTCAACGTCGTCATCAACGGCTCCTCCGACAAGGCAGCCGCCGAATCGGTGGCGGCGGAGGCGAAGGCGCTGGGCGTGAAATCCCTGGTCGCCATGGGCGATGTCGGCGACCCCGCCGCCTGCGGCCGCATTGCCGCCGCGGCGCTGGGGGAATTCGGCGCGGTGGACGTGCTGGTGAACAACGCCGCGCTGCGCCCGGCGAAGGCCTTCCTGGAGACCACGGCGGAGGATTGGCGCCGGGTGATGGCGGTGGACCTCGAAGCCGCGATCTGGCTGTCCCAGGCCTGCCTGCCGGGGATGCTCGACCGTGGCTGGGGCCGCATCGTGAACTTCACCGGCATGAACGCCATCCACGGCTATGCCGGGCGCGCGCCGGTTTCCGTCGCCAAGCACGGGCTGTGGGGACTCACCAAGTCGATGGGCAAGGAATTCGGCCCGAAGGGCATCACGGTGAACGCCATCTCGCCCGGCCCGATCGCGGCGGATGATGAGGGTGAGAACCCCACCGAATACCGCCAGAAAATGGTCGCCCGCGTGCCGGTGGGGCGGATGGGCCAGCCGCGGGAAGTCGCCGCGATGGTGCGGCTGCTGGTCTCGGCGGATGGTGGCTTCATCAATGGGCAGATGCTGCAGGTGAATGGCGGCACGGAGACGTGACGAAACACGCCAATGGCGATGCCAGGCAATCCTAATGGCTGAATCGCGCGTTTTCAGAAATCTGGAGCGTTGGCAGCCCCTCATTGGGTCTCTGCTAGCCCTTATTGCTGCGATGATTGGTGCTTTTTTTCTTTGGAGGCAAACCAAGCAGGCGGAAGATCATGAAAATGCACGAATTGCTCGCCGCGATATTGCGGCGAGAGCGGCCCTGCCAGTTTTTTAAGAGCAAATTTCGGAATTCTGTGTGGATTTGGCAATTCAGCTTGAGAAGCTTTATCAGCCAACCCACGGGGCCATTCCTGAAGATTTGCTTGGGTCGTTCAAACCGCATAAAATCAGCCCCGAGGCACTTAGTGCTCTTCAATCAACTATAGAGAACATCACCGAGAAATCGGCGATTGACCAAATCCGGCAAATTATCCAGCTTTACCAGATCCTGCTCTCTCGGACCAAGGCGCTCCCAAGTAAACCGAAATTAGACACACAAATAAAAATTGTGACCTCTTACAATATTGATGTGTACATAGCCGACTGCGCCAAATTGTATCACTGCGTTTCATCGTTGTATCCATATTCCAGAAATGAAACGGATGAAGTGCGGGGTTGCTTCACGGATGCACATACATACACTGCGCTAAACCTTCTGGGTTTCCACGACATGATCCACACGCGTCTATATCCAAAGGGCAGAAAGAATGCCGAAGGGTAGCAGATATGGACCAGGCTTGGCCGGGTCGCTGCGCGAGGTGCGGGACTGGCAGCAGGGCCGCGGCGCGCTGCAGGTGGTCAACCGCAACCCCATGCCGCCGGAGCGACTCCGCGCCATTCGCAAGCGCCTGGCGAAGTCCGCCCGTGACTTTGAGCAGAAATTCGGCATCCCGGCCGCGACGCTGAACAATTGGGAACAGGGCCGCCGCGCGCCGGACCCGGCCGCGCGGCTGCTGCTGGAAGTGATGGAGCGGGAGCCGGAGGCGGTGGAACGCGCTGCCGCCGCCACCGCAGCCTAGAGTCAAACCGCCACGAATTCCCCGCCGCGCATCAGCGGCTCCACCGCGCCATCCTTCGTCACGCCATCCACATCCAGCTCGGCGCTGCCGATCATCCAGTCGATATGGATCAGAGACGCATTGGCGCCGCGTGCCGCCAGCCTTTCCATCGGCACCCCCGCCGCATCCCGCAGGCAGGTGGTATAGGCCTGGCCCAAGGCGATGTGGCTGGCGGCGTTCTCGTCGAACAGCGTGTTGCGGAACAGCAGGCCGCTGGCCGAGATCGGCGAGGAATGCGGCACCAGCGCCACCTCGCCCAGCCGCGCCGCACCCTCATCCGTCTCCAGCACCTTGCGCAGCACTTCCTGGCCCTTGGAGGCATGCGCCTCGACGATGCGGCCCTCCTCGAAGCGCACCACGATGTCCTCGATCAGCGTGCCCGCGTAAGCCAGCGGCTTGGTGGAGCGCACGGTGCCGTGCACGCGCAGCCGGTGCGGCGTGGTGAAGACCTCCTCGGTCGGGATGTTCGGATTGCAGGTGATGCCGTTCTTCGCCGGCTCCGCTCCGCCCGCCCACAGATGCCCATCGGCCAGGCCGAGCGTCAGCTCCGTGCCCGGCCCGCGATAGCGCAGTTCGAGAAAATCCTTGTTGTTCAGATAGGTCGTGCGCGCATGCAGGCGGGCATTGTGCGCCGCCCATTCCGCCACCGGGTCCGCCACATCGACGCGGCAGGCGGCGAAGATCGCGTCCCACAGCTTCGCGACGGCCTCCTCCTCCGGCAGCCCTGGAAACACCTCCCGCGCCCAGCCCGGCGTGGAGGCGGGGACCAGGTTCCAGTTGATGGCGAAGCTGGTGATCAGCTCCAGCGCCGGGCGATAGGCGATGGAGCGTGCGCGGTTGGACCGGGCCACCTTTTCCGGGTCCTGGCCCGCCAGCAGCGTCGGGCTTTCGCCGACGACCGCCAGGCGTGCGGCGTTACCCCGGAAGGCCTGGGCCATGCCCTCGAACAGCCAGCCGGGGGCGACATCGAAGGCCTCCGGCGCTGCGTGGCGGTAGCGGGCTAGCGCCACCTCGTCATCGCCGATCAGCGGCGTCACCAGCGTGGCGCCGGCCTGGTAGGCATGCACCGCGATGCGGCGCACCAGGGGCAGGGCCTCCACCGGGCTGGTCATCACCAGCTCCTGCCCCGGCTGCAGGTTCAGCCCCACCTTCACGGCAAGCGCTGCCAGCCTGTCGAGCCGCGTGGCGAAATCAGTCATGGCGCAGTGGTCCTAAAATCAGGTGCGAGTGCTGGTTTCAGCGCTGGCCGGGGTGCGGGTCAACCGCCGGATGGCGGCGACAACCTCCGGCTGGTCCCATTCGGCCTCCCCCATCAGGCGGGCCACTTCCAGGCCGCGCCGGTCGATCAGGATGGTGGTGGGCAGCACCCGCACGGCCAACGCCCGGCCGGTGGCGCCGCGAGGGTCCAGCCAGATGGCCATGTGGCGCAGGTTGGTGCGCTGGTAGAAGGGCTCCACCTGGGCGCGGCCGCCGCGGTCGTTGGAAAGGGCCAGCACCTCGATCCCGTCGCGGGCCACCATGGCGTGCAGGCGGTCCAGCGCCGGCATCTCGGCGACGCAGGGCGGGCACCAGGTGGCCCAGAAATTCACCACCAGCGCCTTGCCGCGAAACGCCTCGAAGCCGAAGGGCCTTCCCTCGGCATCGGTGAAGGACAGGCCCTCGGGCAGGGGTTGCGGCGCCGGGTGTTCGACCATGCGTTGCAGGCCGTTGCTGGCTGCCGCTTGGCGTGCCCCCGTCGTGGCGAGTAGGGTCGCGCCGGTCGCGGTCCCCAGCAGGGTGCGGCGGCTGCCGGATTTCCATAGCACTTCGAAAGACCTCCTCCGTGACCGAACCGCGTGCGAGCCATGACCTCTGGGGTGGGCGTTATGCCGAAGGCCCCTCCGCCATCATGCGGGAGATCAATGCCAGCATCGGCTTCGACCGCAAGATGTGGCGCCAGGACATCTCCGGCAGTCTAGCCCATGCGGCCATGCTGAAGCATGTAGGGATCATCAGCGCGGAGGACGAGGCTTCGATCCGCCAGGGCCTCGCGGATATCGCCGAGGAGATCGATTCGGGGCAGTTCGTCTTCAGCGACGCGCTGGAAGATATCCACATGAATATCGAGGCGCGGCTGACGGAGCGCATCGGCGAGGCCGGCAAGCGCCTGCACACCGCGCGCAGCCGCAACGACCAGGTGGCGCTGGATGTCCGGCTGTGGACGCGGGACGCGATCGATGGGCTGGACCGTCAGATTGCGGATGTGATGCGGGCGCTGGTCGCCCGTGCCGCGGAACATGCCGGCACCGTGATGCCCGGCTTCACCCATTTGCAGCCCGCCCAGCCCACCACCTTCGGCCACCACCTGCTGGCCTATGTCGAGATGCTGTCCCGCGACCGCGGAAGGCTGGCCGATTGCCGCAAGCGGTTGAATGAAAGCCCGCTGGGCTCCGCCGCGTTGTGCGGCACCGGCTTCCCGATCGACCGGCACATGACGGCCGCGGCACTCGGCTTCGACGGGCCGATGCGGAACAGCCTGGATGCGGTGGCATCGCGCGATTTCGCCGCCGAGTTCCTGTTCGCCTGCGCGATGTGCGTGACGCATCTGTCGCGGCTGGCGGAGGAGGTGGTGATCTGGACCAACCCCTATTTCGGCTTCGTGAAGCTGTCGGATGCCTTCACCACCGGCAGCTCCATCATGCCCCAGAAGCGCAATCCGGATGCGGCGGAGCTTGTGCGGGGCAAGACCGGGCGGGTGTTCGGCGCCCTGGTCGGCATGCTGACCGTGCTGAAGGGCCTGGCGCTGACCTATGGCAAGGACATGCAGGAGGACAAGGAAGGCATTTTTGATGCCGCCGAGACCCTGGCCCTGTGCCTGGCCGCAACCGGCGGGATGGTGCGGGACATGCAGCCGCAGCCGGAGCGGCTGAAAATCGCCGCCGGGGCCGGCTTCTCCACCGCGACGGATCTGGCGGATTGGCTGGTGCGGGAGCTGAAATTCCCCTTCCGCGACGCCCACCATGTGACCGGCAAGCTGGTGGCGATGGCGGAGGCGGCGGGGGTGGACCTCGCGGGCCTCAGCCTCGCCCAGATGCAGCAGGTGGAACCGCGCATCAGCCAGGGCGTCTTCGATGTGCTGACGGTGGATGCCTCCGTCCGGTCCCGCACCTCCTTCGGCGGCACGGCGCCGGCGAATGTGGCGCGGATGGCCGCCGAATGGCAGGAGAAGCTCGCATGAGGCTGTTCATCGCCCTGCTGCTGGTGGCCGGGACCCTGGCCGCCTGCGGCCGCGCCGGCGGCATCCGCCCGCCCGGCCCGGCGGAGGCCATCACCCACCCACGGACCTATCCGAGCCGCTGACGCGGCACACCTACCCAGGCGCTGACCCGGCTGTGCATCCCGGTCGCAGCGCCGGGGTGCCCTACATGGCGAGGTCGCTGGCGGGGATGCCGGCGATCCGAGCCAGGGGCAGGCTGATGTCGCAGACCAGACCGGTCTCGTGCCAGGTCAGCAGCAGGGACCCGCCGAGCTGCCCATGCACCACGCCGGCCAGGACGCGGGACCCGAAGCCGCGCCGCGCCGGTTCGGACAGGATCGGCGGTCCGCCCGTTTCGGCCCAGCGAAGCCGCAACGTCCCCAATGGCTCATCATCGCGCGTCCATCGCACCGTGACGCGCCCGGCCGCCGTGGAGAGCGCGCCGTGCTTCATCGCGTTGGTGGCCAGTTCGTGCGCCACGATCGCCAGGGGCTGCGCGGCGCCGGCGGGCAAGGCCACGGCCGGTCCATCCAGGGTGGCGCGCGGCGCGCCCTCCGGCCCGCGGATCATGAAGGCATCCATCTCGGCGGCCAGCATGGTGCGCAGATCGGCCCCGGCCCATGCCTCGTTCGCCAGCATCGTCTGCGCCCGCGCCAGCGCCGCGACCCGCCCGGTGATGGCCTTCACATAGCTGGGCAGGTCCGGCGCCCGCGTCAGGCGCAGCGCGGCCTGCACCACCGCGAGCGCGTTCTTGGCCCGGTGGTCCACTTCCCGCGATAGCAGCGCCTGCCGCTCCTCGGCCAGTTTGCGGGCATGGATATCCACTGCCGTGCCGGGGAAGCGCATCGGCTCGCCCGCCGCATTGCGCAGGCAACGGCCGCGCACATGCAGCCAGCGCGACCCGCCGTCGGGCTGCAGCACGCGATATTCGACGTCATAGGGCTCACCGGTCTCGACCGCGCGGCCGATGGCGGCCTGGACACGAAGGCGATCATCCGGATGCATGGCCTGCACGAATTCAGCGTGCGGCACGCCGTTGGCCGCACGCGCCGCATCCACCCCGAAGACGCGGGCGAAGCGCTCATCGGGGTAAAGGAGATCCTCCGGAATGTGCCAGTCGAACAGCCCGACCATGCCGGAGGCGCCGAGCGCGAGCTGCAGCCGCTCCTCGCTCACCCGCAGCGCCGCCTCGGCCCGCACGCGTTCCACGGCGTCCCAGCTTCGCGCCACGACCTCCCCGACCAGGGCGATCTCGCCACGGGTCCAGGCACGCGGCGTGGCATGATGGACGGCCAGGATCGCCACCATCTGCCCCGCCTTCATCAGCGGAACATTGAGGAGCGCGGCGACGGAGATCCGGTCGAGGGCGGCCAGCGTCTCCGCCGCGCAGGTGCGCGGGTCCTGGCGCACATCCGGGATCGCCACGATTCGCCCCCGCCGCAGCTCCGCGACGAGGGCCGGGCCGTAATCATCCAGCCTGTGGCAGCCGTTCTGGACCAAAGCGGCGCTGCGCGGTGCGCCGTCATCGGTCCAGGCCTGTGTGATCGTGGCGAAGGCGCCGTCCGGCTCCACATCGGCATAGGCCACCTCGCCGACGCCGAGATGCAGGCCCAGCGACCTGCTCATCTCCGCGAGGATGGGGGCTGGCGCGGCGAGGTCCCGCAGCCGCTCATCGAGCGAGAGCCGGAATGCCTGTCGCCGCTCGGCAAGGTTCCGCTCGGTGGTGCTCAGGGCCGTGAGGAAGATGCCGGCCACCTTCCCCGTCTCGTCCCGGATCGGGGCGAAGCTGTAGGTCCAGAACGTCTCGTCCAGCCCGCCATCGCGTTCCATCAGCAGGCGCTGGTCCTCCGCGACCACGCCCTCGCCGGTCTCATGGACCTGGCGCGCGGCGGTGGTGAGCGATTGCCACAAGGTGGGCCAGACCTCCTGCATGGTCCGCCCGAGCGCCCAGGGGTGCCGGCTGCCGAGGAACGGCCGATAGGCCTCGTTGTAGAGAAGGTAGAACTCCGGACCCCAGTAAATGGCGCTCACCGCCCGTGAATTGAGGCAGGTGGACAGCGCGGAGCGGAGTGACTGCGGCCAGGTCGAAGGGTCGCCGAGCGGAGTTGCCGCCCAGTCGCGCTGGCGCATCAGCGCGCCCAGTTCGCCACCCCCGGCAAGGATGCCCAGACCCTGCGGTGCCACCCCTACCGCACCCTGCCAGGTGTGGCCGCCGGCGTGCCGCGCCTGGCCTTGCCTTGCCGGCGGTCTGCCAGTGGACGCAGCAGCGCGCGGTCGTCCGTGTAGGCTCCGGGCGCGGATGCGCGGCGAGCTTCGCTGGCGTTTCGTCGTGCCATCGCGAAATCCGGCGCATCGGTGCCATGTCGTATCAACAGCATGGGCCGTTCATTCCATTTGGCGTCCGTGGCCGGTGTCGGCGCCGTCTTCGTAACTGTAGCACGGGTGGCGCTTGGCGTGTGCCGGCCGCGCCCCCAGAATAGGGTCATGGCCGCACCCGCACCCCAGCTTCACCCGGATTCCGACCCCAGCTTCGCCGAGCTGCTCGCCCTCCGCCCGCATCTCCGCATGGACCCGCTGGCCGGGCTGATGATGGAGGAGGTGCCGCTGGCGCGCATCGCCGCCGCCGTTGGCACGCCCACATGGGTCTACTCCGCCAATACGCTGCGCCGCCGACTGGCCGCGCTGCAATCCGCGCTGGATGACGCGCGGCTCGGCGCGCAGGTGCATTTCGCGGTGAAGGCCAACCCGAACCTGGCCGTGCTGCGGACCCTGGGGCAGGCTGGGGCCGGCGCCGATGTGGTCAGTGAGGGTGAGCTGCGTGCCGCCCGCGCCGCCGGCATCCCCGCCGCCCACATCGTCTTCTCCGGCGTCGGCAAGACACTCGCAGAAATCCGCCTGGCACTGGCCGAGGACATCCAGCAGATCAACGCCGAAAGCGCGGAGGAGGTGGAGATGATCTCCGCCATCGCCGCTGGCATGGGCCGCACCGCCCGCGTGGCGCTGCGGGTGAACCCGGATGTGGATGCCAAGACCCACGCCAAGATCACCACCGGCAAGTCGGAGAACAAGTTCGGCATTGCCATCGGCGACGCCCCCGCGCTTTACGCCCGCATGTCCAGCCTGCCCGGCATCCAGCCGATCGGCGTCGCCGTGCATATCGGCAGCCAGATCACCGCCGGCGTCTCCGCCTACCGCATCGCCTATGGGCATCTGGCCGATCTGGTCCGCACGCTGCGCGCCCAGGGGCTGAATGTGGAGCGGGTCGATTGCGGTGGCGGCCTCGGCATTCCCTACCGGGACGAGCCTGCGCCACAGCCGGCGGCGCTCGCCGGCGCCATCCAGGCGACGCTGGGCAATCTGGGCGTGGAGCTGATGGTGGAGCCCGGCCGCTGGATCGCCGGGCCGGCCGGCGTGCTGCTTGCCTCCGTCATCCTGCAGAAGCAGGGCGCCGAGCGCCGCTTCGTGGTGCTGGATGCGGCGATGAACGACCTGGTGCGGCCGGCGATGTATGACGCCTGGCACGGCCTCCTCCCGGTCGCGCCCGCGGATTTCACCGCCCAGACAGCCCCGGCCGATGTGGTCGGGCCGATCTGCGAAAGCGGGGACACCTTTGCGCGAAACCGTGGCCTTCCACGGCTGGAACCGGGTAGCCTCGTGGCATTCCTGGATGCGGGAGCCTACGGCGCGTCGATGAGCAGCACCTACAACAACCGGCCCCTGGCCGCCGAAGTGCTGGTCGATGGCGACCGTTTCGCCACGGTCCGTGAACGCCAGACCCAGGACGCGCTGCTGGCCGGCCAGCGACTGCCGGAGTGGTTCGCCGCATGAGCGGCCGGCGCGAGGCTTCCCCGCTTCGCGCTTTGCCGCGGCGCCGGCTTCTGGCGCGGCTGGCGCTGGGCTGGGAACGGCTCTGGCCGGCCTTGTGGCCGCCGCTTGGCGTGGTGGGCCTGTTCCTGCTGGTGGCGCTGCTCGGCCTGCCGCTGCTGCTGCCATCCTGGCTGCGGCCCTTCCTGACCTTCTTCTTCCTCCTGGCCGCCATCTACGCCGGGATCCGCGGCTTTCGCGGCCTGTCGGTGCCCCGCCCGGCGGAGGCCGACCGGCGGCTGGAGGCGGCCTCCGGCCTCGCCCACCGGCCACTCGCCGCGCTGGCGGACCGGCCGGCGGGGAATGACCCCGTGGCGCTGGCGGTGTGGGAAGCGCATCGCCGCCGCGCCACCGCCTCCATCCAAAGCCTGCGCGTCGGCCTGCCACGGCCGGGGCTGGCGAAGCGGGACCCGATCGCGCTGCGCGCCGGGCTGGGCCTGGCGCTGGGTGCGGCCCTGGTGGTGGCGGGGGCCGAGGCGCCGGAACGGCTGCGCCGCGCCCTGGTGCCGGAATTCGGCCTGGCCGTTGCGGCGCCTGGCCTGCGGCTGGAAGCCTGGGTAACGCCGCCGGCTTATACCAACGCCGCGCCGATCTTCCTGGACCTCGCCGGCGGCGAGGTGACGGTGCCGCAGGGCAGCCGGCTTCAGGTGGCGCTCTCGGGTGGTAGCGGTGGCGCGCCCGAATTGCAGCTCGGTGCGGAGGCGACGCCGTTCCGCGCCCTCGATGCGCAATCCTGGGCGGCGGAAGCGCGGCTCGACCAGGGCGCCCGGATGGCGATCCGCCGCGGCGGGTCCGAAGTGGCCGGCTGGTCCCTGACCGTGCAGGCGGACCAGCCACCGACCGCCCGCTTCACTGATGCACCCGCCCGCGCCCCGCGCGGCCTGGCGCTGCGCCTGCCCTGGCAGGCGGCGGATGATTGGGGCCTGGCCGGGGTGGTGGCGGAATTCCGCCTGGCGGCACGGCCACAGGCGCCGGCCCATGCGATCGACATCAACCTGCCCAGCGTGCAGCCGCGTGAGGCGACCGGCATCGCCGGCCCCGACCTTTCCGCGCATCCCTGGGCCGGGCTGGAGGTGGAGGTGCAGCTTCTGGCGCGGGACGGCGCAGGGCAGGAGGGTCGCTCCGACCCCGCCCGCGTGACGCTGCCGGAACGTGCCTTCACCCATCCGGTGGCGGTGGCGCTGATCACGCTCCGCAAGGCGCTGTCGCTGGACCCGACCGCGCGGCGGGGGGCGCGGGCGGAGCTGGACCGGCTTTCCGGCGCGCCGGAGGCCTTCGAACACGACACCACCACCTTCCTGGCGCTGCGCTCCGCGCGGCATCGCCTGCAGCGCGACCAACGGCCACAGGCGGTGGACGAGGTGCAGGAACTGATGTGGGAAACCGCCCTGGCGCTGGAGGAAGGCCGCGCCGACCGCACCGCCCGCGCCCTGGAACAGGCCCGCGCCGAACTGCGTGAGGCACTGGAGCAGCAGCTTCGCGAACAGGCGGAGCGGGAACAGGCGGAACAGCAGGACCGGACACCCGAACAGGCCCAGGAACAGGAACGTCAGGCCCAGGAGCAGCGGGCGGAGACCGATCGGCGCATCCAGGAACTGCGCGACGCCATCCGCCAGCATCTGGAAGCGCTGGCCGAGCGGTTGCAGCAGGAAAACGCGGAGGCGATGACCACCGACCCGCAGAACCGCCTGATGGACCGCCGCGACCTGGAACGCCGCACCGACCGCATGCGCGACGCCAACCGCGAACAGCGCCCGCAGGATGCCGAGCGGGAGCTGGCGGAGCTGGAGGAAATGCTCCGCGCGCTGGAGGAAGGCCGCACCCCGCAGAATGAGGCGGCGGAGCGTAACCGCCAGCAGCGCCAGCGCGGCCAGCAGCAGATGGGCGTGGTGCAGGACATGGTGCGCCGCCAGACCCAGATGCTGGATAGCGGCCACCGCCGTGCCGAGGCCGAGGCGCAGCGGCAGGAGGCCGAGCGCCGCGCCCGGCAGTTGCAGAACCGCGCCCCCTGGTCCCGCCCGCCGCAGCAGCCGGAACCACCCGCGGCCCAGCCCAACCCCGCGGAGGCCGAGACCCGCACCGAGGCGGCGCGGGAGGCGATGACCCAGCGCGCGCTGCGCCGCGCGCTCGGCGAGGTGATGCAGCAATTCGGCGATCTGACCGGCGAAATCCCCACCCCGCTCGGCCGCGCCGACCAGGCGATGCGGGAGGCGCAGGAGGCGCTGGCCCAGGGCGGCGATGCCCGCACCCCGCAGCAGACCGCGATCCGCGAATTGCAGGAAGGTGGCCGCCAGATGGCGCAGCAGATGCAGCGCCAGTTCGGCCAGGGCGAGCCGGGGGAAGGGGAGGGTGAGGGCGAGGGTGAAGGCGAGATGTTCGGCCAGGGCCAGGGCCAGGGCGAGGGCGGGCAGGAAGGCGGGCAGGAGAATGCGCAGGGCCAGGGCCCCGGCCGCGACCCGCTCGGCCGCCGCAGCCGGGAGGCCCCCGGCGCACAGGATAATGGCAGCGACACCCGCGTGCCGGACGAGGCCGAATTGCTCCGCACCCGCCGCATACAGGAGGAACTACGCAAACGCGGCGCCGAGCGGACCCGTCCGCAGGAGGAACTGGACTATATCGATCGCCTGCTGCGGCGGTTCTGAGGCACTGCCGGGGACTTTCCCGGCCCGCCCCACCCTGTAGGCTGGCCCTCCCTTGAGGAGGCCGCGCCCATGTCCTTCACCGCCCCCGCCCGCCGGCTCGGCACGCTGGAGCGCCCGGATTGCACCATCGCCTATGAGGTGACGGGCAGCGGGCCGCCGTTGGTCTTCGCGCATGGGCTGGGCGGCTGCTACCTGTCCTGGTTCCACCAGGTGGCGCATTTCGCGCCGCGCTATACCTGCATCAGCTTCTCCCATCGCGGCTTCTTCCCCTCCACCGCGCCGGAAGGCGGGCCGGATCCACGGGACTATGCGGGCGACCTGGCGGCGCTGGTGGACCATCTGGGGCTGGGGGATATCGCGCTGGTCTGCCAGTCCATGGGCGGCTGGACCGGGGTGGAATATGCACTGGCCCGGCCCGGGCGGCTGCGCGCCCTGGTGCTGGCGGCGACCACCGGATCGCTCGACCCGCGCCAGATGGCCGAGCCGGCGCGCGGGCGTCTGGAGGGCTGGACCAAGGACTCCGCGGAGGCGCGTGCCGCGATGGCGGCCGGCAACATCCACCCCGCGGCCGGTCCGGCAATGGCCGCGCGCCAGCCCGCGCTGCACCACCTCTACACCCAGATCGACCGGCTCAGTGCCGGGCTGGACAAGGAAGCGCTGCGCGCCCGCATGGGCGACATGCGCCGCCGCCCGCCCGCCGACCTCGCCGCCGGCAATTGCCCGGTGCTGTTCATGCCGAACGGCCAGGACCAGGTGATTCCGCCCTTCGCCCTGCACGCCATGGCGCCCGAGATTCCGGGCGCCCGGGTGGCGCCGATTCCGGATGCGGCCCACTCCGCCTATTTCGAGGCACCAGCGGCCTTCAACGCCCTGGTCGAGGCCTTCCTGATCGAGGTCGGCTTCACGCCCGCATAGCCCCCCCTCGCGGCAGGGCCTCGGGCGAGCTATTCAGCTCAGATGCGCTACATCTCCACCCGCGGCGAGGCCCCGTCGCGCGACTTCGAAGGCGTCCTTCTGGCCGGGCTGGCCGAGGATGGCGGGCTTTTCGTGCCCGAGACCTGGCCGGTGCTGACCAGCGCCGAATGGCGCGCCTTGCGTGGCCTGCCCTACCCGGACCTCGCGGCCCGCATCCTGTCGCTGTTCACCGGCGGCCAGCCGGACCATGCGACGCTGCTGCCGATGCTGCGCCAAGCCTATGCCGGCTTCGGCCACCCCGCCGTGGCGCCGCTGGTGCAGCTGGATACGCGGATGTTCGCGCTGGAGCTGTTCCACGGCCCGACGCTGGCCTTCAAGGACATGGCGATGCAGGCCCTCGGGCCGCTGTTCGAGCATGTGCTGGCGCGGCGCGGCGAACGGCTGACCATCGTTGGCGCCACCTCCGGCGACACCGGCTCCGCCGCCATCGAGGCGATCCGCGACCGTGCTGCGATCGATATCGTCATCCTGCATCCGGAGGGCCGCACCAGCCTGGTGCAGCGCCGGCAGATGACCACGGTGCTGGCGCCGAACGTCGCCAATCTGGCCATCGCGGGGTCCTTCGATGATTGCCAGGATCTGGTGAAGGCGATGTTCGCCGATGCGCCGTTCCGGACGGAAATGCGGCTTTCGGCGGTGAATTCCATCAACTGGGCGCGCATCGCGCTGCAGATTCCCTACTACGTCGCCTCCGCGCTGGCGCTGGGTGCGCCGGACCGGGAAGTGGCGTTCTCCGTGCCGACCGGCAATTTCGGCAATGTGCTGGCCGCCTGGGCGGCGCGGCGCATGGGGCTGCCGATCGCGCAATTGCTGATCGGATCGAACCGCAACGATATCCTGACCCGCTTCCTGTCGGACAACGACATGACGATGCGGAGCGTCGAGCCCTCCTTCTCCCCCTCCATGGATATCCAGGTCTCCTCCAATTTCGAGCGCCTGCTGTTCGAGTTGATGGGCCGCGACCCCACCGCGACGGCGGACACCATGCGGCGGTTCCGGGCGGAGGGCCGCATGCCGGTGCCGGATGCCGCCTGGCACAGCGCAACGCGCGTGTTTCGCGGCTTCGCGCTGGATGATGCCGGGACGCTCGAGGAAATCCGGCGGCTGCATGGGCAGGGCTACCTGGCCGATCCGCACACCGCCATCGGCACCGCCGCCGCCATGGCCAGCCCGCCATCGGACCCGGCCATCCCCATCGTGGTGGCGGCCACCGCGCACCCCGCGAAATTCCCGGATGCGGTGCGCCAGGCCACCGGCATCGAGGCCCCCCTGCCTTCGCGCCTGGCCGACCTATATGAGCGTCCCGAGCGTTACTCCCGCCTGCCGGCCGATCTCGGCCAGATCGAGGCCTTCGTGCGACGCCACACCCTGCGCAACGTCGCCTGACCGCGGCGAAGGACACATATGAACGACGCCATTCGCCTGACCCGGCTGCCGAGCGGCCTCACGGTCGTGTCCGAGAAGATGCCGCGGGTCGAGACCGTCTCGATCGGCGCCTATGTGGATGCCGGCACGCGGCATGAGGCGGCGCCGGAAAACGGCGTCTCCCACTTCCTGGAACACATGGCCTTCAAGGGCACGGAACGCCGGGACGCCGCGGCCATCGCGCGCGAGATCGAGAATGTGGGGGGGCACCTCAACGCGTACACGTCGCGCGAAAACACCGCCTTCTACGCCAAGATCCTGAAGGAGGATGTCGGCCTCGCCGCCGATATTCTGGGCGATATCCTGTCCCACAGCACCTTCGTGCCGGAGGAGCTGGAGCGTGAGCGGGGCGTGATCCTGCAGGAGATCGGCCAGGCGAACGACACGCCGGACGATATCGTCTTCGACCATTTCCAGGCCACCGCCTATGGCGCCCAGGCCATGGGCCGCCCGGTGCTCGGCACCGAGGACACCATCAAGGCGATGAGCCGGGAGGCGCTGACCGGCTATATGCGCCGCCATTACGGCCCCTCCCGCATGGTGGTGGCCGCCGCCGGCGCGCTGGAGCATGAGGATCTGCTCGACCTCGCCCAGCGCCATTTCGGCGAATTGCCCGCCGCGATCGCCGCGGTGCCGGAACCGGCGCGCTACACCGGCGGCGAGTTCCGGGAGGAGCGGGACCTGGACCAGGTGCATCTGTGCCTCGGCTTCCCATCCGTCGCCGCCAACCACAAGCTGCACATGGCAACCCAGCTGCTTTCGACCCTGCTCGGCGGCGGTATGTCCTCCCGCCTGTTCCAGGAGATCCGGGAGAAGCGCGGGCTGGTCTATTCCATCTATTCCTTCGCCTCGCCCTTCGCCGATGGCGGGCTTTTCGCCGTCTATGCGGGCACCGGCGAGGATCAGGCGGAGGAGCTGGTGCCGGTCGCGCTGGAGGAACTGCGCCGCGTGCAGAAGGATGTGTCGGAGGATGAGCTGGCCCGCGCCAAGGCGCAGCTGCGCGCCAGCCTGCTGATGAGCCTGGAATCCACCGGCAGCCGTTGTGAACAGCTCGCCCGCCAGCTCCAGGTGCATGGCCGCATCATCCCGACCGAGGAAACCAAGGCCCGCATCGCCGCGGTGACGGTGGCCGAGGTGCAGGAAGCCGCCGCCATGGCCTTCCGCGGCGCGCCGACGCTGGCCGCCCTCGGCCCGGCCGGCAAGGTGCCGGGGTTGCCTTCCATCATCGAGAGCCTGGCCGCCTGAACGCGGACGGCCCGCCCCGGCGTTTGACGTTGGCTTGATCCTGCCGTTAATTTCGCGCCATGAGCGACGCATCACCCGCTTTTGGCGAGAGGCTTTCCGCCCCTGGCCCTGCGGCGTGTATTGCCGACACGGTGTACGAGCCGGCGCTGCTCAGCGAGGCCGATCGGGTCTCCGGTGACGATCTGCCCGCGTTGGGCGCCCGCATCTCCGATTATCTGGCGAACTGCGCCAGCTTCGCGCGCGCCGCCTTCGCCGGGGCGCCGGGCGAGGTGGCACAGCACGGGGACCCGGTGGAGGCGATCCTCGGCGTCCTGCTGGGGCATGAGTTCAACCACCAGTCCCGCGGCCGGGTGGCGCATCTGCTGCCCGGTCTGCGCCGGCGGTTGCTGGCACAGGTGCAGCGCGCCGCACCCATCCCGTTCTTCATGAGCTACAATGGCGGCTACCACGCCACCACCCGGCCCGACTTTTCCCGCCCCCTGGGCTTCGAGGCGGGGATCGCGGAACTGCTGTTCCTGTACGTGATCGCGCGGCTCAAACACCGGCTCGCCGCAGTCTACCCGCCCGGCATGGTCTTCCACATCGTCCTCAACAACGGCGTTGCCGGCTGGGTGAACGATATTCCCGTCGCGCGCACCGAATCCTATGCGCGTGCGCTGGAGAGGATGGCGGCGGAATTGGGCGCCGCGGGGCCGGGCGCCGCGGGGCAGGTGCGTCTGCTGGTGCAATCGGATCTCGGCGATTTCGCGGCCCGCATGCGCGAGGTGCCGATCGCCCCGGCGGCGGCGATCGACGCGGCCACGCACCACAACATCGAACGCTTCCTCGGCCGCCCCTGCACGACGGCGGAAGCGCGCCTGCGCCTGGCCCGCTACGCCCCGGCCGAGGCCGCCTGGTGGCAGGAACTGCGCGGGATTGTCGATGCGGCGGAGGGCATTCGCCTGTTGCAGGTGGCGAGCGCGGATTTCCTGTCATTCCGCCCCTTTCCCGGCGCCGCGACCCGCGCGCAGACCGGGCAGGTGGGCTTCCGCATGCCGGGCGGGAAGCCGGTGCCGATGCTCATCACCACCGCAACCTTCGCCGGCGCGGCTGTCGTGCCGGTGCCGGTGCATTGGCCTGCGGGCCTCGCCGGGCCGGACTCAGCCCTGGCATGAGCGCGGCGGTCATGGCAGCCGATCCGCTGGCGGAGGATACCCACTGGCGACGCTCCGCTCTGCCGGCGCCGACGGCCGAGACGCTGGCGATGACCCTGTGCGAGAGCCTTGCGCAGATCGCCACCTGCCATTCCGACAGACCGGCTATCGTCTCCGCCGCTGGCCAGGTGAGCTTTGCGGAGTTGCTCGGCCAGGTGGGTGCGCTGGCTGCGGCGATCCGCGCGGCGGCCGCACCACCGGGGCCGGTGGCGCTGCTGCTGCCCGCCGGGGCGGGCTACATCGCCGCCTGGTTCGCCTGTGCGGCGGCAGGACGGCCAATGCTGATGGTGGAACTGGCCAACCCGCCTGCACGCAACGCGGCTCTGCTGGCGGCGGCGGGCGCGGCGCTTGTGCTGCATGATGGCGACGCGGCGGCGGTGGAGGCAATGGGCGACCGGCCCGGCCTCTGCCTGTCCTTCCCGCTGGCGCCGGGACCGCTGCCCTCGGGCGGGCTGGATGCGGCGGCGCCTGCCTTCCTGTTCGCCACCTCCGGCTCCTCCGGCCACCCGAAGCTCGTGGTCTATGCCCAGGCGACGCTACAGGCGAAGGTCCAATGCTCTGCCCTGGTCATGGGGGTTGGGCCGGGCGACACGGTGATGATCGCCGGCTCCCACGCCAATTTCGGCGTGCTGCACCATGCGTTGGTCTTCCTGTTCCGTGGTGGCACGCTATGCCTGCACGACATGCGGCAGGGTGGGCTCTCCGGCATGTTCGGCGCCATCGCGCGCTTCGGCGTGAACCACCTGCGCTTCACCCCCTCGCTGTTCCGCAGCGTGGCGGCGATGCCGGAAGCGGCGCCGGCGCTGCGCCAGGCGGCCTGCATCCGCTTCGCCGGAGAACCGCTGCTGCGCGAGGACATCGCCCTGGCCCGCGCCCACCTGCGACCGGGCTGCGAGGTGCAGAACCTTTATGGCAGCACGGAGAGCATGATCTTCTTCTGGTCCGACGGGACCGAGGCGCTGCCCTCCGGCGCCCTGGTGCCGAACGGCCGCATCTACCCGGTGGCCGAGTTCCTGTTGCTGGACGAGGCAGGCCGTCCGGCGGCGGAAGGCGAGGCGGGGGAGTTGGTCATCAGCTCCCGCCTGCATGCGCTGGGTGACTGGGCGGAGGGGCGGGTGGATCCGGAACGCTTCCCGCCCGACCCGCGCGGCGGCGGGCGCCGGCTGTACTATACGGGTGACGTGGTGCGGCTGCTGCCGGATGGCTGCATGGTGGTGCAGGGGCGTCGCGACCGGCTGCTGAAGGTGAACGGGCAGCGCGTCTCCCTGCTGGAGATCGAGGCGACGCTGCGGGGCATGCCCGGCTGCACCCAGGTCTCCGTGCAGCCGCGGGACCAGGGCGGCGCAACACAGCTTGTGGCCTTCCTGGTGACCGATCAGGGCGCGCCCGCCGACCCCGGCGCCTGGCTGGCAGCCCGGCTGCCGCGCTACATGGTGCCAGCCCGCTTCTGGGTTGTCCCGGCGCTGCCGCTGCTGCCCGGCGGCAAGGTGGATGGCCAGGCGCTGCTGGCGCTTCTGCCGGCAGCGGCAGGCTCGGACCTGTCCGAACCAGACGTGGCCGAGGCGGACGAACTGGCGGCCCAGGTGCGCGCCGACTGGGCGCGGGTGCTGGGCATCGAGGCGCCCGATCCGGATGCCGATTTCTTCGCGCTTGGCGGCGATTCCGTGAAGCTGCTGCAACTGACCCTGGCGATGGAACGGCGCATGGCGCGGCCACTCAGCCCGGCGGCGTTCCTCGACAGGCCAACCATCCGGGGCCTGGTCGCCTTGATGCGGTTGCAGATCGGGTCCGTTCAGATGGGGGCGTCCCAGATTGGCCCAGCCCTGATCGGCCCAGCCCTGATCGGCCCAGCCCGGATCGGCCCAGCCCCGGAAACCGGGCGCTTCGACGCGCGGGGGCGCGTGACACTGAAGCGCCTGCGCCATGCGCGGGGGCTTTCCAAGGGCACCATCCTCGGGATGCCGAGCTTCAGGGGCCACCTGGCGCCACTCGCGATGTTCGCCCAGCATGCGCTTCCCGATCACGAGATATGGGGCTTCGATGCCGATATCGGCGATCGGACCATGCTGCAGGATGGGGTGTGGCTGGCCTGCGCGCAGGAGATAGCCGGACAACTTGCAGCGATGCCCTGGCTGCGGCCCTGCGCCATGGTCGGCTTCTCGGTCGCCGGCAACATCGCCTGGCTCGTCGACCGTATCCTGCCGCGCGGGGCCTGGCGCCCGGGCCGCATCATCGCCCTCGATACGGCCCCTCTGCATGCGGGCAAGGATGCGGTGGCGGTCGAAGCAAGGGCTTTGTTGGCCGGCAGTGAGAGCGAACCTGGCAGGATGCTGCTGATTTGCCGGTGCGCGCCCGCTCCCTTCGTGTTGCAGAAAGAGGCGCAGGCGCGCTGGCAGGCACTCGGCGTTCCCGTCACGCCGCTGGCCCTGCCGACCGTGGACCATGGCGACTTCAATCATCCGCAGATCATCGCCGCCGTCGCTCCGGCAATCGGGGCTTTTGTTGAATCCGGCGATGTCCCGGCCTCGGCGCTGCCCGGCGAGGTCCGGTTCACGACGCTGGGTGCCGAACTCCACCGGATGTTGATGCGGGATGCGCCGCCCCGGCCGGAACAGCTGCGCGACCTATTGGCCCGTGAGGAATTGCCCAGCGACGGTCATACAAGGACGGCGCTGCTGTTCCTCGTGATCGCCGTGGGAGATCACGACACGGCACTGGCCCTGGCGCGAAGCCTGGCCGAGTCGGGTGCGAGCCGTGACGCCTGCATCCATGCGCTGGTCGGTCTGCTCAGCCTGGGCGGGCACGAGGCCGAGGCCGTCGCAGTGGCGGAGGCCGGGTGCCGGGGACGTGCCGGGGATGCGACGCTCCGCGCACGCGTCCAGCCTGTCTGGCGCCCCCCGCAGCCCTGGGCGGCGCTCGCCCGAAAACGCGTCGGCAGCCCCATGCTGTTCGATCTGGCGCTGGATTGGATGGCGGCGCGGCAGGGCGCGGCACCGGCCTGACCCGGTGATCCCGCAGGACCGGGCTGGCCTGGCCGCGCGGATCGTGGTTGTTGGGCCCTGCGGCGATGAGCAGGGACGAATGTCCCCGAACCGCCAGGATGCGGAGCGAGCATGAGCGACCTGAACTACCTTTCCGACCTTGTCGCCGCCGCCCGCCGGGCCGGCGCGGATGCGGCAGATGCTTTGCAGGTAAGCAACGAATCCCTCTCGGTTTCCCGCCGCCTCGGCCGGATCGAGCAGCTGGAGCGGTCGGAGGGGTTCGATATCGGGCTGCGGGTGTTCCTCGGCCAGCGCCAGGCCATCGTCTCCACCACCGTGGCCGACCCGGCGGGCTTCGCCGCGCTGGCGGAACGTGCCGTGGCGATGGCGAAGGTGGTGCCGGAGGACCCCTTCGGCGGCCTCGCTGACCATTTCGACGCGCCGCGGGATGCCGGGCCGCTCGACCTGGCGGATGCCACCGAGCCCAAGGCGGAAGAGCTGATCGCCCGCGCCGCGGCGGCCGAGGATGCGGCGCTGGCGGTGAAGGGCGTGACCAACAGCGAGGGTGCGGATGCCAGCTGGGGCCGCATCCGCATCGCACTCGCCACCTCCGCCGGCTTCGCGGGCCACTACACCCGCACCTCCCACAGCCTGTCCTGCACGGCACTGGCCGGGCAGGGGACGGGGATGGAGCGGGATTATGAATGGTCCTCCGTCATCCACCTCGCCGACCTCGAGGACCCGGCGACGATCGGGCAGCGGGCGGCGGAGAAGGCGATCGCGCGGCTGAATCCGGTGCGGGCGAAGACGGCACGGATTCCGGTCGTGTTCGACCCGCGCGTCTCGTCCTCCCTGCTCGGGCATCTGCTGGGGGCGATCAATGGCGCCTCCGTGGCGCGCGGCACCTCGTTCCTGGCGGACAGCATGGGCAAGCAGGTGCTGGCGCGCGGCCTGACGGTGCGTGACGACCCGACCCGCCCCCGCGGCCTGCGGTCCCGCCCCTTCGATGGCGAGGGCATGGCCGGCCAGCCGCGCGCCATCGTGGAGGATGGGGTGCTGACGAGCTGGATCCTGGATTGGCGCAGCGCCCGCCAGCTCGGCCTGGCCAGCACCGGCCATGCCAGCCGTGGCACCGGTGGCCCGCCCGGCCCGGCGGCGTCCAACCTGTGGCTGGAGCCGGGCAGCATGACGCCCACGGCGCTGATGGCCGACATCAAGGAAGGCCTCTACGTCGTCGACCTGATCGGCATGGGGGTGAATGGCGTGACCGGCGATTACAGCCGCGGTGCCGCCGGCTTCATGATCCGCAACGGCGCGCTGGCGGAGGCGGTGAGCGAGATCACCATCGCCGGCAATCTGCGCGATATCTTCCTGAACCTGACGGCGGCGAATGACCTGGTCTTCCGCCGCGGCATGGATGCCCCGACCATCCGGATCGAGGGGCTGACACTCGCGGGTGCCTGATGCGGTGGTCGCGGCGCCGATCGGCGCCGCGACCATCGGAGGCGGCGGCGTCAATCCACCCGGATTTCCCGCACCTGCACCTGGTTGTCCGCCCGGTGCGTCACCGCCACCCCGGCCCGGTGCGCCCAGGGGATCATCATGTGGTACATCGGGATGTGCCCGAGATCGGCATTGTGCAGCGCATGCGCCTCACGGATCAGGCCGCGCCGCGCCGCCGGGTCCTGTTCGCTGTCGATGCGCGGGATCATCGCGTCGAAGGCCGGGTTAGACCAGCCGCCGGCATTCCAGGTCGCCGCCCCACCCACCGCGCGTGAGGCCATGACGGCGCGGAGCGTGTAGCTGGCATCGAAGGTCGGCACGCCCCAGGACAGCGCATACATCATGGGTTCCTGCCGGCGGATGCGCTGGGAGAACTGGGCGTTCGGCAGGATGTTGAGCTGCGCGCGGATGCCGATTCGGGCCAGCATGCCGGCCACCGCCTGGCAGGCCTCGTCATAGGTCCCGGTCGGGCATTCGAAGGGAACCGAGAAGCCGTTCGGGTAGCCGGCTTCCGCCAGCAGGGCGCGCGCCTTGGCCGGGTCATGCGGCAGGCGGCGGTCCAGATCCTCGGACCATCCATTGACGAACTGCGTCCACATGCTGGCCGTGGGTACGCCCTGACCACGAAGGGTGGTGCGGCGCATCGCCTCGACATCCAGCGCATGGGCGATGGCCTGGCGCACGCGCAAATCCTTGAAGGGGTTGCGGCCGCGCACGTCGGAGCCGGCGAGTTCCTCCACATCCTGGCGCAGCCCGAGCCAGACGGTGCGGTTCTCCTGCCCCTGGAGGATCCGCAGCCGCGGGTCGCGCTGGATGCGCGCCACATCCTGCACCGGCACGACATGCACCATGTCCACCTCGCCGGACAGCAGGGCGGCGACGCGGGTGGCATCCGAGGTCAGGGTGATGTGGTGGTATTCGGTGACATTGCCGCCGGCCTGGCCGTTGCCCCACCAATTCGGGTTCCGCACCATCACCGTGCGCTGGTCCGTCTCACGGGTCCGGATGACGAAGGGGCCGGTGCCATTGGCGTTGCGGACGGTGAAGGTCTCCTCCCGCTGCGCGAAGTTCTGCGGCACGGTCGCCCGGTTCGCCTCGGACCAGCCGCGATCCATCATCAGCACGCGGGTCATCTTGTCCGGCACCACCGGGTCCGGCACGCGGGTCACCACATCCACGGTCAGGGCGTCCCGCGCCTCGACCGAGGCCACCGTGTCGACGAAGATGCCGTAATTGGAGGTGGGCGCCAGCGCGCGGGTGATGCTGAACACCACATCGTCCGAATCGAAGGCCTCGCCACCGGCGAATTTCACATCCGCGCGAAGGTGGAAGCGCCAGCGGGTCGGCTCCACCTGTTCCCAGCGCAGCGCCAGGCCGGGCTGCACCTTCAGATCGTCGGCGCGGTGGGTCAGTGTCTCATAGACTTGGCTGACGACCAGATAGGTGAACAGGGCGTTGGTGGCGTGCGGGTCCAGCGTTGCCGCATCCACGCTGGTGGCCATGCGGAACAGCCGCGGCTGCGGCGCCTGCGCGGCGGCCGTGCCCGCCACCACCAGGCCAAGGGCGCCGATGCCCGAGAGGAAGGTGCCCCGTAGGAAGGTGTCCCAGAGGCGGTTTTTGCGTGTCATCTGCGTCATGTCTCGCGCTGCAATGCGGTAGCGTGGCGCAGCTTGTGCCCCGTCCGCAATGGATTCGCTCGCCGCAAGGAGGCAGTCGCATTTCCGCTCAAGCCTCCCTATATTACGTGCAGGAAACCCAGATCGGAGTCACCCAACCCACCATGCGCCGCAAAGCAACCTTCATGGCCGCCATCGCCGTCGTGGCGCTGGCGCTTGCCCCAGCCTTCGCGGAAGCACGCCGCGGCGGGGGTTTCTCCTCCGGCAGCCGTGGCGCCCGCACCTACCAGGCGCCGCCTCCGACCAGCACCGCCCCGGGCGGCGCGACGCAGATGCAGCGCACGCAAAGCGCGCCGACCGCCGCGACCGCGGGCGCCGCAACCGCCGGCACGGCCGCGGCCGGCAGCGCCGCGGCGCGTACCGGCATGCGTTCCGGCCTGATGGGCGGCCTGCTCGGTGCCGGCCTGTTCGGCATGTTCCTCGGCGCCGGCCTGTTCGGTGGCCTGGGCGGCTTCGCCTCCATCCTCGGCCTGCTGCTGCAGGTGGCGCTGATTGGCGGCGTGATCTGGCTGGTCATGCGCATGATCCGCAGCCGCCGCGAGGCGACCGCCGGTGGCCCGCCGAACGCCTATGCGCGCGACATGCAGCAGGGTGCCAACCCGCGTCCGATGGCCGGTGGCATGGCCGCCGCCCGCGGCCCGATGCCGACCCCGGCCGAGCCGGAAGTGGCCACCACGCCGCTGGAGATCGTCGAATCCGACTATCAGGAATTCGAGCAGAACCTGCAGGCGGTGAACGACGCCTGGTCCCGCCAGGACCTGGAGGCGCTGCGCCGCCTCTCGACCTCGGAGATGACCAACTACTTCGCCCAGGACCTGAAGGACCTGCGCGCCCGCGGCTGGACCAACACCACCAGCGGCACGAAGCTGGAGGCCGGCGACCTGTCCGAGGCGTGGCAGGAGAATGGCCAGCATTACGCGACGGTGGCGATGCGCTATTCCATCGTCGACGTTACCAAGGATGCCGGCGGCCAGGTGGTCGAAGGCCATCCGACGGAGCCGCAGGTGGTGACGGAGATCATCACCTACACCCGCTTCCCGGGTGAGGCCTGGCGCCTGTCGGCGATCCAGCAGACCGGCTGAGTGCATCGGGCGAAGGGGGCCAGATCCCCCTTCGCCCTTGCCTCCGCCCTTGTCTCGATCCCCTGGATCGGCTAGGCGTCCCCGCTGCGTCGGCACCCCTGGAGGCCGGCGCATTTTCTTTGCGCCCGCCCCGGCCAAGCCATCCGGCAACGGCTGCGGGCGCATCATTCTTGAAGGAGCCTGGCAATGGTCCAGACAGTGCGGATCGAAGCCGTGGCGCGCGCAGATGCAGGTAAGGGGGCAGCGCGCGCGACCCGGCGGGAGGGGCTCGTCCCCGGTGTGGTGTATGGTGCGAAGCAGGCGGCGACGCTGGTGGCCTTCGACCCGCGCGATATCATGAAGGAACTCACCAAGGGTGGCTGGCAGTCGCACCTCTATGAGGTTGCGGTGAAGGACGGCCCGACCGAGCGCACCATCATGCGCGAGGTGCAGTTCCACCCGGTGACGGATCGCCCCATCCACATCGATTTCCAGCGCGTGGCCCCCGGTGCGCGTATCCGCGTCCGCGTGCCGGTGGTGTTCCTGAACGAGGAAACCTCGGTCGGCATCAAGGCCGGCGGCGTGCTGAACGTGGTCCGCCGCGAGGTCGAGGTCCTGGCCGAGACCGACCGCGTGCCGGAGCATTTCGAGATCGACCTGGCCGAGGCCAAGATCGGCGACGGCCTGCGCTGGTCCGCCATCAAGGACCATCAGGGCGCGCGCCCCGGCATCGCCGGCCGCGACTTCATGATCGCCTCGATCGCCGCGCCGACCATCGACGAAAGCCTGGCCCCGGTGGTCGTGGCTGCGCCGGAGCCGGTGAAGGGCAAGGGCAAGGCGCCGGCCAAGGCCGCTGCCAAGCCCGCCGCTGCCGCCGCCCCTGCCGCGCCCGCCAAGAAGAAGTAATCCGCTGGAGCATGACCCGCCCGCCAGGGCGGGTCATGCTCCAGTCTCGATCGAAACTTGAAGGGGTCTGTTGCGGTGGCGCTGCTCTGGGTCGGCCTCGGCAATCCGGGGCAGGAACATGCGCGGCAGCGCCACAACATCGGCTTCATGGCGATGGATGCCATCGCCCGCCGCCATGGCTTCACCGCCTGGCGCAAGCGCTTCAAGGGCCTGGTCGCGGAGGGCAACCTCGGCGGCCAGAAGATCCTGGCGCTCAAGCCCGAGACCTACATGAATGCCAGCGGCGACGCCGTGCAGCAGGCCGCCGCCTTCCTGAAGCTGGGCACCGCCGATATCTGGGCCTTCCATGACGAGCTGGACCTGGCGCCCGGCAAGATCCGGGTGAAGAAGGGCGGCGGCACGGCCGGCCATAACGGCCTGCGCGACATGCAGCGCGCCTTCGGCAACGCGGATTTCTGGCGCATTCGCCTCGGCATCGGGCACCCTGGCCACAAGGACCGCGTCACCGGCCATGTGCTCGGCAATTTCGCCAAGGTGGATACCTGGGTGGAGCCGCTGCTGGATGCGGTGGCGGATGCCGCGCCGCTGCTGGCGGAGGGTCAGCACGAGGCCTTCATGACCCGCGTCGCATTGCTGACCCAGGAGAGCTGACCAATGAGCGGCCCAATGACCGGCATGGAAGATGACAGCGTGTTCGATGGCGGTTTCGGCGGCCCGGGTCCCGAGGATTTCGCCAATGGCGCCGCGGCCCTCGCGGCGGGGCTGATCCGGGAAGCGCAGGGCCTGGCCAATGCCGCGGCCTCGCTCCGCAGCGTCGCCGCGCCGAACCCGCCCGGCGTCCCGGGTGGCGAGCCAGTTTCCGACATCCGCCGCCAGCGCATGGTGCTGCACACCGCCGGTGAGGCCGCGCTGCGCGCCGCCCTGGCGCTGGATGCGGCAGCCCTGCTGGCCGAAGCCCGCAGCCCCGCCGACCACGCCGCGCGCATTGCCGAAGCGGCGAAGAAGGTGGGCCTGCCGCCGGCCACGCTGTCTCCCTTCCTGCGCAGCGCGGCGCTGGATTTCCGTACCGATGATGCGGCCGCGCGCATCGCCGCCTCCACCCTCGCCGCCGATCTCTGCGCGCTGCTCGCCCGCGACGCTGCCTCTTCCTGAGGCGCCGCCTCCTCCTGAACGGATATCTCCCATGGGTTTCAACTGCGGCATCGTCGGCCTGCCCAATGTCGGCAAGTCCACGCTTTTCAACGCGCTGACGCAGACTGCGGCGGCCCAGGCGGCGAACTACCCGTTCTGCACGATCGAGCCGAATGTCGGCCGCGTCGCCGTGCCCGACCCGCGGCTTGGCGTGCTGGCGAAGATCGGCAAGTCGCAGAAGATCATCCCGACCAGCTTGGAATTCGTCGATATCGCAGGCCTGGTGCGCGGCGCCTCCAAGGGGGAAGGGCTGGGCAACCAGTTCCTGGCGAATATCCGGGAGGTGGACGCCATCGTCCACGTCCTGCGCTGCTTCGAGGATGACGACGTCACCCATGTCGAGGGCAATGTGGACCCGGTGCGGGATGCCGAGACGGTCGAGACCGAGCTGATGCTCGCCGACCTCGATAGCCTGGAGAAGCGCGCCTACGGCCTGAACAAGCGGGCCCGTGGCGGCGACAAGGAAGCCAGCGCGCAGCTCAGCCTGATTGAGCCGATCCTGGCCGCGCTGACCGAAGGCCGCGCCGCCCGCACGGCGATCCCGAAGGGGGAGGAGGAGGCGGTGCGCCGGCTGCAGCTGATGACCAGCAAGCCGGTGCTCTATGTCTGCAATGTGGAGGAAGCCTCCGCCGGGACCGGCAACGCGCATAGCGAGAAGGTCTTTGCCATGGCCAAGGCGCAGGGCGCCAAGGCGGTAATCGTCTCTGCCGCCATCGAGGCCGAGATCAGCCAGATGCCGGAAGCCGACCGGGCGGATTTCCTGGAGAGCCTGGGTCTGCCCGATAGCGGGTTGGACCGGATCATCCGCGCGGGCTACGAGCTGCTCGGCCTGATCACCTATTTCACGGTGGGGCCGAAGGAAACGCGGGCCTGGACCATCACCCGCGGCACCAAGGCGCCCGGCGCGGCCGGCGTGATCCATGGGGATTTCGAGCGCGGCTTCATCGCCAGCGAGACCACCGCCTTCGATGACTATGTGTCGCTCGGCGGTGAGCAGGGCGCCAAGGAAGCCGGCAAGATGCGCGTCGAGGGCAAGGAATATGTGGTGAAGGACGGCGACGTCCTGCTGTTCCGCTTCAACGTCTGAGAAAAACTCCGCGGATCGTCGCTGATCCGCCGCTACGCGCCGGCACAGGCCGGTGCGCGCTTGGCTCCGCGCCATTCAGGCGCGGCGCCCGTCCGGGCGCGAGTCGCGACCCCTGGGATTTGGCATGACCGACGCCTTCGAGATCTTCCTGGCCACCGCCCCCGGCCTGGAGCCCCTGCTGTTCGAGGAAGTCCGCACCAAGGGTTTCAAGCGACCCAAGGCGGTGCCGGGCGGCGTCGTGATCGAGGGCGGCTGGCCGGAGGTGTGGCGGGCCAATCTCTGGCTCCGCGGCGCCGGGCGCGTGCTGGCGCGCATCGACAGATTCCGCGCGGTGCATCTGGCGCAGCTCGACGCCAAGGCCCGGCGCGTGGATTGGGCGAGCGTGCTGCGCGCCGACGTGCCGTTCCGGGTGGAGGCAAGCTGCGCCGGGTCGCGCATCTACCATTCGGGTGCCGCGGCGCAGCGGATCGAGACCGCGATCCGTGAGACACTCGGCGCGAAGCAGTCGGATGACGGCGTGCTGGTGATGGTGCGGCTGGAGAACGACCAATGCACCATCAGCGTCGATACCTCCGGCGAGCCGCTGCACAAGCGCGGCTACAAGCAGGCGCTGAACCCGGCGCCGCTGCGGGAGACCATGGCCGCGCTGTTCCTGCGCCAATGCGGCTATGAGGGCACCGAGCCGCTGGTGGACCCGATGTGCGGCGCCGGCACCTTCGTCATCGAGGCCGCCGAAATCGTCGCCCGGCTGAATCCCGGCCGGTCCCGCGCCTTCGGCTTCGAACAGCTTGCCAGCTTCGATGCGGAAGCCTGGGCGGCGATGCGCGCGGTGCGGCGCGAGCCTGTCTCGGCGGTGCGCTGTCACGGCCGGGACCGCGATGCGGGCGCCATCGCGATGAGCCGGGCCAATGCGGAACGCGCGGGTGTCGCCGAGATCACCGACTTTGCCCAGGCGCCGATCAGCGAGCTGACCCCGCCGGAGGGACCGCCCGGCCTGGTCATCGTCAACCCGCCCTATGGCAGCCGGATGGGGGAGGGGACGGACCTCGCCCCGCTCTACGCCGCCTTCGGCCAGGTGATGCTGCGGCGTTTCGCCGGCTGGCGCGTGGGCATGGTGACCAGCGAGCCGAAGCTGGCCCATGCGACCAGGCTGCCCTTCCTGCCGAACACCGCACCGGTGCCGCATGGCGGGCTGCGGGTGGCGCTGTACCGGACGCTGCCGCTGGCTTGAGGGGATGAAAGCTCTCCCCCCAAGTGGGGGGAGGGCTTGTCAGGCGTTCTACATGCGCCAGCGGCGGTGCTGCCACAGCCATTGGCCGGGGTGCTCGCGGATCCAGCCCTCGACGATGTCGTTCACCTGCTGCGTCGCGGCCTGGATGTCCACCTGGCCCTTCGCGTCCCGCGCCAGCTCCACCGCCTCCGTCAGTTCCAGCCGGAAGCGGCCGCCGGGCAGGCGGATGGCCCGCGCCCCGTGGATCGGGCAGTCGAAGCGCCGGGCCAGGCGGGCCAGGATGGGAATGGCGGTGGCCTCCCGCCCGAAGAAGCGGATCTTCGGGCCGCGGCCGAAGCGCTGGTCCACCAGCATGCCGAGATGCAGCCCCTCATCCAGCGCCTCCATCATGCGGATCGGGGCTGCGGGGCCGGCCGGGATCAGCGCACCCATCACACCCTTGCGCAGCGCCAGGATGTCCCGCGCCACGGCGGCGTTGTTCGGCGTGCGATACAGGGCGGCGGCCGGCAGCCCATGGCGCAGCGCGGCGACGGCGGGCAATTCCCAATTCGCCAGATGGGCGGCGAAGATGATGGCGGGTTTGCCGTCATCGCGCAGCCGCTCGAAGCGCGCCATGCTTTCGGCATCCAGCAGGATGCGGCCGGAATTGGGGTGCTCCGGGTCGAAATCCCAGAGATCGCCCAGGTGCACATACTCGCTGGCGGTGCGCCCCAGATTCTCCCAGCTCTCGCGCAGGATCGCCGCCCGTTCGGCGGCGGTATTCTCCGGGAAGGCGGCGTCGATATTCTCGCGCGCGATGCGGTTGGCGGAGGTCAGTGGGCCGAGGTTGCGCGCCACCGCGGCACCGATGCGCCCGGCGCGGTCCGGCCCCAGCGCGCGCACCATGGCAAAGCCGCCGCGGATCAGGGCGGCCAGCGTCTCATCCGCGGCGCGTTTCAGGGCCGCCTTCAAGTCAGAATTTCACAACGATCTTGCCGAAGACGCGGCGCGATTCCAGCCGCTCCAGCCCCTCGGTGAAGCGCTCCAGCGGCACCACGGTATCCAGAACCGGCAGGATGCCCTGCGACATCTTGCCGAGCGCATCGCCGACATTGCGGATGGCGCAGCCGAAGCTGCCGAAGATGCGGAGCTGGCGCTGGAAGATCATCATCAGATTGGTCTCGGCGGAGACGCCGGAGGTGCTGCCGCAGGTCACCAGCCGGCCACCCGTGCGCAGCGACAGCAGCGACCCGGCCCAGGTGGTGGCGCCCACATGCTCGAACACCACATCGACGCCGCGCTTGCCCGTCACGCGCCGGGCAACGGTCGAGAAGTTCTTGTCCGTGTAGTTCACCACATGGTCGGCGCCGAGCGCCTGCGCCTTGGCGCATTTCTCGTCATCGCCGGCGGTCGCGATCACGGTGCAGCCATGCGCCTTGGCGACGCGGATGGCGACGGAGCCGATGCCCGATCCGGCAGCCTGGATCAGGATGGTCTCGCCGGGCTTGAGCTGCGCGTTGTCGAACAGCATGTGCTCGACCGTGCCGAAGGTGACGGTGGCGCAGGCGGCTTCCTCGAAGGGCACGCCCTCCGGCACGCGCACCAGCAGGCGGGCGGGGACGTTGGCCAGTTCGCGCGCGAAACCGTCCACATGGAAGCCGGCAACGCCCGAGACGTTCTCGCAGAAATTGTCGCGGCCCTCGCGGCAGGCGGCGCAATGGCCGCAGGTGCGCGCGCCATAGGGCACGGCGCGGTCGCCGGCCTTCCAGCCGGTGACGCCGGCGCCGACGGCGACCACCTCGCCCGAGGCCTCCGCGCCCACCGCCAGCGGCAGGGTGCGCTGGGCGAAGGCCATGCCGCGCCAGCCCCAGACATCGATGTGGTTCAGCGAAATGGCCCGGATGCGCAACTGCACCTCGCCCTCACCAGGCGGCGGCGGGGCGTCGATGTCTTCCAGCCGCAGATCGCGGTCGCCATGCAGGCGCAGCGCGCGCATCAGGTGGGTTCTCCGCTCAGGACCAGGCAGACATTCTGGCCGCCGAAGCCGAAGCTGTTCGACAGCACATTCCCCACCTTCGCGGCGCGGGAGACGTTCGGCACCACATCCAGCGTGATCGCCGGGTCCGGCTCCACATGGTTGATGGTGGGCGGCAGCATCTGGTCGCGGATCGCCAGCAGGCTGAACGCCGCCTCGATGGCGCCGGAGGCCGAGAGCGTATGGCCGATCATCGATTTGTTGGAGGAGATCGGCGGCGCCGCCTCGCCAAACACCGCGCGCATGGCGAGGTTTTCCATCTTGTCGTTCTCCGGCGTGCCGGTGCCATGCGCGTTGACGTAGGAGATATCGGCCGGCGTCAGCCCCGCATCCTCGATGGCGTTGCGCATGGCGCGGATCACCGCGCTGCCATCGGGGTTGGAGCGGGTGCGGTGGAAACTGTCCGATTTCTCGCCCGCGCCGCGCACGACGCCAAGAATCGATGCCCCTCTCGCGCGGGCGTGCGAAAGGCTTTCCAGCACCAGGCAGGCCGCGCCCTCGCTCATCACGAAGCCGCCCCGGTTCTTCTCGAAGGGGCGGGAGGCGCCGGTCGGGTCGTCGTTGCGGGTGGACAGCGCCGAGAGCAGCGAGAAGCGGATCAGCGCCTCTGGCTGCACCGTGCCATCGGCGCCGATGGCGAGCGCGGCCTCTGTCTCGCCGCGCTGGATCGCCTCGACGCCGAGCTGGATGGCGGAAGCCCCGGTGGCGCAGGCGGTGGTGACGGAAACCGGCGATCCGCGCGTGCCGAAGCGGGCGGCGAGTTGTTCCCCCACCGTCTGGAAGGCCGCTGTCTCATACAGTGTGGGCCAGCCGGTCGCGGCCAGGGTCAGCGCCTTGTAGGCGACAGGCTCCGGCGCCACGCGGCGGGCGAGTTCGAAGCGGTGCGGCCATTCCACCTCGACCGGCGGCATGCCGAGCATCAGCGGGCCGGGGAAATCGCCACCGCCGAGCCCGGCCTCGGCCAGCGCTTCTTCCGCCGCCATCGCGGCCATGCGGGCGACGCGGGGGGTGGCGGTCAGCGCCGGGCCATCGGCTTCCTCCGGCAGGTCCACGGTGCCGGCGATGGTGGTGCGAAGGTGGTCGGTCGGGAAGCGGGTGATGCGGCGGATGCCGGAGGTGCCGGCCAGCAGCGCCGCCCAATTCGCCGCCACGCCGAAGCCGAGCGGCGTGACCAGGCCGATGCCGGTGACGGCGACAATGGGGCGGCCGCGATGGTCAAGATCGCTTTGCTGCGGCCGATTCAGCTCTCCGGGGCCTTCGCCCCTCCGACCATCCGACACTTTCACGGCTGATCCTCCGCCGGAATGGCGCGCAGATGGGCCAGCGCCTCGCCGCGCCAGGCGCCGAAGCCGGTCACCAGCAGGTCGGTCGGCGGGGCGTCGAGGGGCGCCTCGGCCTCCTCCAGCGCAGGTGGCAGCACGCCCTCCGCCAGCATCAGCGCACCCAGCGCCAGGCTGGCCGGGAAACTTGCCTCCACCCCCCAGCCGAGGCGGCTGCCCGCGGCGCGCAGTGTGATGTCGCGGCCGAGGCCCGCCAGGAAATCCCGTTCCGCCGCGACCGGCCCGGCGACACCCGTGGCGCCGGACAGCACGGTCAGCGGAGCTTCCGGCAGCGCCAGCCGGGCGAAGGCGCGGGTGGCGGCGGCGGCGCTGCCATCGGCGGCATCGCGCCGTGCCTGTTCGCAGGCAACGCCCATGATACGCGCCAGGCCGCGTGCGCCACGGGCGCGGGCGCTCTCGGCCGTCTCCAGCACCAGGAAGGCGCCGAGCGTGCCGGGGATGGCGCCCGGCGCCTCCGCCCGGGAAAACACCGGCGCGAATCCGCCCTGCCGCAGCAGCCCGGCCGAATGATACAGCACCATCAGGTCCCAGCGCGCCGCGACAAAGGCGCCGCCGACCAGCGCCGCCTGGCCACGGCCTTCGGCCAGCCGCGCCGCCGCGATCCGCACCGCATCGGCGCCGGCCTGTTCCTCACCCATGAAGGTGCGGGACGCGCCGGTGACGCCATGGACGATGGAGATGTTGCCGGCCAGCAGGTTCGAAAGCTGCGCCAGAAACAGCGTGGGCCGCAGCCCGCCGGCGAGCAGCGCGTTCAACTGCGTCGCGGCCTCGGCCCGTGGCAGGCCGGCCAGCGCCGCCAGCACGCTTTCATCCAGAGCCAGGTCACGCTCGCCGCCGCCGGCGGCCACGATCAGGTCCATCTCGCCGACCAGCGCGCGCGCGCCGGCATCATCCAGCGCCAGGCCCGCGGCATAGGTGCCGAGGCGCTGCCAGGGCTCCATCTGCCGCTGGTCGCCCTTTTTCGGGATCTGCCGGTCGAGTTCCAGCGCCGGGGCAGGGTGCAGCGGGAAGGGGGCGTGGCTTTCGGCATCCGTGGGCGCCGGGGCGCTGCCCGCGAGCGCCGCCAGATGCGCCGCGCGGCCTTCGCCGGAAGCGGAAACCAGCCCGAGGCCGGTGATCCAGATGTCCATGTCAGCCATGTTCCGGCCCAGAAAAATTGGGCAGGCCGATGCGCTGGGCGGTCGCGGTCATCGCCTCGCGCAGTGCCTCGGCGGGGAAGGGCATGATGCGGAAGGTGATCTCGGCATCGGCGATGCGCTTGCCCTCGGCCAGGATGCGCGCTTCCGCCACCGCATAGCCGGAGCCGTCATGGGTGCGCTTGGCTTCGACCACCAGCTTGGCGCCGGGCCCGACAAACCCGCGAAAGTTGGCGCCATTGACCTTCAGCAGGAAGGGCATGCGTTCCAGCTTCTCGATCGCCAGCAGCAGCCAGCCGGCGGTCTGCGCCATGGTCTCCACCAGCAGCACGCCGGGAACGATGGGATAGCCGGGAAAATGGCCTTCGAAGACCGGGCTGGCCTCCGGCACCTGGCTTTCGACCGTGATGTGGTCGGCGCCCAGCGTCACCACGCGATCGACCATCTGGAAATATTCCAGCCGCATGGCGCGTGCCCCGTGACCCAGATTTCAGCCCTTGGCCTGGTTGGCGGCCACCAGCTCCTCGATCCGCTGGGCGAGGTTGCCCATGACGAAATACTGCTCGGCCGGCGCGGTGCCGGCATTCACTTCCTGCGTCCAGGTCTCGACCGGCACCTTGATGCCGAAGGCCTTGTCGATGGCGAAGACGATGTCGAGGAAATCCAGGCTGTCGATGCCCAGGTCGTTGATGACATGCGCGCCCGGCGTGATGCTGTCACGCGCCACTTCGCTGTTCTCGGCGATGATGTCGGCGATACGGTCGAAAACCGGGGACGTCATGGGGAACAGGCTCCGGGCGGAGTGGGGGCGATGCGCGAAGCGCGCCTCTTCGCCCGAACCGGCCGCCTTGTCCAGCGCGGCGGTCCGGCAGGCCACCCGGAGTTGCGAGTGATTCTTAACCGGGCGCGGCGCAATCCAGCAGCGGGCCGAGCTGCCCCACGCGCCTTTCGATGATGGCAGCGCGCTGGCGCAGGCTCGGCGTCGGTTCGGCGGCGGACCAGGTGAGCGGGCTGGGCAGCACGGCGGCGAGCAGCGCGGCTTCCTGGGCGGTCAGCCGCGCGGCCGGCTTGTTGAAGAAGGACTGGGCCGCGGCCTCGGCGCCATACACGCCCGGGCCGAATTCGACGATGTTCAGATACACCTCCAGCACCCGCTGCCTGGGCCAGAGCAGCGCCACCTGCGGCGTCAGCCAGGCCTCCACCGCCTTGCGCAGCGGGTCGCGCCCCGGCCACAGCAGCAGGTTCTTCGCCGTTTGCATGGTGATGGTGCTGGCGCCGCGTGGACGGTCCCCCGCCTGCCACGCCCGGAATTGTTCCCGCAGCGCGCCGAAATCGAAGCCGAGCGCCTGGCGGCAGAACAGATTATCCTCCGCGGCGATGACGGAGCGCGCCAGCGCCGGCGCCATGGCCGCAAAGGGCACCCAGTCACGCTGCAGGCCATGGCCCTGCGCGGCGCGGATCAGCATCAGCGGCGTTACCGGCGGCGGGATGAAGCGGTAGGCCAGGATCAGACCCGGCGGCGCCAGCAGCGCCACCAGCAGGACAAGGCGCAGCAAGCGGCCGAGGCGCCTCACGCGCTGCGGGGGCCGGAAGGCTGGCGGGCGAGTTGGGCGCGGCGGGTCATGCGGCCGAGGCTAGGGCAGTTTCGGCTCCGGCGGAAATGCCGGACGGGTGCCGGCGCCGCGCCGCAGTACGCCGCGGGGGCGGCCATCGACGCAGACCGGCAAGTGGCGAACGCCCGCTGCCTCGAACACCCGCAGCGCCTCCTGCATCGGCAGGTCGGGCGGGATGGTGACCGGGCTGCGGGTCATTTCCCACTCCACCCGCGTCTGCTGCGGGTCGCAGCCTTCGGCCAGGCAGCGCACCGCATCGCGGCCGGTGAAGATGCCGAGCAGTCGTTCCCCGACGCCGACGATCAGGACCGCGGTGGTGCCGTGGCGCTGCATGGCGTGACAGGCTTCCGCCACGCTGTCACCGGGCGACAGCGTGACCGGTTCGGCCTGTTGGATGGGCGGCTGGGTAGGCAGGGGTGGTGCGAACTGGGCCATGGCGCGTTCCCCGTATCTTGCAGCTGGCAGCCTTTATCTGGGTATCTTCGAACCGGCCGGGGACTCCGGACCTTGATCTGGCGCAGGCGGTGACGGGGTCGTGATGACTCAGCGCAGGTTCTCGAAGAAGCCGTTCTCCGTATCCTGCTGTGCATGTTCCGCGGCGCGGAAATCGTAGCGGGACAGGATTCCGCGCACGCGGCCATCCTCGCAGACCGGCAAATGCCGGAAGCCGCCATCATTCAGCAGGCGAAGCGCGTCGCTGGCATGCTGCTCCGGCGTCACCGTCTCCGGCTGCCGGGTCATGACATCGGCCAGTTTGGCCGTGGGCTTGCGGCCCTCGGCCAGGCAGCGCACCGCATCCCGGCCGGTGAAGATGCCCAGCAGCAGGTCGGCATCCCGCACCACCATCACCGCGCCGACGCGGCGCCGGTACATGGCCTCGCAGGCGGCGGCGAGCGTGGCGTCGGGCGGCAGGGTCAGGGGGTTCTGGCCCTGGATGATCTCGGCGATCAGGCGGTCCCGCATGATGTTTCCTCCCTCGGCTTGGCCATGATGACAGATTCATGTTGGGCCAGGCAGGGTGGAAGCGCCTTGCGGCAGGTCAAGCCAGCGCGGCGGGAGCGGGAGATGCGGCGGAGCGGAAACGCATCCGCGCGATGGGGCTGGCCGGCGGCGTCGCGCCAGGAAAAAGTGGTGCGGGCGGTCGGAATCGAACCGACACTCCTCTCGGAACCGGATTTTGAGTCCGGCGCGTCTACCAGTTCCACCACGCCCGCGAAGTGGCAAGGATAGCGCAGAACCCGTTCAGGGGGAACCGGGTGGATCGACGGTTCGGGTGGGGAAGTCGGCGGGGCTGGTGATTTCCAGCAATTCCAGATCCTCGGAATGCGCCACCTCCACATGGCGGACCAGGGCCGGCTGCAGCACGCTGTCGCCAGGGCGGAAGGTGACCTGCCCGATATCCTCATAGGTGAAGGTCACCCAGCCGCGCAGCACATAGACAAGCTGGAAGCCGAGCTCGTGCGTGTGCCATTGCGGCGCCGCGCCCGTGCCGGGCACGGCGCGGATCACATGCGCACCGAAGGCGCCGCCCGTGGCCGCCCGCACGCCGAGGTCCCGATAGGCGAAGAAGCTTCGCAGCCCGGTCTCGAAATGGGCGCCTTCGGCCCGGCTGATGGTGGTGCGCGGCACCTCTGGCATGGGGCAATTCTCCCTTGGCGATTCCCGCATCCACCGTAACATGGCGGCAGGATGACAAGGGCGGGCGGCATGCGCCTCACGATCACGTGAGGGCATGGTAACCGGAATGCTGCCGTCGTGTTAGGCTGCGGTATGCAGGATTTACCCCACCCACCCGAACGCGCGGCGCTGTTCCTCGACTTCGACGGCACTCTCGTGGAGATCGCCGAACGACCGGACGCCGTAATTGTCCCCCCCGACCTGCCCGGATTGCTGGAGCGTCTCTCGGCGCATCTCGATGGTGCACTCGCCATCATCTCCGGCCGCCCGCTGGCGGAACTCGACCATTTCCTCCCGGTTCCCATCGCCAAGGTCGGCAGCCATGGCGCGGTGCTGCGCCCGGTGCCGCATGGCCCGCTCGAGGAACCCGCGCTGCCCTCGCCCCCCGCCGCCTGGCGCGTGCGCCTTGCAGCCCTGGCCGAAAGCTTTCCCGGCGCCTTCATCGAGGACAAGGCGCATGGCTTCGTGCTGCATTTCCGCCAGGCCCCGGAAGCCGGCCCGGTCGCCCGCACCCTGCTGGAATCCCTGGTGGCGGAAGCGCCGGATGCCTTCGTGCTGATGCCGGCCCGCATGGCCTGGGAAGTGACGCCGCGCGCCGTCTCCAAGGGCACCGCGGTGACCAGCCTGATGGCGCGAAGCCCCTTCGCCGGGCGCCTGCCGGTTTTCGTCGGTGACGACGTGACCGATGAAGCCGGCATGGCGGTGGCGCGCGCCGCCGGCGGCCAGGGGCTGCGGCTTCAGGATGTGTTCGGCACGCCACCGGTGTTCCGGGACTGGCTGGCCGGTCTGGACCGGCATTATGCGCGCGGGGCCGCGGCATGAGCCGCCTCGTCATCGTCGCCAACCGGGTGCCCGACCCGAAGGAAGGCGGTGCCACCGCCGGCGGCCTGGCGGTGGCCATGAAGGATGCCCTGGCCAACCGGGATGCGGTCTGGTTCGGCTGGTCCGGCAAGACGGCGGCGGAGACCGGCCCGAAAGCCACGATCGCCCAGCATGGCCGCACCACCTATGCCACGCTCGACCTCGGGCATGACGACTACAAGCATTACTACCAGGGTTTTTCCAACGCGGCGCTGTGGCCCGTGCTGCACTACCGCCTCGGCATTGCGCGCTTCGACCGGCGGGACTTCGCCGGCTACCAGCGCACCAACCTGGCCTTCGCCCAGGCCCTGGCGCCGCTGCTGCAGCCGGATGACACGGTCTGGATCCATGACTTCCACCTGTTCCTAATGCCTGCGGAACTGCGTGCGCTGGGCTGCAGGCAGCGCATCGGCTTCTTCCTGCATGTGCCCTTCCCGCCGCGCTCCGTCTTTAACGGCCTGCCGCATGCCGAAAAGCTGCTGGAAGCGCTGGAGGCGGTGGACACCATCGGCACGCAGACCGAGGACGACGCGGAGAATCTGCGCGCCGCGCTGATCGCGATCGGCAAGGGCGATGTGGCGATGCGCGTCGGCGCCTTCGCCATCGGTATCGACGCCATCGGCTTCGCCAAGCTGGCCGCCCAGCGCGCCTCGGCGAAGGAGGTGGTGCGGCTGCGCGATTCGCTCGGCGGCCGCTCGCTCGCCATCGGCGTGGACCGGCTCGACTATACCAAGGGCCTGCCGCAACGGATCGCCGGCTTCGGCGCGATGCTGGAGCGTTTTCCGCGGCACCGCGGCAAGATCACCTTCCTGCAGGTGGCGCCTGTCAGCCGCGGCGATGTGGCGATGTACCGCGCGCTGCGGCGCGAGCTGGATGAAGGTGTCGGGCGCATCAATGGCCAGATGGCGGAGCCGGATTGGGCGCCGATCCGCTACATCACCCGCGCCGTCGCCCGGCCGACGCTGGCTGGCTTCATGCGGATGGCGCGCATTGGCCTGGTGACGCCGCTGCGCGATGGCATGAACCTGGTGGCCAAGGAATACGTCGCGGCGCAGGACCCGGCGGACCCCGGCGTGCTGGTGCTGTCACGCTTCGCGGGCGCCGCGGTGGAGCTGGATGGCGCCCTGATCGTCAACCCTCTCGACCCCGACGACATCGCCGAAGCCCTCGATGCGGCGATGGACATGCCGGCGGATGAGCGGCTGGATCGCTGGACCCGCAACTGGGCCACCGTGAAGGCGGGCTCCGCCAGCATCTGGTGCCGGCGCTTCCTCTCGGCGCTGGAGGGCAGCAAGGATGTCGCCGATGCCGGCGAGGCCGAGGCCCAGCCGGCATCGGTCCGCAAGCCGCGCGGCAAGCGCGCGGCCTGACGGTCGCGCTCAGAACGTGAAGCGCGTGCCGACCAGCAGGCTGCGGCCCGGCGTGACGAAGCCGTTCACCGGTTCCCACCGGCTGTTGCCCAGGTTGCGCCCCTCGACATAGCCGGTGATGGCGCTGGTCACGCGGTAGGATGCCGTCAGGTTCAGCACCGTGCCCGACTTGTTGTAGTTCACGCCGGAGACGAAGGCGCCGCTGTCGGTATAGGAGGCGGTCTCCGGCGAGGGGCCGGTGAACAGCATCTCCGGGCTGATGGTGATGCGGTCCGTCGGCGAGATGCGGGCGCCGGCGCTGACCACGTTGCGCGGGCGGCGGGCCAGCGGTGCATCCGCCACCCGGTCCCGTGCCTGCGTGATGGTCCAGCCCAGCCGCGCATCCAGCCAGCGCGCCGGCCGCACCACCAGCCCCAGCTCGACACCCTGGCTGCTCGCCTTCTCGATGTTCTCGAGGCTGGAGAAGGCGCGGTTGAAGTTGATCAGGTTGTTGGTGCGCGTGTTGAAATAGGTGGCACTCGCGGTCACGCCATCGGTGCGGCCGAACAGCGGCAGGTCGGTCTCGGTGCCGATTTCCCAGGCGAAGCTGTCCTCCGCCTGTAAATTCGGGTTGCCCTGGAAGAAGCTGCCGATGCGGCCGAAGCGCTGGTACAGCGAGGGCGCCTTGAAGGCGGTGCCGGCCGAGGCACGCAGGCGGGAGGACACTTCCGGCAACGCCAGCACCGCGCCGGTGCGCCAGGACAGGAAGCCGTCATAGTCATCCGCCAAATCCTGCCGCAGCCCGGCCGAGAGATCGAGGCGCGGGCCAAGCTGCGCCTGGATGCCGGCATGTACCGCCGTGTTGCTGGCCGAGGCATCCGTGGTGGTGCGGAAGCTGGGGGAGCCGGAATTGGCCTCCACGCTTTCCTGCTCATGCGTCACGCCGAAGGCGATGCCCGCGGCGGAGAACGGCCCGAGATCGCCGAGCCGCACGCGATTGCCCCAATCCAGGACCTGGCGGGTGCCGCGATACAGATCGTCGGTGGAGGCGCTGCTGCGCGCATCCGGCAGGTTCAGGTAGCGGCGCCGGTCCTCGGTGATGGCGGCGCGCAGGCCGGTGGTCCAGGCACCGTCGAACAGCCCGGTCTCGGCGCGGAGCTGGCCATACCAGCGGCGGTCATTGCCGGTGTAGTTCGGGTCGTCATTCGGGATGTTGTCCAGGTCCAGCCGGTTCTCGCGCCAGCGCAGCAGGCCCTCGATGCTGGTGGTGCCGCCCGACCAGCCGAAGCGGGCGGTGCCGGCGCCGGCGCGCAGCGATTCGGTTTCCCTCGTGTCGTTGGTGAAGCGGCGCGGGGTGGCGTCGCTGCCCTGGGTGGTCAGGCCCTGGCCGACCACCAGGTAGTTCCAGCCGCGCAGGCTGCCGGCGGCCCCCAGCGCGCCGCGGGCGGTGCCCTGGCTGCCGCCGGCGAGGTCGCCGAAGACCTGCAGCGGCACGCCTTCCGGCGCGCGGCGCGTCACCAGGTTGATGACGCCGCCGATGGCGCCGGAGCCATAGAGCGAGGAGCCCGGGCCGCGCACCACCTCGATCCGCTCGATATCGGCGAGCAGTTCATTGCCGAAATTGAAGGCGCCATTGGGCTCGGAGGCATCGTTCACCGGCACGCCATCCAGCAGCACCAGGACATGGCGGGAGGCGGTGCCGCGGATGAAGACGCTGGCCTGTTGGCCGAGGCCACCGCCCTGCACCATGTTCATCCCCGGCACCGTCGCCAGGGCTTCGGCGAGGGACTGGTAGCCGCGTTCCTCGATATCCGCGCGGGTCAGCACGGTGATGGCGGCCGGCACGCGTTCGGCATCGGTGGGGATGCGGGTCGCGGTGACGATGGTCTCCGGCAGGGTGGGCTGCGCCAGCGCGGTGGTGGACAGCAGCAAGGGCAGGGCGAGCGCGATGGGCGCGGCCGCGAGCGTGGACAGAAGTCGCATGGGAATCCTCCGTGCGATCAGACGACAAGCCACGCCACCCTTGCGGGCAACGCGGCGGCTGGCGTCGTCGCCGCCGGCGGAGACGAGCGGATACCGGCGGGGCATGCCCACCAGTGGCCTGTCGTTCCGTTGCGCCGGTGCACCCCGCCCGGCACGCGCGTGACGTCTCTGCGCCGGCCGGTCTCCTGGCTCGCGGAGGCTCGGGAGGGATCCTCCCGAAGGACCGTCCCCGCCTTCTCGGGCCCGATGGACCCAATGGCGTCAGGGAGACGATCTCTCCGCCTACAGTTGCGGGGGCAGCCGCGGACGTGGCTCGGCGGATTGCGCCACCGGGCCTTCGCGCGTTCCCGTTTCAGCCCTTGCGGGCCACCGTCGCATGACGCACTGTTACCACCGGGGCGTGATGGCGCACAATCGGGCGCTCAGAAGATCCAGCCCAGCGCCTGCAGCCCGAGCCAGCCGAGCAGGCCGAGCATGACCGTGGCGAAGACGCAGCCCGCGATGGTCAGCACCACGCCCCAGCCCGTGACGATGCTGTCATGCTCGATCAGCCCGAGCGCCATGACGATGTTGCCGAAGGCCGGCGGGCCATTGGTGCCCGGACCGGGCAGGATCAGCATGATCGCCACATAGGCGGTCAGCCAGCCGATGATGCGTTCGCCCAATGGGGAGGTGAAGAAGCCCGGCCGCGGCTTCACGTATTTCTCGATCCGCCCCAGCCCCTTGGAGGAAACGGAGGCCAGGCGCAGCAGGTCGGACCGCTTGATGGTCTGGCGGGCCAGGATGGCGGGCAGCTTCGGCACGCGCAGCCCGAGTCCCATCTGCACGCCGAGAATCAGCAACGGCGTGCCGAAGACGGTGGCCATGCCGGGCAGCAACCCGGGCAACAACAGCAGCAGCAGCAGCAGGCCGAAGCCGCGGTCGCCGAAGGCCTGCGCCAATTCGCCCAGGCTGATGCGCTCGCCCGGAAAGGCGGCCGCCACCTCTGCCACGATGCGGGAAATCGGTGCCGTATCCGCGTCTGCCATCGGCTCCGGCTTCATGGTGCTGAGGTGGGGCAGGTGGTCAGCTCAGCCCGAACAGCCAGGCGAAACCGGCCGCCAGCATCCAGCCGACGCTGCCGATGATCGACAGGCCGATGAAGATGCCGAAAATGCCGAACAGCGCGCCGGCCAGGATGGTCCGGGTATCCTCCTCCATCAGCCCGATCGCCATGATCATGCAGGCGAGCGACGGTGGGCCGTTGGTGAAGGGCAGGGGAATGCAGACGATGGCGGCCAGCACCACGCCATAGGCGCCCATCATCCGTTCCCCGGTCCGGCTGGTGAGCCAGGAGGGGCGCGGCTTCACGAAGCGTTCGACGCGTTGCAGCCAGGGCAACGACTTCGCCGCGATCAACCGCAGGTCGGACCGCCGCATCGACCGCCGTGTCAGCATGACCGGCAGCTTCGGGGATGGCAGCCCATAGGCGAGCTGCGCGCAGATGATCAGCAGCGGCACGCCGAAGATGGGGCTGAGCCCGGGGATGTAGATCGGCAGCAGGTTCGGCAGGGCGAACAGCACGATCAGCACGCCGTAGCCGCGTGCCCCGAGGGCTTGCATGAGCTCCCCGAGGGTCAAGCGATCCGTCGGCCAATCTCGGGCGATGCCGGTGACCAATTCCGAAACAGGCACCGGATGCGCGGCAGGCGCATCGGCGTGCGACAAATCCTGAAGCCCGTCGATGACGCGCCCACTCCTTCCCCAGCCCGGCGCTTTCGGCCGGGAAGCCATTTCCCGCGATAAGCGGTAGCACGGCCCGGGGATCCTTCACAGAGGGCTTGTCACTTAGCCGTGAGGTTGCAGGCGACGGGCGCCTGCCTTGCTTCGTGGCCGTGCTTCATCCCATCCATGGAGACCCTCTCCGCGCACCAGGGCTGAACGCCCGGCTTGAGGAGGTGATAGGGCGGGTGGCCGCCGGATGCCAGAAGGCGCGGTGTGACAGCTTCGTGGCCGGTTCTGCTGCGGCCGGCTGTATCGCAGCCGGCCTGATGGCTGCCGCGCCTATTGCGGCTGGAAATTCGCGATCCGCAGCAATTCCACGTTGCGGGCGACATCGGCATTGATGAAGCGCTCAGCCTCGGCCACGCTTTCCGCCACCGCTTCGAAGCCGAGGCCGGTCAGGCGCTCGACCACGGCGGCGTCGCGCATGCCCTCCACCAGCGCGGCATTGTACCGCGCGACAATCTCGGCCGGCACGCCGCGCGGGGCCCATACGCCGTACCAGGAATAGAATTCGAAGCCCGGCAGTCCGGCCTCCGCCATGGTCGGCAGGTCGGGGGCCAGGGGTGTGCGCGCCGCGGTTGCGATGCCCAGCCCGCGCAGCTGCCCGCCGCGCACCATGGGCAGCGTGGCCAGCACCGGGTCGAACATCAGATGCGCATTGCCGCCGGCAACATCCGTGAGCGCCGGCGCGGTGCCGCGATAGCCGACGATCTCGATATTGGCGCCGGTCACGCGGTTGAACTCGATCGTGCCGAGATGCCCGGCCGAACCCAGCGAGGATGTCGCGAAGGACCAGCGTGCCGGTTCGGCTTTCGCGGCCGCGACGATCTCGGGGATGTCGCGCTGCGGGCGCTGCGGGCTCATCACCAGGACCAGCGGGCCGCGCGCGGTACGGGCCAGCGGCACGAAATCCGTCACGGGGTCATAGGGCACGTTCCGCATCACGCTGCGCGCCATGACGTGGATCGAGGCGGAACCGAGGATGGTGTAGCCATCCGCGCCGGCCTGGAGCACGGCATTGCTGCCGACCTGGCCATTGGCGCCGGAGCGGTTTTCCACCACCACCGGGACCCCCATCTTCTCCTGGATTTTCTGCGCGGCGAGGCGGGACATGGCGTCGGTGGCGCCACCGGGCGGGTAGGGGACGATCATGCGGATCGGACGCGCCGGCCAGGCCTGCGCCAGTACCCGGGGCGATGCGAGCGGTGCGGCCAACAGCCCGCCACCCGCCGCCAGAATGCCACGCCTGCCGATCATCCTGCGCTCCTGTCACACATCACCGGCCCAGGCTGGCATCGGCCCGGGCGTCATGCAATCGACTCGTTAATGAGTGGGAACCTGCCGATGGCGGCCGTTGATATCGCGCTGTGCCTGGCCATGGATGTCTCGGCCAGCGTGGACTACGCGGAGTTCGGCCTGATGGCCGGCGGCACCGCGGCGGCGTTCCGGGACCCCGCCATCCTGGCCGCCGCCACCGCCGGCCCGCGTGGTGCCGCGGCGGTGGCGCTGCTGCTGTGGTCCGGCCCCGGCGAGCAGGATCTGGCGGTGGGCTGGACCCGGATCGCGGATGCGGCCTCCGCCGCTGCCCTGGCCGACGCGATCGAGAACACGCCCCGCATGCCCCGCCCCGGCGCCACGGCGATCGGGGAGGGGATGGCCGCGGGCCTCGCCGTGCTGGCCCGTGCGCCGGGGGATCCGACCCGCCTGGTGCTCGATGTCTCGGGCGATGGCCGCCACAATGCCGGGCGCCCGCCCGGGCCGGTGCGGGACCTGGCGGTGGCGGCGGGGCTGACGGTGAACGGCCTGGCCCTGCTGAACGAGGAGCCGGACCTGCTGGAGCATTACCTGGCGGAGGTGGTGGGCGGCCCGGGGTCCTTCGCCATGCCCTGCGCCGACTACATCGATTTCGCCGAAGCCATCCTGCGCAAGCTGCGACGGGAATTGCTGGGCGACGCGCTGGTGGTATAGCCAGGGGTGCAATCCGAAGGGCGAAACCCATGCTGCTGCTGATTCCCGGCCCCGTGCAGACCCGCCCCGAGGTCCGCGCCTGCATGGCCGAGGACATCGCCCCCTGGGACGAGGAATTCCGCGACGAATACGCCGCCATGCGGCCGCGCATCGTGAAGATCGCCGGCGGGGTGGAGGGCAAGCATGTGTCGCTGCCGCTGCCCGGCTGCGGCCACATGATCATCGAGGCCGCGATCCGCACCTTCGTGCCGGCCGGCGCCAAGCTGCTGGTGGTGCGCAATGGCGGCTATGCGGACCGCCTGGCCCGGCTGGCCGAGAGTGCGGGCCGCGTGGTGGTGGCGCTGGATGGGCCGGATGACGCGCCGATGCCGGCCGAGCGGCTGGCCCAGGCGCTGGCCGAAAATCCGGATTGCGGCCAGGTCGCGCTGGTGGTGAGCGAGACCGGCACGGGCATCGTGAACGATCCGAACATCCTCGGCCCGGTCATCGCCGCGGCGGGGCGGCGGATGATCTGCGATGCGGTCTCCGGCTTCGGCGCGCTGCCCTTCAGCCTGGAGGCGCATCCGGAATGCGATGTGGTGGTCTTCACCTCCAACAAATGCCTCGAAGGCCTGCCGGGCTTCGGCTTCGCGGTGGCGCCGATCGCGCGGCTGGAAGCCTGCCGCGGCCAGGCCGGGTCCTGGGTCATGGATTTGTCCGACGTTTATGATCACGCCTTGAAGAATGGCTGGGGCAGTTTTCGCTTCACGCCGGCGGTGCAGGCGCTGCGGGCCTTCGGCAAGGCGATGGAGATCTATGAGGCGGAAGGCGGCCAGCCGGCGCGGCTCGCACGCTACAGCCGCAACCGGGACGTGATGTATGCGGGCCTCAAGGCGCTGGGCTTCACGCCCTATGTCGCGCCGGAACACCAGGGGCCGATCATCGTCAATGTGTATCAGCCGGTCGATCCGAACTGGAGCCTCGAGGCCTTCCAGCGCGGCATGAAGGCGCGCGGCGTCATCCTGTCCGACTTCTCCTCAACCCTGAAGCCGTCCATGCGCTTCGGCTGCATCGGTGCGATCGGGGAGGAGGATATCCGCTTCGCGCTGAAGCAGGCGGAGGCGGTGCTGCAGGAAATGGGCGTCGGCACCCGCGCCGCCGCCTAGGCCTTCCTCTTTTTCTTCGCCGCTGCCGTGCCGGTCCTGTGGCCGGCATTGGCGAGGGCCGAAAGGCGTTGGGGCAGCGCGGCACGAATCGCGGGGCGCTCCGCCTTGTCCTTCTTCCAGCTTTTCTTCTCGGGCTTCAGCATGCCGCAGCCGAAGCACCAGCCGGTGTCTTCGTCATAACGGCAGATATCGATGCAGGGACTGGCCATGGCACGCAGATGGGGCGCGCCGGCGGTGGGGGAAGGGCATGGCTGCCCCGCCCCCTCGTCACATCAGAAGCGGTAGCGGATGCTGGTGCCGATGATCCAGGGGTCGAGATTCGCCTCAGCCCGCACGGCGCCCTGGTTCACGCTGACATCAGGCCGCAGCCACAGCCGCTTCACATCGAAATTCGCCAGCAGGTTCGGCGAAATCTCGTAATCCACGCCGGCATTCACCGCGACGCCCCAGGCATTCTCGACATCGACACTGGTGATGCCGGCGCTGCGGCCGCCGCCTTCGCCATAGAACACCGTGTAGTTGAGCCCGACGCCGAGATAGGGGCTGAAACGGCTGGCCGGCAGCGGGTGATATTGCAGCGTCACCGTCGGCGGAAGCGCCCAGACGCGGCCGAGATCGATGTTGCCGCCCGCCAGCCCGCGCACGGAGACATCATGGCGCGAGGTCGCGGCAATGACGTTCACCGCGAAGTTCGGCGTCATGAAATAGGTGAGGTCGAGCTGCGGGGTTGCCGTTGCGCTCACATGCGGCTCGCCGCCAATGGTGGTGTTGCCGCCATTGGAGGGCAGCACGCCGATGAGGCCGACGCCGAGCACGATATCGCCCGCCAGCTTGCCACGCACATCCTGCGCCATCGCCGGCATCGCCGCGACCACACCCACCAGGGCCGCTGCGCAGATCTTCCGAATCATAGCCAATAGCCTTTCTCCGCGACGCGCACCGTGCGCGGCCGCGGAGGTGTTCTGGTCCTGGCTTCCTCACCAATCCTTGATGCAGGTCATGCGGTTTGCATCATTCCGCCCGGATATTGGCGCTGCGCACCACCTCGCGCCAGCGCGCGATCTCCGCCTGTTGGAAGCTGCGATAGTCATCCGGCGAATTGGCCACGACATCGAAGCCGATGGCGTTCAGGCGCTGCACCGATTCCGGGTGGCGCAGCGCGGCCACGGTCGCGGCATGCACTTTCGTCAGCACCGGCTGCGGCAGGCCCGCGGGCGCCATCACGGCTTGCCAGGATGTCACCACGAAATCGGTCAGCCCTGCCTCCGCCGCCGTCGGCACATCCGGCAGCACGGGGCTGCGCGTGGCGCTGGTCAGCAGGATGGCGCGCAGCCGCCCGCCCTGGATATGCGCCGCCACCGTGCCGAGATTCTGGAAGGAGATCTGCACATTGCCGGCGATGAGGTCCGTCGCCGCCGCGGCACCGCCCTGATAGGGCACATGCGTTACATCCGTGCCCGTGCGCTGCTTGAACAATTCCATCGTCAGATGGTCCGAGGAGCCGACGCCGGAGGTGGAGTAGCTGGCGCGGCCATCCTGCGCCTTCAGCCAGGCAACAACCTCATCCAGCGTGCGCGCCGGCACCTTCTCGGCATTCACCACCAGCACGTTCGGCGTGGTGACGGCCATGGTGATCGGCGCGAAATCCCGCACCGGGTCGTAGCCGAGATTCGGCCGCAGCGCGGCGTTGATGGCAAAGACGCCGATCGAGCCCACGAACAGCATGTGCCCATCCGCCGGCGCCCGCATCACCAGCCGTGCCGCGACCTCGCCATTCGCCCCCGCGCGGTTCTCCGCCACCACGGGTTGGCCGACCGCCTGGCCCATGCGGTTGGCGATGGTCCGCGCGATGATGTCGGAGGGGCCGCCGGCGACGAAGGGCACCATGATGGTGACAGGCCGGGTCGGCCAGGCGGCATCCTGCGCGCGGGCGAGGCCCGGCAGCAGCGGCGTGGCGGCAAGCGTGGACAGCAGGGTTCGGCGCAGCATGGGACATCCTCCAGGGTGGTCTTTTGCCGGGATGATGCCGGGCATCGCTGTGGCGCGAAAGGCCGCCGGCAACCGGCGAGGTCACCACGCGGCGAACGAGACCGGCGCCGCTGCGTTCGGAAGGGGATCGGCAGGGAGAAAGGCATGGCGTTCCGCCAGGCGGCTTGGATTGCGCTCTATCTGGTATTGGTGCTGACGCCGCAGGCGTTGCTGTTCCTGGGCGAGGTGCCGCCGGGGCGCGATTTCTGGTGGAACTTCTCCATGGCGCTCGGCTTCGCCGGCATGGCGATGATGGGCGTGCAGTTTGCCCTGACCGCGCGCATCCGCCCGATGACCTCGCCCTTCGGCGTCGACATCATCTACCTGTTCCATCGCTATCTGGCCTGGATCGCGCTTGCGCTCGTGGCGGCGCATTTCGGCATATTGTGGCTGTGGTACGAGGAAAGCCTGGGCCCCACCATCAATCCCTTCGCGGCGGATTGGGAGTTGACGGCGGGGCGCGCGGCGCTGCTGCTGTTCGGGCTCGCCGTCGTCACCTCCGAATGGCGGAAGCTGCTGCGGCTGGAATATGGGCTGTGGCGCTATCTGCATGTGGTGCTGGCGACGCTGGGCTTCGGTGCGGCGGTCGCCCACATCATCGGCATCGGCTACTTCACCGCATCCCCGATGAACCGGACATTATGGCTGCTGGCGACGCTGTCCTGGCTGGTGCTGCTGGTCTGGGTCCGGCTGGTGAAGCCGATGCGGCAGACCCGCGAGCCCTGGCGGGTGGTGGAGGTGCGGCCCGGCCGCAACGATGTCTGGACCATCGCGATCGAGCCGGATGGCCATGCCGGGCTGCGCCGCTTCCTGCCCGGCCAGTTTGCCTGGCTGACCCTGCGCAATTCGCCCTTCGGCCTGCGCGAGCATCCCTTCACCATCGCCTCGGCGCCTGAATCCCTGCCGCGGCTGGAATTCGGCATCAAGGAGCTGGGCGACTTCACCAGCCGGATCGGGGAGGTCCGCCCCGGTGACCCGGCCTGGATCGACGCGCCCTATGGCGTGTTCTCCATCGACCGGCAGAAGGCGGCGGAGGGCATCGTCGGCATCGTCGGCGGCGTCGGCATCACGCCGATGCTGAGCATGTTGCGCAGCCTGGCCGCGCGCGGCGACCGGCGGCCGGTCTGGCTGTTCTACGGCAACAAGGGCTGGGAGGATGTGGCCTACCGGGAGGAGCTGGAGGCCCTGCGGGCGCGGCTCGACCTGCACCTGATCCACATCCTGGAAGACCCGCCGGAGGGCTGGAAGGGCGAGACGGGCTTCGTGACGCGGGAGGTGCTGGAGCGGCATCTGCCGCCCGAACCCCGCCCGCATCTGCACTGCTTCCTGTGCGGGCCGACGCCGATGACGGCGGCGGCGGAACAGGCGCTGCTGGGCATGGGCATCCCGGCGCGGCAGATCCAGACCGAAATCTTCGAGCTGGCCTGAGGAGGACCCGATGCGCCGCAGGATCGCCATTCTCCTGGCCACGCTCACCGGCCTTCTCGTGCTGCTGATGGCGCTGGGCTTCGCGCTGCTGCGCTGAAGGCAACGGCATGGCTTGCTCCCATGCCTATGTCCCGATAAGCGCGGAGACATCGCAGGGAGCAAGCACCAGCATGGCCACCGACCTCGACATTGCCCGCGCGGCGACGTTGCGCCCGATCACGGAGATCGCGGCCCGCGCCGGCATCCCCGATGCGGCGCTGGAGCCCTACGGCAAGTACAAGGCCAAGATCGGCACGCAATTCGTGGCCGAGGCCTCCGCCCGGCCGCCCGGCGCGCTGGTGCTGGTCACCGGCATCAGCCCGACCCCGGCCGGCGAAGGCAAGACCACCACCACCATCGGCCTCGGCGATGCGCTGAACGCGCTCGGCACCAACACCATGATCTGCCTGCGGGAGCCCTCGCTCGGCCCCTGTTTCGGGGTGAAGGGCGGTGCGACCGGCGGTGGCTATGCCCAGGTGCTGCCGATGGAGGACATCAACCTCCATTTCACCGGCGATTTCCACGCCATCACCAGCGCCAACAACCTGCTTTCGGCGATGGTGGACAACCACCTGTACTGGGGCAACGAACTGGGGCTGGACCCGCGCCGCGTATCCTGGCGCCGCGCCATGGACATGAACGACCGCAATTTGCGCGACTGCGTGGTGGGCATGGGCGGTGCCACCCAGGGCGTGGTGCGGGAGGATGGCTTCGACATCACCGTGGCGTCCGAGGTCATGGCGGTGTTCTGCCTGGCGCGCGACCTGGCTGACCTGCAGGACCGCCTGGGCCGCATGATCGTCGGCCGCCGGCGGGACGGCACGGCGGTGACGGCGCGTGACATCAAGGCGGATGGCGCCATGGCGGCGCTGCTGCGGGATGCGCTGTCGCCCAACCTGGTGCAGTCGATCGCCGGCACCCCGGCGCTGGTGCATGGCGGGCCCTTCGCCAATATCGCGCATGGCTGCAACAGCGTGGTCGCCACGCGGATGGGCCTGGGCCTTGCCGATGTGGTGGTCACCGAAGCCGGCTTCGGCGCGGATCTCGGCGCGGAGAAGTTCCTCGATATCAAGTGCCGCCTCGCGGGGCTCAACCCTGCCGCCTGCGTCATCGTCGCCACGGTGCGCGCGCTGAAGATGCATGGCGGCGTCGCCAAGGCCGAGCTGGGGCGGGAGGATGTGGCGGCGGTGGAACGCGGCGTGGCCAACCTCGCCCGTCATGTCGAGAACATGCACAAATTCGGCCTGCCGGTGGTGGTGGCGCTGAACCGCTTCAACAGCGACACGCCGGCCGAGATCGCTGCGGTGCAGGCCGCCATGGCGCGGCTGGATACCCAGGCGGTCCTCTGCACCCATTGGTCGGATGGCGCGGCTGGGGCCGAGGAACTGGCGAAGGCGGTGCAGGCCCGCATCGCCGCCGGGGCCGCGCGGTTCCAGCCGCTATATCCGGATGCGATGCCGCTGGCAGACAAGCTGCGGACCATCGCGCAGCAGATCTACCGGGCGCGCGACGTGGCGATACCGGCACCTGCCGCCCAGAAGCTGGCGCGGTGGGAGGCGGAGGGCTTCGGCCACCTGCCGGTCTGCGTCGCCAAGACGCAATATTCCTTCAGCGCCGACCCCACCGCGCTGGGCGCCCCGGTGGACCATACGTTGCCGGTGCGCGATGTGCGGCTTTCGGCCGGCGCGGGCTTCGTTGTCGCGGTGTGCGGGGAGATCATGACCATGCCCGGCCTGCCGCGCCGCCCGGCGGCCGAGACCATCGGCCTGGATGCGGAGGGCCGCATCGAAGGGCTGTTCTGATCGCTCGGGCCGGGGGCGGTATCCGTCACTTCCGGGGCGCGATCACGGCGGTGCGCGGGCGTGCGGTGCGGCGTCTCAGTGCGTCTCGCGCAGGAGGCGCAGCAACGCCTCCGGCACCGGCTCCGCCAGGGCGCTCTCGTAGCGTCGGGTGAGTTCGTCCTGAAGCCAGCGATCGAACGCCGCCCCACCGGGCGGCGGAAGCTGGGGCCTTGCGGGAGGATGCTGGAAAAGGATCATGCGATGAGAGCGCAGCCGGCGCCCTGGGGTTCCTTGGCCCCGGTCAGGGGCGCGCTCGCCGCCCGCGCTGCGCGCCATCCAGGATGAATTCCGCCATCGCCTTCGCCAGGCAATCATGCAGCCGGTCCGCCAGCGCCACCTGCTGAGAGGCTGGCGCGCGTTCCAGGTCCAGCTTCTCCGTCTCCACCCAATGGCGCATGATGGCCCAGCGGCTGAAAAGCTGCGCGCCGCTGGCCGCGGCGGAAACCCGCAGCCAGTTGCGGTAGCTTTCGACATCCGCATTGGCGCGCAGGAAGCGGGAGAATTGCGGGTCCACCAGAACCACATCGGTGCGCTCGCCCCGCACCGCCCGAAGCTGGGCCACGGCGTTCTGCACCGTCTCCGCCATCTCCTCCACCGGCAGGCCGCGGGCGGCCTCCACCGTGCCGAGTTGCCAGATGACGAGGTGCGGCCGCAGCCGCGGGCCCTGTTCGGCGAGGATGCGGGCATGATCCGTGGCGGTGGTGCCGCGCCGGCCATAGACCGCGACCGTCACCGTCACCGGCGCGACCCGTTCGCCCAGCACCGCCCCCAGCCGCTCCGGCCAGGTCGCCGCGGGGCCGGATGTACCGCCGGCCTGGGTGGAGGCGCTGCCCACCACCAGGATGCGCAGATCGGTATGCGACAGGGCGGCGAAGACGCCGGCCATCGGTGCGGCTTCCATCGCCTCCGCCGGTGCGCCGCAGGCCACGTCCCCGGCCCGCGCCGGGGTCCAGGCGAGCGCGCCGGCCAGGGCGAGCAGGGGCAGCCAGGGCTGAAATTTGCGGGGCATGGCGCTCATGGCGTAACGATCCCGGACGTGGCCGGCAAGGGGGTTTTGCGCGACCGCTTGCCCTCTCCGCCATACCAGGCGGAGACCACCGCGACCGCGATCAGCGCCGCCAGCCCCACCAGGTTCACCAGCACCTGCCCGGTGAGGCCGGGGATCATTTCCAGCGCCAGCCGGCCGAGGAAGGACAGGAAGATGCCGGCGCAGAAGACCGCCAGGCCCTGCTGCCCCATCAGCACGAACATCGCCGGCACCGGGTGCGACAGCCAGGACGCCTGGCGCGGGATGAGATGCGCCACCAGCCAGCCGAGCAGCAGGACGGAGGCCAGCCGCGCCGGATGCAACCCGGCCTTGTCCACCGTGGCGATGGCGGCCGCCAGCCATTCCGGCGCGTACAGCCCGAAGCCCGGCCCGTGCCACACCAGGTTCAGCGCCACCGCGCAGGCCAGCAGCAACAGGCCTGCCAGCACCGCCAGCCCCCGGTGCCAGGGCAGGCGCCGCGCCAGCACCGCCGGATCGGCGCGGCCGAGCACCACGCCGATGGTGAATACCAACTGCCAGGCGAAGGGGTTGAAGAACCAGGAGCCGCCGGTCCAGTTCGGCAGGTTGAAGCCGCTGATCCGGATGGCGACATACAGCGTGGCGGAAAGGCCCAGCAGCCAGGCCGGGTGCCGGATCAGCGGCAGGCTCAGCGCGAACAGGCCCAGCACCACGATGTAGAGTGGCAGGATATCCAGGAAGGCGGGCTGGTAGTGCAGCAGCAGCGCCTCCAGCAGCGCGCGGTAGGGCTCCTGGCCGAAGGGGTCGAGGTGCAGCTCGTCCAGATAGGCCGCCTGGTTCAGCGCGGCGGCGGAAAAGCCGACCTGGGCGGCGAAGACCACGAACAGAAAGATGTGCGCCACATACAGCGTGCCCATCCGGCCGACGATGCGGCCCGCGGCGGTCGGCCAGCCATCCCGTTCCAGCATGCGGCCATAGGCGATGCCGGCCGCATAGCCCGCCAGCAGCACGAAGACCTCCGTCGCATCGCAGAAGGCCACGTTGCGCAGCGTGCCGTGAGCCAGCAGATTGCCCGGCGTGTGGGTGATGAAGATGAACCACAGCGCCAGGCCACGCAGGAAATCCACCCGGATGTCACGCGAGGCGGCGGCGGAGGCGGAGGCGGAGGGGGAGGACATGCGCCGACAGCATCGCGGAAGGACAGGGCTTGGCGCAAGCATCGGCTGACGACCTGCTGCGCGAGGGGGCGGCCCGGCACCAGCGCGGCGACCTGGCGCTGGCGGAGCGGCTGTACCGCCGCGTGCTGAAGCTGCGCCCGGGGGACGGCAATGCGCTGAACCTGCTGGGGGTGGCGGCCCGCCAGCGCGGCGATCTGGCGGCGGCGCTGGCCTTCTCCGCCCAGGCGCTGGCGGTGCAGCCGGACAGCCCGATTTTCCTGGCGAATCGGGGCGCCACCCTGGCCGAGGCCGGGCAGCTGGAACCGGCCGTGGAGGCGCTGCGCGCCGCGCTGGCCCGGCGCCCGGCGGATGCGACGGCGCTGCGGAACCTCGGCCAAGCGCTGTGCGCGCTGGGCCAGGCGGCGGCGGCCATCGCCCCGCTGCAACAGGCCGTGCAGATCGCGCCACAGGCGCCGGAGCCCTGGCTCGCCCTGGCCCATGCACTGCGCGAGGCCGGGCAGGATGGTGCGGAGGATGCGGCGCGGCGCGTGCTGGCGCTGCCCGGCCTGCCGCCGGGGCTTGCCGCGCAGGCACGCTTCCTGCTGGCCGCGCTGGGGGCGGAAGCGGCGCCGGACCGCGCGCCGGCCGCCTATGTGCGCGACCTGTTCGACCAATACGCGCCACGCTTCGACCAGGACCTCCAGGACCGACTGCATTACCGCACGCCCGCATTGCTGGCGGCGCTGCTGGCCCAGCAGGGCATCGCGCCGGATGGCGGTCGCCGGGTGCTGGACCTTGGCTGCGGCACCGGGCTTTCGGGGCTGGCGCTAAAGCCCTGGGCGCGGCGGCTGGAAGGTCTGGATCTGTCGCCCCGCATGCTGGCGGAAGCGCGCCGCCGCGGGCTGTACGACGCGCTGCATGAGGCCGATCTGGCGGCTTTCCTGGCCGCGCGTCGGGCCGGGTTCGATCTGGTGGCGGCGGTGGATGTGCTGAACTACCTGGGCGACCTCGCCCCCGCCCTGGCCGGCATCGCCGGCGCATTGGTGCCGGGGGGCGTGGCGGCCTTCAGCATCGAGGCCCTTGAACCAGCGGCCGGGCAGGGCGCCTCCTTCGTACTGGGGGAGGGGCTGCGCTACCGCCACGACCCCGCGCATGTCCTGGCGCTGGCCGCCGCTTCGGGGCTCACCCTGCTGGCGCGGCAGGATGCGCCGCTGCGGCAGGAGAAGGGCGTGGCGGTGGCCGGGGTGTTGCTGGTGCTACGCCGCGTGTAGCCCCCGGGCCAGCGCCCGCACATCCAGCGCGGCGGTGCAGCCGGGGTGGCGGGTCAGCAGCGGGGTCTGGTGGCGGATGGCATCCGGCACCTTCGCATCCCGCCGCACCACGCCGGCCAGGGGCAGGTCCCGTGCCAGGAAGCGACGCACCGCGGCGGCGAGCGTCGCATGGGTGCGCTGGCCGCTGGCCGCCGTGCCGGCCAGGTTCACCACCAGCCGCGCATCGCCCCGCGGCGCGTCCTGCGCATGCAGCTTCAGCACGGCATAGGCATCGGTCAGGCTGGTCGGTTCCTCCGTCGCCACCACCAGCAGCAGATCCGCCAGCGCGGCCAGGCGGCGCTGCGGCGCCTCCACCCCCGCGCCGAGATCGACCACCACATCCTGGAAGCGCGCAGCCAGGCGCTGCGGCAAGGCCAGCGCCGCATCCAGCCCCGCGCCCGCCAGCCCGGCCAGCGCCCCGCTGCCGGACCGCCCGGCCAGCAGGTGAAACCCGGCCGGCAGCGCCTGCGCCGCCTCCTCCACCGCGACGCCACCCAGCACCGCGCCGAGGTCGCGCCCGGGATTCAGCCCGAGTTGCACATCCGCATTGGCCAGCCCGAGATCGGCATCCATCAGCACCACGCGGCGGCCCTGTTCGGCCAACGCATGCGCGAGGGTGATGGACAGCCAGGTCTTGCCGACGCCGCCCTTGCCGGAGGCGACGGCGATGATCCGTCCCGTCATGCTCTCTCCTGCCTCACAGGGGTCGCGAGGCGTTGCGCCAGCCCCTCCGGCGTCAAGGGTTCCAACCCGCCCGAGGCATCCGGCCCGGTACCGGCCTCGGTCAGGGGCAGGCCCACCGCGGCGGCGGCCAGCACGCTGCCGAGGCGGCGCGCGCTGTCCAGCCTTGTCGGCAGCAAATGGCGGCAGCCGAGCAGGCGGAAGGCGCCCGCCGTCTCCGCCGCCTCATCCGGGTCCAGCCCGGCCGGCAGCACCAGCACG